>JBDHAF010000303.1:0-3402 GCA_039588255.1 Gemmatimonadota bacterium | reverse complement strand
GTGGAAGCGGATGACCGCTCGACGATACCCATGGGATGCCCACCGTGCTCGTGCTCAAGGACAGTTGTTCCTCGAGCGCCCCCCGACCATCGATCCTCGCCACCTGCTCCGGACCGCCTTCCACGCTGGCTATCGAGACGTGTTCATGGTCGAGCCGAAGCGGCGAAGTCTCGGAGTTCGGATCGTGCGCACTCCGTGGGGTGAGAACGAGTGCCTCCTAGAGTGGCCACCGGCTCCATGGGCCAAGTCAGCGACCTGGCGTCGCGGTCGCTTTCGGTCGCTCGGGATCCTGGGAAATGACCGACACCAGTTCCAGCTGCTTGTAGCGACGGTCGCTGGCGCCTCTTCCGAAGCGGAGCGGGTGGCCGCCCTCCGTCAGCTGGCCGTGCTCCCGTGCTCTGGTTCCCTAAGCCAATCCATCCGAAACGACTGCAGGCAATCTCGGATGCGGTCCGAGAGGCGCTTCGGCGGCTGGAGGATGAGGGGACCACCCTTCAGGATCTCGTGGTCAGCAGCCTCGTCCTCGCGATTCCGCCAGAGCCCTGGCGTTTGGATTCTCTCCGTCTCAAGCGGGAGATCGCCCGGCAGTTGAACAACATCGTGACCGAGGAGCTGCTCGGCCCACACTGGCGAAGGGGAACCCACCCCGAGGACGCCCATGTTGCGGGGCATCTACACAGCGAACCGTTACCCAATCCCTTAGAGGCCCTCGAGGCGACAGAGCGCGCCCGGGAGGCTTGGCGCTTCTGCGAGCAATTACGTGGAAGTCTTAACGGTAAGATGAGGGACCTGCTGGATCTCCTCCGCGATAACCCGGACGCAACCGCCAAGGAACTTGCGGTCGAGTTACACATCGCACCTGAGACGGTACGTGTGATGAAGCACCGCCTGAAACAACGGGCGCGGCAAGTGCACCGGCGGGCAGCGGGCATGTAAACGCTTCTGGCACGCGAGCGGAAGAAGAAGATGGAGGGCCTCGAAGACGGGGCCCCTTTTTCTTGGAGGCTATGCAGATGCGGAAGCTTTTCTTGTCGATCCTCAAGGGTGAGAGCCCACGGGACGCGGTGCCCGTGGTCGCATCCCAAGACGAAGATCTTATCCGGGCCGTCGGTCGCGAGCTTGCCCGCCGGCTGGGCGTCGGTGAGACCAAGGACGTCTCGCCCCGGGTGGGCGGCGAACAGGCCGACCCAAGCGCTCGAATAGGCCACCGGAGCACCGAGCAAGACCGCCGCGGTCCGAGGGTCCTGAGATTGGAGGACGAGTGAGCGGCACGTTAGCTCCGCCCGCGTCAGTCTCTCACGACCGGGACGAGATCGCTCGCCGTGCGACACTCGAACAGCTGGCGGACGCAATCGACACCGGCAAAGTCTCAACGAAGAGGCTGTGATGTCCACAGTGCCAGTCGCGGAACTGAGAACCGCATGAGAGAGGGTCTCTGGTCGTGTCTCGGGTCCGAGTCCGGCTTTTGGCCCGTTGCGCACGATGCCGGCTAAGCGGAGACGCGGTCTGGCTGTAGCACAGCGGTTCCGGGTCCAGGAGCGGAAAGAGCCCTGCGCCAAGCTCTTCACGCTCCCCATCATTCTCATACCAGGACTAAGGAGAATCGAAATGCCAAGCAAGAAACCGAAAGAATCCGAAGGATTGGAACGGACAGCGCTGGGCTTGAACACGCTACCAGTTGCCGGCGTGAACGATGAGTTGGCTGCGCTAGTGGACGATTTCGTGCCAACACGCTTCGAGTTGGCCGTCCTTGCGCACCACTACCTCAACGAGCTCCGCCAACTGGACTACGACTGGATCTTCTTCCGGTACACCGGCAGCTCCGAATGGAGAATGGCATCCTTCGTCGAAAGGCGACTCGGCACGATCGAGTCGTGTCTGGGAGCCGAGGAGATGCGGGAAGCACTCAAAGATATCGAGGAGAAGTGGGGCCGGATATTCGAGGAGGCCCAACGGAAGATCGATCGTGCAATACCGTGCATGAAATGCGGCAAACCACAACGGGATCCACACGATGCCCTCTGGAATGGAGACTGCTGTCTGGATTGCTCTTAGGAACGTGACCGAGTGGAGGCGCCTGGTGCTTCAGGGGAGGATCAGGGGACGAAAAGTGAATGACCGGTGGATGGTAAGCTGGCCCGATACCGAGCAGCAGAAGAGCTGGCCGGAAGCGCGGGCGGCTCGGTCCCGACCCGCAACGAATGGTTGGGCGGGCTGATGAGTGAGACGAAGATGGACGCGTTGAAGGAGAAGACCGCGGTCGGCAACGACCAGCTACAGGGTATGAAGAGTGTGCCCGATGCAGGAGAAGGCGGGAGCCCCCGTGAGTAGAAACCAAAGCAAAGCGACGGGCGGCCTCATCCTCCGGCCCGAGCACGCGAGGCTCTTGGCCGATTCCGCAATCGCACCCGAGGTGATAGAGGCCCGGGGTTATCGCTCGGTCGAAACCAAGGCCGTCCTCGAGCGCCTTGGGTTCGGCAGAGCCCAGCGCCAGACACCGGCGCTCCTGATTCCCATCTGGGATACGCGAGGCGAGATCGCGACCTACCAGGTCCGCCCCAATTCCCCGCGCATCCGCAACACGAAAGCCGTGAAGTACGAGACGCCGATCGGCACCCGGATGGTGATCGACGTGCCCCCACCGGCGCGCCCACATCTGACAGACCCGAAGATTCCACTCTTCATCACCGAAGGCGTCCGGAAGGCGGATGCAGCTGTAAGCAAAGGGCTGTGCTGCATTGATGTGTTGGGCGTCTGGAACTGGCGCGGCACAAACGGGCGTGGCGGGAAAGTCGCCCTCCCCGACTGGGAATCAATCGCCCTCAACGGGCGGAAGGTCTATCTCGGCTTTGATTCCGACGTGATGACGAAGCCGGCAGTCTACGACGCCCTGGCGCGCCTGAAGTCATTCCTCGAAAGCCGTAGCGCTCATGTCCACGTCATTTACCTGCCGGGCAGCCAGAATGGCGGCAAGGTTGGCCTGGATGACTTTCTGGCGGCCGGCGGGACGGTTGACGATCTCGTCTCCCGAGCGTCCAGCACGCTCCGCGAGCTGCCGCACCCCACTCCCGATGGGACGGATGGGACGGTTGGGCCGTATCGGGAGACAGAGAACGGCATAGTCTGGGTGAAGGTGACGCGGGACGGGCCGACCGAAGTTCCACTCACCAACTTCACCGCGAAGATCGTGGCCGACATCTCCGAGGACGACGGGGTCGAGGTGGTCCGCCGGTTCGAGATCGAAGCGACCCTGAGTGGGCGGACTCACCGCTTCACCGTGCCGGCCTGCCGATTCGCTGGCATGGCCTGGCCGGTCGAGCATCTCGGCGCCAACGCGATCCTCCATCCCGGATTCAGCATCAAAGACCATACACGCGCCGCGATCCAGCGACTGTCCGGCGA
>JBDHAF010000302.1:0-3054 GCA_039588255.1 Gemmatimonadota bacterium | reverse complement strand
CGGGGCCACGAGGGGCCACCGGCGGAGCTGCTGTCTCAACGGACGGTCAGTAATGAACTGTGCATGAAACGGTAGTGAGATTTCCTAGAGACTTTTCTCAGGTTGGCTGCGGGGTGTTCTGCGGAACAACTGAACGTCCCACTCGTCATTCTTCCGAGCGCATCGTGGGCGTGCGGGTTGAAGACATCGAATGGCGCTGGCCACAATCAGCTCACGCTCGCTAAACCCGCTCCACCCTGGTGGCCGCTGGAGGAACCTGACGCACCCTGAGAAGACGAAGGGGCCGATTGGAGAAAGCCCCGAACGCCGCTGCGACGCTCGGGGCTGGGTCGCTGGTGATACTCACTCTGTTCTACGGAACGACACAGATTTCGTCACTGCCTTCAATCGCAGTACCGTCGAACAACTGGCCGGTGAGGGTGGCGACTCCGTTTCCACTGGTGAAGGTGCCATCCATATCCTCGATCTAGACCACGAGGTCAATGACGCCGTCTGGGATCCCGTCGGGCCCACTCACGTCCTCTAAATGCGCCATGAGCTTGTTGCTTTTGCCCTTGGCACCGACCGAGAGGCCAGCCAGGGTCACCGTGGCGGGGTCCACGTCGGTGACGTCGAACTCGGCGTTGCCGAGGATCGCCACGGGGATCACCCCGTGACCATCGTTGTTGAAGCAGTTCGGGTCGCTGCCGGGTTTGATGTCGATGTCAACGGTGACGACGCTGGTACTGGTATTGAGGAGGACCCACACGCCAGTCGGACTGACGTCGGCTGCGACAAGGTCCGGCCGTCCATCGACGTCGAGATCAGCGGCCCGGAGGTGTCCCACGGTAGCTGTGGACGCAAAGAAGGTGGAGGCTAGGCCGAAAGCGCCGGTGCCGTCCCCCGCGATGAGCGACACGTTGCCCGCGGGACTTCCACCGACCACATGGCCCGTGGCCAAGTCCTCATGACCGTCTCCGTCGAAGTCCGCGGGCTCCAGGGCCAGCTGCAGACCGCCCGGGCCCATCGGGAAGCTTACAGGGCTCGAAAACGCGCCGCCGCCCGTCCCGAGAAAGATGTTCGCCGTTCCCAGCGTGTTGCTCGCGGCCGCGATGTCGACGGTGCCGTCCTCGTTGAAGTCCCCCGTTGCGAGACCGAGGGGAGCCGTGACAGGAAACACTGGACCGCTGGCGAATCCACCCGTACCGTTGCCGAAATACACCTTGACTGAACCAGGAGAGACGAGGAGGTCCAGATGGCCATCGGCGTTCACATCGCCCGCAATCATACCCTGCGCGACCCTGCCCACGAAGAACACGTTGTGGACGACGAAGGTGCCGGTACCGGTTCCCCGGTGGATGAAGACCGTACCCTGGTCCGAGTTGCTGATGGCGAGATCGATGTTGCCATCCTCATTGAAATCTCCTGGTGCGATGGCACGCGGAGTACCCCCCGTGCTGAACTGGATCCCCGGCGTCGCGAAGCCTCCGGTTCCATCACCGAGGTGAACCGTCACCTTGTTTCCGAAGCAGAATCGCGTGCTCAGGTTGTGGGTTAGCGCCAGATCCAGAAACCCGTCGTTGTTGAAGTCTGCTACTTCGGGTGCCTGACCTAATCCGCACCCCGTTCCGCCATCAGAGACGGTGGGCACAGCAAAGCTACCCCCACCCGTTCCCAAGAAAATCGCAAACCCGGAGGCCGTGGAGCGAGAGGTGTAGGGGAAAGCACTGAGGTCGAGGCCAGCTGCGATGTCGGGAATCGCGTCCCCGTTGAAGTCACCGACCGCGGTGTGCTTGGCACGCCGGTTCAAGGGGAGGTTGACGGCCGGCGCGAAAGAAAAGCCCCCGCCCGAGCCCACGTGGGCGAGTACCGGGCCGGACAAGAGCGTCGGCTCGGTCGGGGGAGGTTGGTCACACGCATCGGTGAATAGAAGAAGCGAAAAAAGGGCTACGGAGCTTCTTGTGACGCTCCCCATAGTGCACCTCCAGTCACGGCCAGGTACTCCGTCGGTGGCTCGGAGGTCTCGTCGTCCGGCAGGCGTCCTGCGGGGTGCGGGGGCGTCGGTCTGGCGGCGTGGCCGGTCGAAGTCACCGGCGGTGCCTTTATTCAAGCGCAAGTATGGAGAGTAATTCTGGCGGCGGCAAGAGTTGCAGCCACGCAACGTGCGGTATAAAACTGAACCGTTCCACTCGTAATTCGTCTGGCCACCCTGGGTCCATCGCGGCATGTTATGGCCGTTGGGGCATTCCCACACTCTGAGCCACGGTGGTGGCTTCCACGCCGAGAGTTTGAGGGGGAGATATCATGGCGCAGCTCGATCCAGATGTAGTCGGCAGTATTGTAGGCCCTCTCGTAGGCGTCCCTGGGATCATCGTGTTTACGTTTCTGGTTATGCGTTACAAGCTCAAGAAAAAAGAGCTGGAGATGCGAGGCAGCGATGTGGAGTTGGGACCGGAGGTCGATGCGCTGCGTGACGATCTCAACGACACACGAGCACAGTTGGCGGACATGCAGGAACGCCTCGAATTTGCAGAACGCTTGCTCACTGCCGGACGTGCGTCGCAAGAGGACAGAAGTGGGTGACCGTTTTTATTTGGCTTGCCCGTTACGAACTTCTTCCCCACAAAAACGGCTCGAACGGCCCATCGAAATAATCCTCCAAGGGCTTCAGGAGTACACCCAAGGTCGGCCCTTCGATGGCCGTCTGCTTCCGGTCCAGGGCGGTGACCAACGCTCCGGCGGCGGCATTCGCTACGTCGTCTCTGGCACCCGGAGCATGATCGATGGAGTCGCGGCCTCCTCGCGGGAGAAGGGGAACGGGGTGGGACGCGGTTCGTCGGCCATCGGATTTCAGTAAGGGGTTCAGAGAGTAGGTGAGCGTGGCGACGGTTAACGCCGAGCAGCTACTCGTTGGGAGCGGTGGCGGGGGGAGTTGCCAGCGGTCGACCGTCTCTGGGTCAGGTCTTTTCTGACCCAGAAGAGGAGCATCTCTTGGGCTCGTGTCTGGCCGTGCCGCTGGATCACTACGTCGATGAGGTGCTCGGGCATTACGCGGGCCTGGAGCCACCCGTGGCA
>JBDHAF010000301.1:0-3767 GCA_039588255.1 Gemmatimonadota bacterium | reverse complement strand
CCTCCCAAGAACCAGAAGAACGCGAGAGTCGGGTTGCCGAGGAGCGGCTGCGATCCCCACGACATGACGAACAATGCAAGCATGTAACCGGCAACGAGAGCGCCAAAGACGCTGTCCTCCGCGGTTGGCGCGCGTCGCGAGAGTCGTGCCGCCCGTACCCCCAAGCCCAAGAGGATGAATGTCAACATGAGTGTGCCGGGGATGCCCGTCTCCACGATCATCGCGGCAAAGAAGTTGTCCTGGAATCCGAACTCCTCCTGGAGCTGCGCATTGAACCGGTCGCCGCTCAGCGTCGACTCCACGATCATCGCGGCAAAGAAGTTGTCCTGGAATCCGAACTCCTCCTGGAGCTGCGCATTGAACCGGTCGCCGCTCAGCGTCGACCCGAGTGCGGACGCCGCCGATCCCGTGCGACCGAGGCCCACGCCCAAGGGGGCGCTCTTGATTCTGTTCCACACGAGCGCGATTCCCCCTTCGCGCGCGGTGCGGTAACGCCGGCGACGCGGCCGCGCCCGCGAATGATCTGCAGCCCCATCATCCCCATCACGACGATGACGCTTCCCAAGAACAGCTGTCGCACCCCTGAGACGAAGAACACGGCGAGGCTCCCAACGACCGTTGCGACGATCCACGGATCGCGGAAGGAGTACCGGCCGCTGAGGACGAGGTAGAGGCCAAACGGCAGCGCGAGGAGGGCGAACACGGCCTGGCCGCCCGGGAGCGCGGTGGTACCGAAGGGACGCCACTCGTGGAAGTAACTGAACCGACTCAGCGCCGGCCCGCTGAAATCGAACAGACTGCCCGGTCCGCCGATGTACTGGAGCAGCGTGATCCCGAAGGCGAAGCACCACACGATGGTGAGGGCGCGAATGAAGCGTGGCGGTGTATCCGCATGAGACGCGAAGATAAATCCCAGGAAGTAGAGGGGGATCATGGAGAGATGGATCTTGAGCGACGCGACCCCGACAAACACGCTCGCCGTATACGGGCTGAACACGAGGAGCGAGATCCATACGACGTGGAGCACGAGCACCATGAAGAACGGAACTTTCGGGACATGGGTGCGTCGGTCCAACACCGCCTTGGCCACCCAGACGCCCACGATGGACCAGAGCACGATGTCCACCCCGATGTGCACGATCGGATGGTAATTGCCCACCAGCTTGACCATTCCCTCGACGGTCAGGTACGAGAAGAACACCAGCAAACTCCAGAACCAGCTTCCGCGAGCCAGTGCCACCGCGGCTGCGATAAACGGGAGGAGTAGTGCGAGTGTGCTCATGCTGGTTTCACGGCGTATTGCGTCCCTTGCACTGTGCTAACGGCCGGGTAACTGCGCAAGTAGATATTCCTCCAGAATGCCCGGGCCCGCCGTGATGGCGCTCACGAGTCCCTATGATAAGTGTTGACAACGGGATGATGTGGCGCAGACTTCTAACGGGACTTTGCCGAAAGGTCTGAGAAAGCCGTCTCGTGGGATCCTATCTGCTCGTCTTCACCGTGGCGGCCATCTCGTCGGCGATCACGATGCCGATGTTGATGGCGCTGGGGGCCAGGTTCGGGGCTCTGGACAACACCAGGGACCCGTCGGTCCCACGGGTTGGGGGATGGGCGATCGCTCTCGGAGGGGGGGCGGCATTGGTGCTGGTCGGCGTGGTGTTTACCCCCACCGGCTCGACGCTCCTCGCCACGACGCGGTCGATCGGGCCAGTCATGATCGGCGCGGGAGCCGTTCTCCTGTTGGGCTCGATCGACGACATCTTCCCCGTTCCCGCCGCGTTCAAGTTCGGTGCGCAGATCATGATCGCCCTCGCGGTCATCGCCATGGGGGTGCGGATCGACCTGGTGTCGTTTCCCTTCGGCGGTCTGACGCTCGGTCCTGTTTTCGGGCTCGCCTTCACCGTGTTGTGGCTCGTGGGGATCACCAACGCGTTCAACCTGCTGGATGGGGCGGACGGCGTGGCCGCCGGTTCGGCGTTCTTCAGCGCGACCGCCGTGTTCATCATGTCGGTGGCGTTGGGAAATCCGGCTGTCGGCCTGGTGGCGGCGGCGCTGGCGGGCGCGTTCCTGGGGTTTCTCCCGTTCAACTTCCCCCCGGCCCGGGCGTTTCTCGGTGACTCGGGAAGCATGGTCGCAGGTTTTCTCTTGGCGGGACTCGCCGTCGAGGGCTCCACCAAAGGTCCGACCCTCGTAGCCATTGCCGTGCCGCTCGTGGCGTTCGCCGTCCCCGTGTTCGACACCGCCGTGACGGTGCTGCGAAGGATGGTGAGAGGGCAACCTCTCTTCCGGCGAGACCGAGAACATGTCCATCACCGGCTGCAGCAGTTCGGGTACTCGCCGCGGCAGGTGGCCGGCATCATCTACGCCGCCAGCGCAGGTTTCGCCTTGCTGGCGATGCTGTTCCTCAATACGGGAGTGCGTTCCTTCGCCGTCGTCCTGATTGTTGTGGGCGCGGCGGTTCTCCTGATCGTCCGGTTTCTCCGGTTGCACGAGCTGAACGAGCTCGGCCGCTTGGCGAGGAGGGGCGTGCTGCAACCTCGATCGGTGGCCATGAACGTCCAACTGCGGCGGGCCGCCGAGCGCCTGGAAGGGGCCCACAAGCTGTCCGATCTTCTTGCGGCTCTCGCGATCCTGTTCAAGGGGTCGGAGTTTGATGAGATCCTGCTCACGGTGTCCCCTCCCCACGAGCGGAGGCGGGCTACCGTGACATGGCTTCTCGTCGATGGCGTCTTCCAGGAGGGCCGGAAGGACCGGGAACACGACGAATGGGAGCTCCTCTGCCCGTTCGACGGCCTCGGGTGGGTGGGTACGCTGCACCTGCGACGCCGGCTGGGGCGCCGGTCCCTCATGATGGATTTCAACCTGCTCATGGAGATCGTGCAGCCGGCCCTCGAGAACGCCGCAGGCCGGATCGACAACCCCCTCCCGCAGGTTTCTTGAAGATCCTTCACCTCAGCAAGTTCTATCCTCCCGATCCGGGGGGGCTGGAGCACGTCGTGGCCACCCTCGCCGAGGGTGGTGCTGCGGCGGGGCACGATGTCCGCGTGGTGTGCGCCCAGGGGTCGCGCTGGAAGGGACAGGCCGCCAAAGAGCCCGTCGTGACGGACCGCAAAGGGGTGACGGTCGTGCGGGCTCCCGCGTACGGCGTCCTCTGGTCGCAGCCCGTGGCGCCAAGGTACCTGCTGGCAGCACGCTGGAAGTGTGACGTGTTGTACATCCACCGGCCGCATCCGATGGCCGATCTGGCCGCGGCGACGCTTGAACGGGGCAATACGGTGGTCTTTCATCATTCGGACGTGCAGCGGCAGCGGAGGGCCAGAGTCATTCCCTACGGTGTCGACACCGAGCGGTTCACCGTCGATCCGACCGGGGCTCGCCCCGAGGTGTTCGATTCGTTTGCCCCGGGACCGGTGGGGTTCTTCGTGGGCCGTCTTGTTTCGTACAAGGGATTGGACGTGATGCTCCGAGCGATGGTGGGCACGTCGCTGTGCACGGTGATCACCGGCGACGGTCCGGTTCGGGAGACGCTGGAGCAGGACATCGCGTCCCTCGGATTGAAGGGGCAGGTGGTGTTGACCGGCAGCATCCCCGATGCGGACCTGCCCCGGTATCACCAGGCCGCCGACTACTTCGTGCTGCCGAGCAACTCGCCAGCGGAGATGTTCGGCATCGTCATGGCGGAGGCGATGGCATGCGGTAGACCGGTCGTGTCCACCTTGCTGACCACGGGAGTGCGGGAGGTGAACCAGGACGGCGTGACGGGGTTG
>JBDHAF010000300.1:0-3096 GCA_039588255.1 Gemmatimonadota bacterium | reverse complement strand
TGGAGTTTCTTCTACGCGTTGAACGCCGGATTCTTCCGTAATTATTGGTGGATGACCGGCGTGTCTTTCGAACCCGAGATTGGAATCGGTCGCAAGCTGCCGGGCGGGTTGCACGCAGATCTTCGACTTGGGCTTGGATACATGCACTATTTCTGGCGCCGAAAAACCTTGGAACTCGAAGGCGGCAGGTACGTCGAGGCAACGGATTTTGGAAGGCCGTCGCTCATCGTGCCCTTGTCGGCGACACTTGGATACCGTGGTAGATCTGCCAGTCCTCTTCGCGTCGCGCCGTTCGTTTCCGCGCGATGGGGAGTGCAGGGGCTGTTCCTCGACGAGGTTCCCGCCATGACCCACCTCTTCCTCCTCGCTGGCGTTCGTTTCGAGCGGGGGCGAGGGACGCCAGCCAGCGGGAGGTGACCTATGCGACGAATGATCCACTGCAACGCTGCATGGCTCGCGCTTGTTCTGGCCGCGGCCGTGTCGGCGGCGGCCTGCACGCTGGAGATCACCGCGCCGTTGGAGGGACCTCCCGACACCTGGGATCCTGATCTCAACACGCACCCCGACGGCCCGGTATTACGGGAGATCCTGGACCGATATGTCGGTGAGGGTCTACCGGGCGTAGTGCTTCTGGCCCGAACGCCAGAGGGGCTGTGGAACGGCGCCGCCGGTTACGCGAAGGTCGAGACTGAGGACCCCATGCTCCCCACGCACCGGCACCATGCTGCCAGCGTGACCAAGATGTACACTGCCACGGCTGTCATGCTGCTGGCGGAAGATGGTCTAATCGACCTAGACGCCAGAATCAGCCAGTATCTGCCGGAGGCGGTCTACGGGCCCATGCCAAATGGGGCCGAGGCCACCGTGCGACAACTCCTGGGCCATACGTCGGGGATTCCCGATTTCAGCGGCGACCTCGCGTACGACCTGGATTTTTTGAACGATCCGCTGGGCTCGTATCCCCCCGAGCGCCTGTTGTCCTATCTCCACGGGCAATCGGCCTGGTCCTCGCCCGGGACCCACTACTTCTACTCCAATACCAATTACCTGCTCCTGGCCCTGATCATGGATTACGTGACGGAAGCGGGTCACGCAAACGTCATCAGCGAGGGCATTCTCCAACCGCTCGGGCTCAACGCCACCTACTACAAGAACGAGCCGGGTTATCCCGCGCCGCCCGGGATCGTGAACAGCTATGAGGATCTTGCGGGTGACGGCCGGCTCATGAACGTGTCGGACATGGTGACCCATGCCGCAGGAGTGTTCTTTGGGAACGCAGGCCTGATTGCCACCTCCGCCGACTTCGCCGCGTTCATCGAAGCGCTACTCGACGGCCACGTGATCGGTCAGGAATCGTTGGCCGAGATGCTGGAACGGACGGAATCCCCTCGCTACGGCCTCGGGCTGCACTTCATCGAGACGCCCTACGGCCTCGGCGTCGGCCACAGGGGTGGGGATGTCGGCGTCCTGAGTGAGGTTCGGCGCTTTCCTGATCTGGACGCGACGTTCGTCCTCCTCGTGAACGGTGGGGACGGAGGCGTTACGGTCAGACTGTTCGAAGGTCTCTGGGAGGAGGTGATGGATGTAGCACTGGATGACATGTGACCCGCTGGCTACCAGGCCTCCCGAGCAGGTCAGTGTGCCTTCAGTGTGCCTCATTCCCAGCGAACGATCGGTCTTGCCCCTTGAGCGCTCGTTACTCGACGGACTTGGGCACGATGTCGGTCTGAAGATCCGGATTCGTTGCCGGGATGTCTCTCGTCTCCAGCCCCAGCTCCTCGCGGACGATGTTGCATCCTTGGGCTATCGCGACGGCCTTGTAGAATGCGATCTCGCGGTTGCACCCCTGTCTGCCAAAACCACAGTCGCTCGAGACGATGAGATCCTCCGGATTGATGTACTCCAATGCGGTCCGGATGCGCCCCGCCACATCTTCGGGACTGTCCGCCTGAAGCATTCGATGGCTTACGGCACCGATGCAGATCTTCTTGGGGAGGCTGCCTTTCAGCGTGCCGAACAGTTCGATCTCGCGCATGTTGCGATCGGCCATCTCCACCGTCCAGACATCGCCGCGGCATTCGTTCAGGTACAATTCCAGCGATTCGGCGTAGCTGTCGTTCTCGATGACGCGCTGCATATTGGGATTTCCCCAACAGGTGTGAATCCAGAGTTCCACATCGTCGAGCCCCTGGACTTCGCGGTTGAATGCCTCGAGCATGAACTTGACGTTTTCGTGGTCGTTGCCATAGGTGTTCGCCCAGAAGTGAAGGGTCGGCTCCTCGATCTGGATGCAGCGGCATCCGGCGTCGCGCAGGGCGAGCAGTTCCTTGTTCATCGCCTCGGCCATGTCCCAGACGACTTGGCGATTGTCCTTGTACTTGTCCGTGTGAATGTCCAGAAACAGCCCCATCACCTGCGAACAGCAGGTGCCAAACCGGACGGGCCGATCGCCGCGGACTTGGGCCATCCGCCAGATCTTCGCATAGTCGAGCGGCCGGTGTTCGATCTTGTCCACGACCCGCGGCCAGCGCCAGCCCGTGTAGATCTCATTGAGGAGCGTTCCGGGCGGGTAGCGCAGCCAGGGGGAGCGGGTTTCCTCCGACTGGAGCCGGTCCCCTTCGAACCCGCCCCATCGCTGCAAGGGGTAATGGTGCCAGGATCGCCCTGCGTAGTCTTCGTCGATGTGGAAATCGCCGTGCGTCAAAATGTCCAGCCCGGCCCGCTCCTGCTCGCTGAGGACGACTGCCAGGGCATCTTGAAACTTCTCGCGAAAGCGAATGTCCATCATGCATGTGTCGAGCGGACGCCCCCACATGCTGGTGTCAAACCACCGCGGCCGCGGCCATGACCCAGTAACGGTCGCGGGCAGAGTTAAATCAGCAGTCACGGTGAACATGCCGGTTCTCCTTTCGCCGAAGATCGCACCGTTTCGAGGCGCTCTGACTGCCCCACCTCCGTGCATCATACGCACCGGGCACGATAGCACAATTAGTTTCCTCGTTCCGGCGCGTCCTCAAACGCCCGCAGACAAGGCACACTTGAGGCACAGCCCGTCCCAGCATGTTCTCCCGCAACAGCTTTGCACCGCGCGCTGGA
>JBDHAF010000299.1:0-3108 GCA_039588255.1 Gemmatimonadota bacterium | reverse complement strand
GCACACGGCGTGTCCTCAAGGCCGGGTTCGAGCGAGCCGACATCGTCCGGGCATTTCAGGACGACCTAGGGTCCCTCGACGAGGAGCTCCGGTTTCTCTACGGCGACAACTACGTCAAGGTAGCGAAGCGGTGGAGACGCGCCGCCTTCGCCGGCGTCGCCGGAGCCGTCCTGGGGATCACAGGAATGTTCGGGGGAGCCCCGGAGGCAGGGCTCATGCTCTCGCTCTTTTCCGTGGGCGTCGCCACGCTGTCCGGGGTACAGGCGCAAAAGCGTTACACCAAAGGGGCAGCTCGACGGGTGAAGTTCTGGCGCGGCCGTCTCGGCAAATGGCTGCTTTCTGTTGCGGGCGTCGGCCTGAAGAAACAGACCGAAACCCCTGCACTCACACACCGTCCCACCGAGTTGGCTATCGGCATGGCGGTCTCGAGTCTGTTCGAATCGCTCCCCAAAGCGATGCGTTCCGGCATGCCGGACCTGCCCGACGTGGTCGAGAGCCTGGAAGCCGATGCGCAACGGTTGCGGGACCAGATCAACGGATTCGACGATCTCTTGGCGGTCGCCGAAACGTCGCCGAGCTCCGTTCGCCGGGAAGATTCTCTCGCCGGCCAGCGTCAGCGGGCCATCGATCACATCAGCAGCGCCCGGGAAGAAGCCCAGCACCGGTTCTCCGAGACCGTGGCCGCCCTGGAGAAGCTCCGGGTGGACTTATTGCGCATGCGCGCCGGCTCGGTCGACGTGGAGAGCGTGACGGCCAACCTCGGCTCGGCCCGGGACCTCGGCGCACAAATCGACCGGCTCCTGGCCGCGCATGAAGAAATCGAAGCGGAGTTGAAGCGCTTCTAGCCTTTCGGCCTTCGCCACACGACGCCGGTAACGTGAGGAGATCGTTAACGAGACGCTAGGAACTCGTTAGCAGCTTTCACCCGATTTTCACGCCTTTTTTACCACGCAAGTGCAAGCCGCACCGTAGCTTAGCATAAGAGAAAGTCTACGAGGATCGATTCGCATGGGCCGCTCACCGCCGCGGCAACAATCCGATGTAGTGTCCGACCAACCGGTGGCATTTCGGACGTTGGGGGAGGTGACATTGTCCCGGTCCGAAAACCCTGCGCTCGAATCGATTTTCGTGCAGTCGAAGCAGCTAGCGCTTCTTTCCTACATTTGCTGCGAGCACTCCTTCGCCGGACTCGGTCGACACCCCCTTGGCCACGTACCGCTCACCTCCCCGTACTGGTACCATCGGCGCGATACGCTGGTCGCCCTCTTCTGGCCGGAGCACGACGACGCCCACGCCCACGGCGCCCTGCGGCAGGCACTGCACGGCTTGCGGTTGGCCCTCGGGGATCACACGCTCGTCACCCGGGGAAAGACCGAGGTGGCCGTGAACCCCGAGCTTTTTTGGTGCGACTCCTGTGCCTTCACTGGGGCGCTTGACCGCGGCGACCTCGAAGACGCCGTATCCATCTACGGCGGAGCCTTTCTCACAGGCTTCCACACGACCGACGTGCCCGAGTTCACGCGCTGGATGGAAATCGCCCGGGATCGACTCGAGCGATCCTATGCCACCGCCTTGGAGCAGCTCGCCGACGCAGCGGTGCAACGAGAAGATCTCCTGGCCGCTGCCGAATGGTGGCGCAGGCTCTCGGAACACGACCCCTACAACTCCCGGATCGTGATCCGAACCATGGAAGCCCTCGACGCGGCGGGCGCTCGGGGCGACGCCCTGCGACTTGCCGACCGTCACGAAACGCTGCTCAAGCGCACCTTCGAAGCGGAGCTCAACCCGGAAGTGCGGGATACGGCAGAGCGCTTGCGGGCCGCCCACACCACGCCGCCCGCGCGCCGTAAGTAAACCGACGCCACATCTTGCGGTTGCGCGGCGAGGGGAGCTGACGATTAACTCACGATCATCTCACCGAGCGGTCACGGATCACTCATGCCCGCGCGGTAGATTATGAGTTAGGAGGATCCCATGCCTGAATCGAAGCACCGGAACGTTCCGCGGCCACCTAAGAAGAAAACCACGAACCAGCCCAAGCGTCCCGACAATCCCGACGTGCGTACGCGCGACACGACGGGGAAATTGCAGGGCTCACGGGATCAATGTCTGCAGGTCGAGGAGCACCTTGGCGGGCTGTGGAAGGCTCTAGGCCTCATGTAGGCCTATTGGCCAACGGAGACGGGAGGCGAAGGCATAAGTCTTCCTCAAACATCATCACCTTGTGGGGAGCAGTTCGGCCGCCTCCCGTCATCCTTATCTGAAACCGCGCCGTCCCGGGCGCGGTTTTGTGTTACTGCTCGATCCCCAACAACTCCACCTCGAATATCAGTGTGGCATTGGGACCGATGTCCTGCCCCGCACCCTGCGCCCCATACGCGAGATTCGACGGAATGAAGAAGCGGAACTTGCTTCCCACGTTCATCAGCTGAACGCCTTCCGTCCAGCCCGCAATGACACGGTTCAAGGCGAACGCGGCCGGCTCGTTGCGTTCATACGAGCTGTCGAACACCGTGCCGTCGAGCAGCTTACCCTCGTAGTGTACCGTGACGCTGTCAGTGGCAACCGGCGACGGGCCGTCACTCTGCTCGAGCACCGTGTACTGGAGGCCGCTGGCGGTCTCGCTGACGCCGTCCCTCGTCCGGTTCTCGGCCAGGAAGGCTTCTCCCTCTTGCATGTTCTCCTCCGACGCTTCGGCAGCACGCCGTGCGTTGTCTTCCCGCGCCTTGGCGAAAAACTCTGTCAAGGTCTCCTCGACCTCCTGGCGGGTCATCTCCGGCTCCCGGTCGCTCAATACGTCGAGCAGTCCTTCCACCAGCTCGTCCAGGTCGAGGTTCGCCTGCAGTTGCTGCACGTTGTTCCCGATGTCGACGCCCAGGGCATAGCTCGCCCTTTCCTCGAACAACTCTGATTCTTCCGAACATCCGCCAACCAACAACCCGGCACCCACCAACAGCACCACTCCCCAGGATCGTCTCATTCCTTACTCCCTTTCTCGAGGATTGACATCGTCATCTGCATACTACTCCGTCAGGCGCCAGGCGATCTTGCCGCGACGAGAGACTGTGGAGGGCGCCGCAGGCACCAATGTACCCGGTTTTCGAGCCA
>JBDHAF010000298.1:0-3442 GCA_039588255.1 Gemmatimonadota bacterium | reverse complement strand
GATGCCGCGCCCGATGATTCCCGGCCTCCGGGCGTGCCCAACCGTTATCGCTGGAGGAGGTGAGACAATGCCGCCGCGACGAAAGACAGTGACGCGCCGCCAGTTCGAGGTGACACCGGAGGTGCCGAGGCTCCGCACGGTGGCCGGCTGGGAAGCGTATTGGGGCGGTCGGGCCGCGGGACGCCGGGCGTGGGAAGCGCTCGGCCACAGGCTCGTCCGCTCGGGGCCGTTCCGTCCCGCGATGTGGTGGGCGTACACGCCCAGGGTGCCGAAGGCGTTGCGCCAAGAGCTCGAGAGGCCGGACCCGCGGTGGGTGCTGTTTGGCGGACCGGCGCCACCGGCCTACTACGACCAGGACCGGGCGTATAGAGCCCAGCGGCTCGCCCGGCTGAAGTGGCTGCTCGAATCTGGCCATCTCAACCCAGACGAAGTCGAGCAGGCGCAGAGCCATGTGTCGGCGATCCTGCGCCGTGCGCCCGAACTGAAGACGCTATCAGTGACCTAATCACAGGGAGGAACGATGAAGCAGTCGGACGACATCAGCGTGGCCCGCGCCGCCTACGAGGCGGCGAAGCAGAAGGACAGTGAACTGCGCGAGCGACTCCACGCGCTGGAGCGACAGCACGACGCACTGCAACGCGCCGGCACCGTCAGCGCTGGCGAGGCGCGGGCGCGATTGACCGCTCAGGCGACCGCTGTGCTGGAGGAGGATGACGCTCCAGCATCGGGGGATCGGCTCGGCGCGATCACGGCGAACCGGGAGGAGCGGCGCGTGCTCCGTGTGGCGCTCCCGCTGTCCGAACGGCGCGTGCAGAAATGCCGCCAGGCGTGGAGCCGGGCCGTGTCTGAGGCGCGCAGGACGGAGTACGAGAAGATGGCAAAGCGGCAGACCGAGGCGCTCATCGCACTGGCGGCAGCGTCGGCTGCGGTTGATCGAGTCCGTGCCGATATCGAGAAGACCGGAGCGGACTGCACGCTCTGGCCGATGACGCTCCGACACTTCGGGCGCCTCGAGGATCACCAGAGTATGGCCCGGTTCCACCTGCGTGAGCTCGTCGAGCACGGCTTCCCGGTGCCGGATCCAGCGAAGTACGGGCTGAAGCGGTGGTGAGCGTCGGGCTTCCAGCCAAGCTGCTGGCGCAACAGCGTCGGGCTGCGTATCACGAAGCCGGCCACGCTGTGCAGTGCGTGCTGGAGGAGGGGGACGTGCGGGCCGTGCGTCTCGATGTCCGCGCTCCGGGCGCTGGAACCTGTGAAACGGTCTGGAGCAGCTCCCCCACCGTGAGTCTGGCCGGGCCGGCGGCCGAGCAGATCTACCTCGAGCGGTGCGGTGAGCCGGTGCCGGACTGGGATGCGATGTGGGGCGCCGACTGGGAACACGCCGCTCAACACCTGGCCGCCCTCGGCCGCGACCCATCTGACCGTACTGGGATGCTGACGACGCTCCGCACGGAACTGCGCCGGCACTGGCAAGCAATTGAGGCGCTCGCCGGGACGCTGCTCGAGCAGGGGTTCGTATCGGACCACGAGGCGAGGGCGATCGTCACCGAGCACCTCGATGCAGCCACCCGGAGGAAGCTGCACGACCCACTTGGTGACGGGTGGCGGGGAGGCTGACTGACCGGCGCAGCCCTCGGAGTGTGGGTTCGTTGATCGCTACGACGCCAGTGAAGGCAGAACGACGACCCCAAGTGAACCCGATGCCCTAGCTTTGGCCTGGGCTCTTCATCCTCCAACGGAGCATGTTGAGGTGCTGGGGAAGGAATCGGCTTGGATCGCTGCTGCAACCCGAACTCATGATTCCCCAGCCACACCGACCTTGAGGTCCGTGGGCCAAGCCGAATTGATGCCCCACTTCATGCGGCAGAGTCATGTCCTCGCCCCGTTTGTTGTCCTGGATCGTTTCTAAGAAGACGAGGCTTACATCGCACCCCTGCGGGACATCGGCTGTGCTGGTAGCGTCGTGCGCTGTGGCGCAGAACCCGACACCGAGTGTTGCGCCCTCTCCTTTGGCTGGGTCATTGTCCTGTTTCACGTGGCCCTGGTAAGCCATCTGAACGTAGACGACCCAATAGTCGTCCCGTTCGTGGTTGCCCGAATCTCTCCCGAGCTTCCCCCGGTTCTCGATCGAAGCGGAATCGTCCGGGACGTTCAAGGCGAAGGGAACGTTGTCACGGTCAGCGGTCGGCTCCACTCCAGCCTCGTCATAGACGGGGTGAATGTAGGCCTCTGCGAAAGGATTGAAATACACCTCATCGTCCTCACGCATGTGTCTGTATATCTCATCGGGTGCGACGATTGTCTCCCCCTCGTCACCGTTGGGGAACAACGGTGAGCTGTTATTGTAGTCGTCGTCATCGACGAGCTTGAAGGCCTTCCGTTCAGCAGTTGAATCGGGCCCGTCCGTCGAGCCAACAGTCACCGTGGTGCGGCCATTCTTCAAGACCGTGTGGTCGCCCAACACCGTTGCTCCATCAAGGAGGAGTATTCTCCCGTTCTCAAACCGCCCGTTACGTCCCTTGTCATTCAGCGATTGGATGGAGACGCCATTCACCTGGAGCTGTTCAAGAGTAAGCTTCGTGCCGCCCGGGTGGATCGCCACCTTCTTGACGATCCCCGTCACTACATTCCCCGTAACTGGGGCCATGACATCCTGTTCGATATGGAACCTCCGCCAGACGGTCAGCATGTCAGTGACCTTGCCTTCGTCCGTGGGGAGACGGTCACCATCGCCGTCCTTTAGGTTGACTCCGTCCACGGTCACCCCGTTGAGATACTCCGCCGTGCAACTCGCCGCCAAGCGGAAGTTGTCGCCCGGATTCATGGTCACAACGAACGTGGTGAAGGCCTTCCCGGATTCGTCTGCCTGAACAGATGTCGAACTGAGTATTCCGGTCTTCGGCGACCCCCGGTTGTCATCCCCGGTGGGTCCACTGTCATCATCGAGCGGGGCGGTGTCTGCGGACGGATCGTCCACGTCGAAAGCTTTGAAGAAGATCATCCCGTTTGGCGTTCCTGTTGCCTCCCCCCCCACGGCGCGTCGGCTAATCACGTCGTCCCACTCAACCCGCCCCGGGAAAATCCTCTTCCCGCCGCCTGCGACATTCACTGTGTACTCGAACCCAGCATACTCTATCTCATCCCAGTACGCCTTCAGACAGATTTCGGAGTGCTCATTCGCGCACGGTGGGTCCAACTTGGTCGTGCCTTCGCCGACAGTTTTGATGTAGAAATAAGTTTGGCCAGATCCGCTCTCATCTAATGTCAAGTGAACGGTATGGGTGGGAGTGAACGGTCCCGAGGAGGTCGGGCCCAGTGCGATCCGGAGAGCTCCTCACGTGAGTGTCGCCGGTGCCGCTGGAGCGTCCTGACGACGGTAGTAGGCCGCCTCGTACTCGGCTGGCGGAACGTAGCCGAGGGGCTCGAATAAGCGACTGTGGTT
>JBDHAF010000297.1:0-3172 GCA_039588255.1 Gemmatimonadota bacterium | reverse complement strand
GCAGGACTACATCATCCAAGTACTCACCGAGGCGGGATTCGCGGAGGTGGTCGATCCGCTGACGGCGCTGGCGGTGTCGCAGAATGTGGCAGTAGCCGGGATGGTCGCGGGGCCTGGGGACATTCTGGCTCTGGCGGATGAGGCTGGAGCGGGTACCGTCGTGTCTGGTACTTACTACGCCGAGGGCGATTCCCTTCACATCCAGACCCGGATCTCCGACGCACGTCACGGTAGGTTGCTGGGAACGGTCGGGCCCATCGGCGGCTCCCGCAACGCGCGTGGCGAGCTGGTCGCTCGCCTCGGGCAGGAGGTCGTGGTGGCGCTCGCCCCGCTTCTCGAGCAAGAGTTCGGATCCTGGGAACCAGCAGCGCAACCAGCGACGTACGAAGCCTACGAGGCGTACAACGAAGGGCTCGAGGCATACCTTCGGGACGAAGTTGCCGCTGCACCCCATTTCGAGCGCGCAGTGACTGCGGACCCCACGTTCTCCCGCGCGACGCTGTGGGCCGCGCAGAGCTACATGGTTGCTGGATGGTACTCTGGCGAATGGTCCGACTATGCGAAGGCGGAATCCCTGATCGCGCCGCTTGTCGAGTCTCGCGGACAGTTGAGTCGCTACGAGCGCTGCCGACTCGATTTCGTGATGGCGTTAGGACCGCCACGAAACCATTCTGCGGCATATGATGCCGCTCGCTGCATGGCGCAGGCAGCGCCTGGCTCGGATGACGCGCAGCGCGAGGTCGCGCTGGTAGCCCTGCGGATCAATCGCCCCGGTGAGTCCAAACAACTCCTGAGGGAACTCGACCCCGACCGGGGACTGATGAAGCAGTGGGGCGCTTACTGGATTTTCCTGAGCAGACCGTACCACATGCTCGGCGACTACGAGGGGGAGTTGGAGGTCGCACGGGAAGGGCTGCAGCGGTTGCCAGAGAGCCTGGAACTGCTCTTGTCAGAGGCCCGTGCCTTGGCGGCGCTCGGCCGCCTGGACGACGTTGCAGCGGTAGTGGAAGGAATGCGCTCGCTGCGTCCACGGGAGGGCTTGGGCGTGGTCCTCGGTGCCGTTGCGGGGGAGCTTCGGACACACGGCCATCGTGAGGCAGCCGACGAGGTCTTCGATGAGTCAATCGCATGGTACCAGTTGCGGACCCACGACACCGAGGAGCTGCGTGCGGAACTGGCATGGTTGCTGTATGAGGCAGAGCGGTGGGACGATGCCCTACGACTGTATGAAGAGCTGGCCGAGGAGTATCCGGGAAACACCGCGTATCTCGCCGGGCTTGGCCGCCTGGCCGCGCGACGCGGTGATCGTGAAAAGGCATTGAGAATCAGTGAGGGACTCCGAGCGATTGAACGTCCCTACATGTACCGTCATACTCGGGGGCGCGCCAGGATCGCGGCGTTGCTCGGGGACCGGGAGGAGGCGATGACCTTGCTGCAACAGGCGTTTGACCGAGGATTGCAGCACGCGCCCTGGCTGCACCGCGACATCGACTTCGCGTCCCTGCACGACTACCCACCGTTTCAGGAGTTGATGCGGCCAAAGGGCTGAGTCGGAAACGTCTCACGCATCCCTAGCCGCCGGGCCGACGTGGCGGCCGCCCGCCCACTTCGGAAGGTTCGGATGGGGCTTTCAGCAGCCCGGGCACCGCCTCGCCGGCCCGCGGCACCATCGACGCCAGCACCGCCATGACATTCTCGCCATTGGCGATCCGGTCTATCGCTTCGTCCGGCAGCAGGTTGAGGTCCAGGTTGGCAAGAGCGCCACGCATGTGCACCCGGTCCTGATATCGCTCCGGTCTCAAACCCTTCAACAAGAAGATTGTCAGCACGTCCGAATACTCGCGCACCATCCCGCCCGGCTGGCCCTGATACCAGCCGGTAGGCTTCTCCACGCCCTCGACCGCCCGCCGGAACGCCTCGCGCTCGAGCAGGTCGGCCGCCGCCTCTTCCGCCTGCCGGAGCGCCGCCTGCAAGACCAGATCCTCACGCCACTCCCGCGAATACGGCGTCGTCCGCCCCACGCCCGCGATCTCGGCTGCCTGGGTGCGATTTCCCGTCTCGGCGAACGCCAACACGTACAGCCGCTTTTTAGGATGTTCAATCTCCGGCAGCACGGCTGGGTGCCTCGGGTGCGCTGACAGTCGGTGATCGAGTGGTTGTCTTCGTCGACCGAGAGGTGCGAGCTAGTCCATCCGATGAGGCTGTGCTACTTGGCGAGCAGTGGGTCGGTTCCCGAGGAACGGTCATTGCCGGACCGAACCTTGTAGGTGATGCTACCTGGTATCAGGTTAACTGGGATCAGGCGGCGGATGGATGGGTGGTTGAAGACGAGGGATTTGACGGCTGGGTGTACGAGAACGTGCGGCTGGCCCAGGCACCTCCAGATGTTCCTCTGCCGCCGGATCTGCAATTCGAAATCGGTGATCGCGTCGAAGCTGCAAACTTGCTGAATGTTCGGGACATGCCAGGTCTCAGTGCGACGTACCTTGGGCAGCAGCCGGCTGGTGCCACTGGGACTGTAACTGGAGGACCGGCTGACCGAGATACGTGGATATGGTGGAGGATCGATTGGGACTCGGGTCCTGATGGTTGGGTCCAGGAGACGGTGCTGCGACCCGCACCGTAGGGCTTACGGCAAATGGGCGCCTGCGTGCCCGATGGCTCGGAGCTTTGTGGGTAGCGAGTAACGTGTCCACCCACACAGCGGTAAAGCGCGACGGCCAGCAGGCACCCTCCGCACGTGCGCATGAGCGGGCTTGTGTTACGTAGAGTGGAGGAACGCGCACCGAGGGAAGTAGTGTAGGCGATCTCGTCTGTGACCGTCGGTTGTCAGCGGGGTGGTCGATAGTGGTTGGGCCGCTCACGGGTCCACCCGTGAAGCGCTAGCGCCTCCTCGAGCGCCGCGCGGAATCGCTTTCGTCGTCCTGCGGTGGTTTGCTGGTTGGTGCGAGGAATGATCTCGCTGATCATGACTCGTACGCTGCCATCCGGGCTCCAGCGCAATCGCGGGTCTTTGCGGTCCCGCTCCAGTATGGGGGGGACGAGATGCTGGACGAGCGCCCCCGCTGTGACCCGTTCGGGAGCATAAAAAGAGAGAATACGTGTTAGCGTTCGCGGAGTGCGGGAACCGGTCGCAGGCCGCCGAGGTGGGTGAGGCGCCTCGCGTGCGGGC
>JBDHAF010000296.1:0-3182 GCA_039588255.1 Gemmatimonadota bacterium | reverse complement strand
TCAGTTGCCAAGCGGCGTGACCGGTACCGTCTCGCAGATCGGACCCCTCGTCTTCGTTGACGTTGAGCTCCTGCCCGATCCGGTCAGCACCGACGCGCAGGCAGACGCCGACGAGTACCTCGCAGCTCTGGGCTGGACCTTCATCGGCGAGAACCTCTCGACGCCCGTCAACTCGGTCGGCTGCATCGTGAGCGTCTACGACGCGACGGGCGGCCAGGCCTTCACGGGGACCGTCCCGATCATCTTCGATACGGTCTCCAAGAATATGTCCACGGGGCTCTACACCTTCGACGCCCTGGCGGGAACGGTCGAGGTGCTGGAGGGCGGCACCTACGAGGTGCAGTTTGACGTGACGCTCACCACGAACGGGAACTCCCGTATCACGAGCAAATCATTTCTCACGCGCAACGGGCTCACCGTGCCCGGCACCAACGCCTTCGCCTACCACCGGAGCGCCGCCAACGGCGAGGACACGGCCTCCATGACGATCACGCTCGACCTCGCAGCCAACGACGTGCTCGGTGTGAACGCGATGCGCATGGGCACGTCGGGAACAGCTCTCACCGTTTTAGACGGCTCGAGGTTCAGCTTGCGCCGAGTGGCGTAGAAAAGGAAAAGAACGATGCCCCAGACCACGTACCAGTATTCGATCTCCACCGACTTCACGAGCCTGCCCCCCGGGGGCCAACCGAACCTCGAGGCACTGCAGGCGCAGATCGAGGCCGACGCCGCCATCGACCAGGCGCTCGTGCAGAGTTCGATCAACGGCGACACGGTGGACATCGTGTTCGTGGACGCACTCTCGGCGCCCGGGAAGACGGCCCTCGACGGCGTGGTTGCAGCTCACACCGGGGTGCCCCTCATTGACACTCCGCAAAGGGTCAACGTCCTGCCGCAGCAGGCGAACCCAAACACCACCCCCGACGACGCTGCAGTGCTGTCGCTCCCATCGGTCAAGGGAGGGAACTGGCAACTCACTTGGTACTGCGAGATCCGTGTGCAGGCGGTGGTCGCCAACAGTGGCATCTTCGCCCGTGTGATCGTTGACGGGACCGAGCGAGGCTTCTCGTCGAGCGGCGCCGATCAATACGTGGCTTTCTCGGGCTCGGGGCTCGTCAACTACAACGACGGTGACACCCCGAACATCCAACTGCAGTTTGAGCGCGCCGGGGTAGCCAACACCGCGCAGATCCGCCGCTGCCAGATCGCGCTAGTGCCCGAGGACTGACCGCCTGGGGCGAGGACGGCCCAAGTTGGCCGTCCTCTTTTGTGCAGTGATCACGGAGCCATAGGGGAGGCTCTCTCTGGTTGGCGCGCTCCTCGACGGCGTGTACACTCTTGGCGCTGTGGAGGTACGCCATGACCTCCTCCTCGTGTGAGAGCAGGGAAGAAACTGGCGACAGTCTACGGGGGGGAGTGTGACGGCTCCCTCCCGTGGTACTGTCCCTTTCGTGGCTGAAGGGCCCTCCTACAGCTACTGGGCCGCGTGCACGCAGCTCCCCGGGGAGTTCGTCCAGTACATCGCCGACTCCGACCGCGCCACCCAGGTGACCTATCGGACGTTCGCGCGCCAGGCAGATCTCGCGCCGCTCCGGCGCCAGGATCACCCGGCCATGTACCGGATCTCGGCGCCCGACAACTGGGCGATCAGTTTCTGGAGGAGCCAGTTGCCGAGCGGCCGAACGATCTACTTTTTTGACTGGTCTCGCATCGAGCACGTATTCGTGGATCGTCCCGTCGACCTGGCCCGTGAAATGGCTCTCCTTCGCACCGCCAATCCCATTGACCGTCGCGCCGCCTACTTAGTTCCCCGGTATCCGAGGACCGTCGTGACCGACGCGCTCGTTGCCTGGGCGGAGGCGGCCGGCGCCCACCAGTTCGTGACCATGGCCTACCGGATCCACTGGGAGACGCTCCGCGATGCCGGGGCGCGCGGGTACCCCATGGAGATCGACGCGACTCTCGGGTTCCTGGGGGAGATTGTCGCCCGCCACCCGCACCTTCGGAGAACGGCCGAGGAGAAACACCTTCCATGGATCGCGCGCGAACTCAACACCGTTCACCGCAGGGCCCTCAAGCGAATCCACGATTTCGGCAGACTCACCGTGCGCCAAGGAGGGACGATTCAGACCAAGACGCCTCCCGGGGTGCGGCCCAAAAGACGGGCCGAGGGCGAGTACATGATCTACATGGGGGACAAGATCGAGAACGTCGTGGACGTTGGCGAGGCGGTCAACCTTCTGCGCGAACTGCATGCAGCGCCCCCTGAGTTTGTCCACCGCGCCACGCAGATCCGCCGCGACCTCGGCTCCCTCATTCGGGAACAGTACGTCGTCCACATGGACGAGTTCGTCAAAGCCTTCGGTGGTATCTCCGTCTGGGCCACGACCACGGGGACGGACCTCGGCCCGTTGACGTTCGACCAGGCCAACTACCGTGCCGAAAACTGGCGCGAGGTAGAGCGGCTCGAGGCGATGGAGAAGCCTCCCGGTATCGTCCGCTACGAGTGGCCCGACGGATGGACCGTCCGCGAGCTCGTGGAGCAGGCCGACCTCGATTTTGAGGGAGGCCTCATGGGGCACTGCACCAACAAGCGTGACTACTACCGAGTCGAGGACCTCGGCTTGAACATGCGCCTGTTCAGCCTCCGCGACCCCGACAACCTTCCCCACGCGACGATGGAGTGGGAGTTGCACTCGGGAAGGGAATACCCTCTCAAGATCCTTCAGGACCGCCGGCGGCAGTTGGGCGGCGAGCCGGGGAACTGGGCCAGTTCCCAGATCCACCGTCGACTCGACCGCGGTCACGTTGAGCAACTCCGCGGAAAGGGAAACGCGACCCCGCTCAATGAGTACACGGCACGCATGGCCGAGTTCCGCGACGCTGCACTCCCCACCCCCGCGCCAGCCATCGAGGACCCGGCGGCCTTCGGGGATCAGCGCGCGGAGGCCAACAACTACCAAGGGAGTTTCTCCGTCCAGGCAGCCGACGGCGAATACCGGTTTGAGGTCTGGTCGCAGATGCCCTACCTCGCCGACGAGGCCCTGGAGGAAGACATCGAGGATTGGCTGTCGCGCAACCCCGACCTGGTGGACTACGACCCCACGGTGAACCTCTACCACTGGGAGGGGCCCACCGTGGACTACGAGTGGTGGTTTGCGCGCCAGTCCAAACCCGACGGT
>JBDHAF010000295.1:0-3190 GCA_039588255.1 Gemmatimonadota bacterium | reverse complement strand
GGGACGACGCCCCCTCTGTGGGCGATGAGACCGTCGCAGGGGGGTCCGGCGTTCGAGCTGGGTTTTCGCCGTCACCCGCCGTTTGGATCGGGGGACCGCCTCGAGATGTGCAACCTACAACTCCAACTTGCGGTTTCTCGAAGGGAATTGCCGGGGCCGTTTTCGGGCCTGCTCGCGCCGCGCGGGGTCCCCGCGCGGGTGTGGTGCTGAAGATCCACGGATTTGAGCTGTCCGAGGGTTTTCCGGTTTCGCGCCAGAATTGCGTGGACACTGCGACCGGAGTGTGGTCTTATTGCCGCGTGTGGGTTTACTGCCACATGCGGTTCCCTTGCCCCACGTGGCCTTATTGCCGCGGCTCACGGGCCAAGCCAGTCCAGGTTCCGGCGACCAGGGCGCGGGAAAGGAGAGGGGGGGCTTGGAGCCATCGGGTTTCGCGGCATGGAGGAAGGCGCGAAGGCCGTTTCGGACCCGGAGGGGGGTGCCGGGGCGGTCCGGGCGATGGCGCGAGAAAAAGGCGGCGATTGACGCTGCGAGAACGACGGTTTTGGGGGGTGGGTGTCTTGATAGTTGCACAGTGGAGGCTAGCAGAACATGAGAGTTGCAATGAAAACGCTGCTCGTCGCGATGGTCGCGGTGGGCTTTGCGGGTACCGCGGCGGCCCAGCTCAACATCAATGAGATGGCCTCCGGCGTCGCCATCCCGTATGTGACCGAAGAAGATGGTCTATCGATGCAGATGGTCGTCACGAACACGGCGTCTGGGTCTCGGAGGCTTCACTTCGACCTCATCAACGGGGATCCGGGCGAGAACTGCGAAAGCCAGTCGTGGTATTGCACGCTCACCGCGCGGGAGACCGTGCAGATCTCGGTCGTGAACAACACGGCTGGCGGAAGCATCGTGAACTTCGAGTGTGACGAAGTCGAGGGCTTGGCCGGCCCGCCCTACGCGGGCAACGATGGGCTCATCCTCACCGATTCCGAGCGGGGCGTGCTGTGGGTCACCGTCGAGGATGCGCTGGGCACGACGGTATCGGAGAACGTGCTGTTCGCGGACTGGACCGCCGTGGACATCGGGAATGCGGTCGCGGTCTCGGCTCCCGCCGCAGGCTTCCAGGGCGTCACCAACGACGGCGACAAGGACTACCAGTTCGACGGTATCGAGTACGCCAATTTCCCGGACTCGCTGGCGACGAACTACCTGCCGCCCACACAATACCCGGGTACGCTGTTGGTCTTCACGCTGGACCTCACGCCGGGCTTCCCGGCGCCGGTGCGGGCGAACGTCCTTTGGTACGACGATGACGAGGTGTTCGAGGATGATCGGTTCACCTTCGAATGCTTCGATCTCATCGACTACTGGGAGATCGCACCCGGTCTGGGGGCGCTGTGGACGGCGGGCCACATGGAGATGGTTCCGGCGGTCACGCAGTACGCTCCGCCGCACGGCGACTTCTCTCGGAGGGTTCCGTTCCTGTGCTACAACATTCAGGAGGCGCCCGGCGGCGGAATGACGGCCAGGGCCTGCGCCCAGAGCGTGGCGAGGTTCGTCCCGTTGCCGGGCGACACCGGGCCGCACCTGGACACCGGCTTCTAGGTCGGTTTCCGGCCGAGCCTTCGAGTTTCGAAGGGTTCGAAGGGTTGGGAGCAAACAGCGGGCGTTTGCGACGTCCGGGAAATGAAGCATGACGAGAATCCTCATGTGCAGCGCGGCCGAGCGCGAGCGCCACAGGCGAACGACGGGGCGCGTCGGCCGCGTCGCGCATGGGATTCATTGAACGAAGTGAGATGGCGGGTGGTATGAATCGATTCGCGACTCGTCTGGGTGCAGGTGCCTGGCTCGGCGCGCTGCTCCTCTTTCCGACCGCGGCGCTGGCGGTGCCGTTCACGTTGACCAACCTCGTGGAGCCCTGCAACGTCGGCGCCACGCGCAGCTGCGTCAAGATCGCTGATACTGTATCGGCGACCTGGCCCGACCCGACGACCTTTCAGGTGCAGTACGATCTCGAGGGCGCTGTGGGCGATGTCGTGCCCCTCGAGATCATCGATCTGTTCATCCCGACGCTGGTGGGGAGCGGGGTCATCGACGTCTTCACCATCACCTCGCCTGTCGTGGGGACCTTCGACCAGTCGAACGGCTTCATCGAGCTCTCCTTCGACATGTTCATCACGCGGAACGGAGCGTCGTCGTCCGAGTTCACCTACTCCATGTCGACCGGCACGGAGTCCGATAGCTGTAACGGGGTCGGTCCGATCGACATTCCCGGCTCCAATCACAACCCGGTGACGAACGCCGTGGCGATCGTCGGCATTCAGTGCGTGGACATTGCTCCGCCGGGCAGCCCGGTCGCCGACGACCAGTTCGTGATGATGAGCCTCATGGGCACGCTTCCGGTGCCGCATCCGGTGCCGAGCCTTGGGTCGTGGGGAATTGCCCTCCTGGTGACGGCGATTCTCGCGACGGGACGGTCGGCGTGTTCAAGAACGCGGCGATCAGCCGGGGACCTCGGGGCGGGGACACGTGGTTGACCCTGCCGATCCCACCGGCCAACGCGTCCGAGTTAAAGACGAGACCATTTGACACAGGGTCTTCGGCTGGCCGGTGGGAGAATCCGGGGAACGGTCCGCCGCCGCGCCCGGAAGCCGCGCGGGGAAGCGGACCGCAAGAGCACCGCGAGATCGGGCGCGCGTCGAACCCGCCGTGCGGATCCCTGGACAGCGGCGCGATGTGCAAAGCTTCCCTGAACTACTGGTTTCTACTCGTGGATCCCTAGGTCGCGGCCACCGGCAAGGGAGCCCGTGTACTGTTTTTCGGACAGGCTCCGCCCCGCTGTCGCCTCTCTCGGCCCGAGACGGCGTTTCGCGAGACGCCCGGCGGCGCCTGGTGGCGTTTCGCGGTGCCTCTTCCGAGAACGCGGCCCGGCACGGGGTTTGCTTTAGCTTCCGTGAGCGGAGCTAGCGCTCTCGCCGCGCGGGTACCCGCGCGGGTGCAGTGCTGAAGATCCATGGATTTGAACTGTCCGAGTGTTTTTCCGTTTTTCGCCAGAGTTGCGTAGACCCTCCAACCAGAGCGTGGCCTTATTGCCGCAGTTCACGGGCCAAGCCAGTCCGGGTTCTGGCGACTAGGGCGCGGGAATGGAGAGCGGGGAGCTCGGGGCCACCGGGTTTCGCGGCATGAAGGAAGGATAGGGGCC
>JBDHAF010000294.1:0-3191 GCA_039588255.1 Gemmatimonadota bacterium | reverse complement strand
ATGGCGCTTCTGCGCATGATGTGCACCCGAATGGCCCATTCTCCGTTGGCTAGTTGGTAGGGTTTCGGAAAGATCTCGAATCCCTTGTAACCGACTGGTTCTGATGCTGGTTGCCTCATAATGCAGCGCACCTTCGCAACTGGCCACCTGTTCTGGGGGCTCGGAAAGGGAGCAGCGGCTTCTGGTTTTCGGCTTAGCCAAGCGACTGACGACGAGCCACACCGGCAACCTTCACAGCCTACAAAGCTTCTGTGAAGCTACGAGCTGATACCCATCCAGCGACGGGCCAACGGGCGCGTCACTCGTCGGAGACCTCGCCCACGAAATCTGTTATCTATGTCCCCGGACTCTTCTGTTACTATCTCCCCGACCGTTCACGCCACATCTGCGCCGACCGAGAGGAGCCGTAGCAGCACGGCGCTAACGTTGACGGGCCCACACGTGCATAAAGCAGTCATAACAGAGATCGGTCAGCGCTAGGATGTCGCGACTGCGAAACTCGATAATCCAGATCGCAACGCCGTCGAGCCGAAGCACCTCGGCCGTATCCGAACGGAAGCTCGTGGGTTCCCTGTGGATTCGGAAGCGTCCGGCGACCACAACGGTGTCCTGTTGCAACAACTGAAGGACACTGTCACTCGTAACCACCAGGGTCCGGTTGGTGCCAGTAGACTGCGGCGTGTCGACTCGGCCGCTGATTCCTCCGCTCGACTGGAGCCAGACCCACCGGCCGACCAACGGCAGGGAGTCGACGGCCACGGTAGGTGGCTCGGTGCAGCCGACGACAGTGACCAGTAGGGTAGCCAACATCGCGAGCACACCACGTGCCGGACACGGCTGCAATGAACCCTGCTCCACTGATCGAACTTTCATCTACCCCGCATCAGACGCTGAGGACGCACCCGTGTATGCTGAGAGACTGCGTTTCCAGGGAAAAGGGCTGGCCCCAGCTCTCGAACCGCGATGCCGGTCTTGGCGTTTCCCCCAAAGCTACATCTATCGGACCAGGGTCCGTCAGGGCGTGCCCGAAATACCGGTCGCACGTCTGGTGGGGCGACCTGGGCGCGAGTCACCACAGGAGGTCCCCATGCTCGCGTTCGATGGCCTCGCGGACGTGTTCACGCGGGAAGGTCGGACGACTAGGGTCGCCATTTTCGCCGCAAACATGGCACGCTGGCTCGGGCTGTAGTGCGTGCGAAGGATGTTCTGGGAGCGGGCGAGGATGATCGGATACTGGCCAGACGGCGCAGGTGCATTGGGGACTCGCACGGGTTGGTGGACATTTTCGTCCACCGCCGTTTCTACCGCACAGGTCACGGTTAGATCAACGAATTCGTAGTTTTTCCTTGGTCTCTGTTCGGGGATGCCAATGTGACTCAAGAGCAACGACTGCTCACGATCGAGGATCTAGCACGAAAGACGAGTTGGTCATGGCGGCCGGTGTTGCACGGCGGCACAGCTCAGGATCTCGTCGTGGCGGCGCAGAGTAATCCAGAAGGACCAGCAGCCCAGAGGTTGGCAGATGAGTGGTTGGCGGCGCGCCTGAACAAGATAGTCTACCAGGCGTGCGTCGAAGAGACAGATCCACGAGGTTTCTGGTATCGCAAGAATCGGGTAGGCGCGGCGCGCTTCGTGCCATGGCCATGGTTCATTAGACCATGGTACCGGCGGCTGTCGGCTTGGCTGCAGGAACCCGTCGAGGCTCCGCGATTCTTCATACTGCTCGGCTGGCTGACCATCATTGTCGTGATGTGGCTGGTGGGCGTGAGTATCAACGACTCTGCCTATCCATAACGCCCAGGCGGATGAATACGACGGGCTGAGAAACAGCGTGCACGTCGGGAACGGCGATCGCTGGCGCGCCGTAGGGTCGTACACTCTCGTCCCGACGCGCTCTGCAACCGCTGGAGGAAATGCGGGGACGGCCGGTAACGGCGCGTACTGGTTGTGCCTTGATGGAACCCAATCGTCGCTCAGTCACCGCCGACCTCGTAGCTGTGGCTGGGGGCGGGGCGGCTGTCCCATTCTTCCGGGACGTGTGACCGACCGACCACGTTCACCTGGATGCCGCCTTCCGTCGGCCCCGGCTCGAGGTCCTTCCCGACCTGCCGCACCTGACCCAGCAACTCCTTAGCCATGTGGGGCGAGATGGGCTTCTCCGTCTCGAATTCGTGACGGCACTTGGGACACGTCACCGTTACCATGCCCTCGAGCACCGCCCGAATACGCTGGAGTAACATCTCCACCAATCGCCTGGCCTCACGACCGAGGTCCCCAGGACTCGGCGCCTCATCGTCGGACGCAACGTCCCGCCACGGGGGCCTGTGGTGGAGCGTAAAAAGAGGCTATACGTGTTGGCGTTCGCGGAGTGCGGGAACCAGTCGCAGGCGGGAATTACCGCAGGTGGGTCCGTAGGGCCCACCGGGCCTGGGGGGACGCTGGCGTCGTGTTCGCCAATGGCAACTCATTTAGCCTCCGCGACCGGGGGTTCCTCTTTTTTTACGGTGTCCCACGATGTCCCGCACCCTTTACTCGAAAGGCGATCTCAGTATCAACGGCGACCGGGGGCAAGGCGTGCTAGTCGTCGACGGGAATCTCTCGGTGCAAGGGGGCTTTCGCTTCTTCGGCCCCGTCATCGTGAAGGGAACGCTCAAGACGCAGGGCACCGGGGGACACTTCAACGGCGGAGTGATCGCCGCCAACGTGCAGCTTGATCAAAGCACCGTGTTGGGTGACGCGGTGGTGAACTTCTCCAGTTGTGCCATCCTGAAGGCGCTCCGGGCCACCGCCAGCGGTGCCCTGATGCAGGAGCGGAGCTGGGTGACCCTGTACTAGGGACATCGGGTATTGCGAGACGACGACTTACTGCAGCGCGGTCACGCGCTCACCCGCCCGCCTACGGAGAGCGTGGGGCGCGGGGCGAGGGCCCCCCGCGCGTGGTTTGGTAGCGCACCAAACTGACACACGCCGGCTCCCGTCGGTGGTAGCGGTGGTGGGGGTGCCTGCGGGCCCATGGGGCTTGGGGTGATGGTGACGCCAGCCCCCAGCCCGGCGGGCCCTACGGCACCCGCCCTCTGGTCGCCGTGCACCCGGAGATTCAGGATTTAAAAAAGCGGGCGTTCGTGCTGGCGTTCGCGCGGACGGGCAACAAGGCGCAGGCGGCGCGCGTGGCGGGCATCCATCCGGACACG
>JBDHAF010000293.1:0-3231 GCA_039588255.1 Gemmatimonadota bacterium | reverse complement strand
ATCAGGCGACAACTCTGGGGTCCGATCCCGACACCGGTCCGTGATTGGGGGAGCTGGGGGGTGGATGGTCGGTTGCCTCACGGCCCACGCATCGCGATCCGGAGCTTCGCCCTTTTTTACCGAGTCACTAAATCCGACGGCGGTGACCGACTCCTAGGGGTACTGATTGATCATATGAGGCTGGGGGGTTACCGTTGCGATCGAGCGACCCCGGGACCCCTGACACCAAACGCGGAGGACACATGGAGAACGACGACGGCCAGGTAGGCAGGATTCTGAACCGCCGCGAGGCCCTCGGGCTCATTGGCGCGAGTAGCGCGGCGATGTTCGTCTCGAGTTCCTCGCTTCACGGGTCGCCGGCCGTCCCGTTCCGCTTGCCGGCGTGCATCGTGCGGCCTCGCCAGACAGAAGGCCCCTACTTCGTCGATGCCAAGCTCGAGCGCGCTGATATCCGATCGGAACCCGCGGGCGGGCCGTGCTGTAACGGAAGACTGCTCAACCTGGCCTTCCGGGTGTCGCGCATCAATCAGCTCGGTTGTGCTCCGTTGACCGACGCGCTGGTCGACGTTTGGCAGTGCGATGCGATGGGCGTGTATTCGGGCGTCAACGATATCAACGGCTACTTCGATACGGTCGGCAAGCAGTTTCTTCGGGGGTATCAAGTCACCGACGCCGCGGGAACCGCGCAGTTTCAGACGATTTACCCCGGCTGGTACCAGGGCCGCACGGTGCACATCCACTTCAAGGTCAGGACGGATGCCAGCGCCGGAGCCCGCGAGTTCACGTCGCAGCTGTATTTCGACGATGCGCTGACGGACCGCATCTACACCGTCGACCCGTACGTGGGACACGAGGGGCGCCGCCCACGGAACTCGGACGACGCGATCTTCCGGAGCGGCGGCGACCAGCTGCTCGTCGACGTCACGGAGAACGGGGACGATCTCTCAGCCGTGTTCGACATCGGTCTGCAAATCGATTGATAATTCGGTATCCGACGGGGAGGAATGCACATCTGAATAGCGCGTCGTATTTTTCAATTAGTATGGACCTGCTGTCGGATTTCCTGCGCGTCGTCCGCCTCGACGGCGCGCGCATTTCTACGCGGTCGAAGCGGCAGAGCCGTGGAGCGTTCACGCGTTGGCGGCGCAGTCACTTAGCTCCGCCCCGGTGTCGCTAGCGAGATTATCGCGCCTGTCGACTAGCGACAGTTCTGTCAGGTCGACAGGCCGGGGCCGGGCTTCTCCCGCGGCTCCGCCGGTGGGGTGATCGGCCCCTCCGGATCCGCGTGCACCTCGACGTCGGCCGTGAACGCGTCCGGGCCGGCCGGCGTAGTCCACCCGGACCGCTCCGACCCCCGCTGCTCGGCCTCGGGTGGGGCTTTCGCCTGGCCAGCCTCGAGCGCCGCCCGGATCGCCGGCCTGTGCGACTCCTACTACGGCCTTCGCTTCGATTCATCACCAGTCACTGCCGAGGCCAAAGCCATAGCTGAGATCACCGCCAAACGACGAGGCGAGCTGGTGCGCACCGTCTTCAAAAGTACACCCCTCCGAGACGAACCGTGGCAGGATCTTGGTTTTCCGAAACGCCCAAAATACGGCGCGATCTTTCAGCGATTTCGCCCCACATGGAGGGTCAGGCTTGAAAAGGTAATTCTTCAAGAAATGGTCGCCGTTTTCACTGCGGCCCATGTCGTCGCGGGAAAAGTCACAGCGAACGAAATCGAGGCATTGGCAGGTCTGTACGCTGACGGGACCGACTCCGCACCGAATCTCTACAAGACCCTCGGCTTCGAGGACCGTGGGAACGCGGTTGATTGCCTCAGACATGCCATAGAGGCATATGTGGGTGTGAACTCCACGGAGTGGGGCACGTTGCTGGTAGAGCGTCTCGATCTTCCCAGCATTCTTGACAAAAGGTTCGCGACACGATTGCGAGCAGGTGCGCTACGTTTCGGCGCCAACGCTCGCGAAATGATACGCTTCTTGCAAAGTCATGAATCGCTGCCAAGTCACTTGCTGATCCGCTGTGGGTGTTGGCCGAAGAACAGGAGGGCGAACTGGCCGTACGTGCTAAGCGATTCGCCGCGGATCCAGAACGGTTCTTGGTAATGTCCTCGTGGCACCCATGCTCGCCACCTCCCGGGCCGAAATGGTCTCGCCGCGTGCTTCCTCAGGATCCGACACCTGAAACAGACCGACCAGAAAATCAGAGACCTGCCGTGCCGCCTCCGCCTCGCGCGCCGTTTCGGCCTCGGCTCGGGTCAGGCGGACCAACCCGACCGTCGTAACGACGATCCCCACCACGAGTGCCACCGCGACGATGGCGGCGGCGGCGACGCCGGCTTTGTGGCGCCTCACGAACTTGAGGATCCGGTACACCGTGCTGGGAGGCCGAGCGATCACCGGCTGATTGCGCAGGTGGCGCTCGATATCCATCGCCAGCCCGTTCGCCGTCTCGTAGCGGCGCGACCGGTCCTTCTCTGGGCCGCGGCCCACGGCATGATTGTGCAGGAGGTAGTGCGACGAGTAACGCGTGGTTATGCGTTTCTCGAGCATCTGGAGTCCGTCAGTCGATTCCACGGCGATGTGCAGCAGCTCCTAGCCATGAGCGGTACCTACTGGACGCCGACCCTCGCCGTCATGGGGGCGAGGGGTGCTCTTGCCGTGGAGGAACCGGAGCGTTTGGCGGACGCCAAGTTCTGTGCCTTCTTCCCGGGGAGCTGTCGCCACGAGGTCGAGGGTGAAGGACCTCAACCCGACAGCACCGAAATTGCGTGGTACCGAATGGTATTAAACAACATAGTCGGCGACGTCCGAGAAGCCCGCACCCATGGCTCCAACGTCCTCATCGGGTCCGCTCGGCCGGATTACCCCGGCTACTCCATGCACATCGAGATGGAGTCCTTTGTGCGCGCCGGTTTCGCTCCGCTCGAGGTCCTGAAACTGTCTACTCGGCAGGCTGCTGTGGCATTGGGAGTCGCGCACGATCTCGGTACGCTGGAGCGAGGCACCTCGCTGACATTGTCCTCCTGAATGCGAACCCGCTGGACGACATAAAGCACGTCCAGTCGATCTGGCGGGTCATCAAGGGTGGGTGGGTGTTTGATCCGGAGGAACTCCCGGCGAAGGCGAAGGTGGGGAACTGAGGCTCCGCGATTACCTGCCGTCTCCACTACCACCCTGCAGAATCAGTTGAAGGTCATTCACCTGAGTCTTTGCATCATTGCGATTT
>JBDHAF010000292.1:0-3238 GCA_039588255.1 Gemmatimonadota bacterium | reverse complement strand
TACGCGTTGGCGATGTTGTTGGCGGTCGTGAAATCGCTGCCTCGGATCGCTACCTCGGCCTCGATGAAATCCGCCTCGGCCTTGGAAGCAATGAGGATCGGTGAGAAGCCGGTTGTGTACAGGAGCTGCAGACTCACCGGGATCGCGCTGTTGGTCGCCACGAAGTTCGGCCCCGGATTGGGGTCGATGAGACCCAGACTCACCCACTGATCGTAGGCGTCGTCGATACCGAACTGCGTGGTGGACGTGAGCCCAAACCGCTCATTATTCCGCTCGGCTGCGGTTCCGTCGCCAACGGTCCACCGGATCAGGTTGCCGCCGCGACCCCAACTAAGACCATGAACCTCGTTGTAGGTGGGGTTCGTGTTCTCGGAATACGTCGCGAAGAACTCGAACCCGGCGGGAACGCGGGCCGCATCGGCCGCCGCTTCGGTGTCCTGCTCCAGCCACAGGTGGGCGCGGGCCTGGCCCACGATGGCGGCATCGGCGAAATCGACCAGACCCACGGCGTTTGCCTCCTGCTCGGCCTGTTCGAGTATCCCGAGCGCCTCCGCCATTCGGGCATCCGAGAAGAGGTACGTGCCCGCGTCGATGGCGCTCTCACAGTACAGTTCGGACAACATGATCCGCGTGTAGCCTCCGTAGAGGTAGCCCGAGACGATTCCCTCGTCGATCACGTCGAGGACCGTCTCGAACTGGGGGTCGTTCCTGTCGATGGCCGAGAACGCCTCGATGATGTCGTCGGCCTGGAACCGTGCCGTGTGAGTATCCTCGTACACCTCGCCCGCCAGCGATAAGTTGCCGGCGAGGATGCGGCGGTTTTCGACCTCCACCCGGGTCGGGAACGTCCCGGCGAGGATGCACTCATCGGTGAACATGCAGGCGTAACGGGCGTAATCGTCCCAGGCCTCGTGGAACCCACCGCGGAGGCCGTTGACGGTGGCCGGGATGGCGCCCACGCCCGTCAGCTCGTCGTCCGACAGGGTGCCGGGGTCTTCGACCCGTAGTGGGTCCCTGAACCCGCACGCTCCCGCGACCCCGACGATGGCGCCGAACAGCGCTACCATCTGGAGCCGTCTGACTATTTGCCTAGAAAAGAATCGCATTCTCACTCTCCAAGTTATCTCGAGGTCCGGCGGGGCCGGGCGGTGCCCGGCCGCGCTGACCACTCTAGCCATATCAGAACGTGACCGAGAACGTGCCGATGAAACGTCGCTGCGGTGGCAGCGTCAGGAAGTCGGCGCGATCGATGCCGTTGGTCCCGAAATTGTTGATCTCCGGATCGGCACCGCTGTAGCCGGTCCACGTCTTGAGGTTGTACCCCGCGAACGAGATGCTCGCCCGCTTCATGCGCATCGCCCGGGCCCAGTTATCCGGAAATTGGAACCTGAGCGACACGGTGCGGAGCTTCAGGAACTTCGCGTCCTCGACATACGGATCTTCCGAGCCGATGGACGACGCGAACTGCATCCTCTTCGCCAGTTCGGTGTATTCGCCGTTCGCATCCGTCTCGAACATCTCGGGGCAGATGCCGCCGAACTCGCCGCCACCCAGGAAGCCACAACGGAACTGGGTTGTGGAGTTGAACAGCTGATGGCCGCCCTTGAAGTCGAGGAAGGCGTAGAGCGTGAAGTACTTCAGGAAATTGAAGGTCGATGTGAACGAGCCTTCCCACTCGGGCGTTGGCTGACCCACGAACTGGTGGTCATCGTCGACCCCGTCCAGCGTGTCGAGCGCGAGATCCACCGGCACCACCATCGGATCGCCGTTGGCGTCGATGACGATCTTCTCCGTGAAGTACGACGCGAACGGGAAACCTTCCTGGTGCCGCTGACCGTTATCGAACCCCCGCGGGATGAACTGGTCGAGCTCTTTGATCTCGTTGTCGTTCGTGGCGAAGTTGACGGTCACGTCCCAGCGGAGGTTGGGAGTGGAGACCGCGGCGGCGTTCAGCGACAGCTCGAGGCCGCTGTTGTCCATCCGACCCAGGTTGTCCCAGCGGGCATTGGGGAATCCGAGGGACGGCGCCTGAGGCCGGGTCACCAGCACGTCGGTGGTTTTCTGGAAATAGTACGTCGCCTCGAGGCCGACCCGGTTGTTGAGCAGCCCCGCGTCGAACCCGAACTCCCACTCCTCGCCGATCTCGGGGCTGAGCTCCTCGTTGCCGGGTTGGAGAGGCTGTACGCCCAGCACATCCCGGAAGTCGACGACGAATCCCCGGGAGTCGAACGTCGTGAAGGACGCGGTGTTGCCGGGTGCCTTCCCGGAGCGGCCCCAGGCTCCGCGCAACTTCAGCTGATCGAGTGGCCCGATGGGCGCGTCGATGGCGATGGCGGACACGCCGACCTTGGGGTAGACCTGGATGTCGAAGTTCCGACCGAAGGCGCTGTTCTCGTCGAACCGGACGGCCGGCGTGATGAACACGCGATCGCGCCAGCTCACCTGTTCCTGGACGTACACGCCGAGGGTCTTGTTCTCGGTGTACGTCTCATTGCCGAAGTTGGTCACCGCGTCGGAGCAGGTCGTCGCTCCCGCCGTGAACTCCTCGCCGTTGCATCCGGAGATCTCCGTGACGTCTCGGTAGAACTGGAACCCGAAGGAGGTCACCGTCCCCAGAACGCCGAAACCGAAGGTGAGCGATCCGGAATAGTCGACCGTCAGGTTGCGGTTCGTCTCGGTGTCGAAGCCGCGGCGTCCCGTGGACAGGTCGCCGAAGGGCCGGTCGGGGTCGACCGGTACCAAAGCGCTCGTCCGGTCATCCACGATATCGTAGCCCAGTGTGAAGCGATTGCTCCAGAACTCGGTGGGACGCCACCGGGCCGTGGCGCTTCCGGTCATCCGTTCCACGTCCAGGCGGTTGACCAGCGTTGCCACGTCCTCGAACGTGCGCCCGCCAAAACCGGCGGCATCGGGGCACTGATTGCTGGCGCCGCCCGGGCTGAGAACGTCGAGGGGTATTGACAGGTCTCGCGCGAGCTCTCTCGCGATTGGACACGTGAGAATGGGAGTGCCTGGCGAGTTGGGGTCGTCCGCCATGATGACGGCGTTCCACGGGAACCCAACCTGGGCCACGCCGATGTATCCGAATACGTTGTTGTCGTTGTCGGGCAGCGTGAGGAAGTTCGAGGTGTACCCGACGCTGGCCTGGAGATCCCACTTGGGACTCGGGCTGATGTTGAAGTTCCCGCGCCCATAGTAGCGCTGCGCCTGGTTGTTCGGCAGGATTCCCTCTTCCTCC
>JBDHAF010000291.1:0-3280 GCA_039588255.1 Gemmatimonadota bacterium | reverse complement strand
ATATCCGATGATGCCGGGGAACAGCTCCTCGCCGCCCGCCAGCGCTGCGATGAAGTTGTCGTGGATCTCCTGCTTGACCGTCTTCGAGCGCCACCCGCTGTCCCGCAACTGGGCGAGGGTGGTCGGCTTCGCGGTGCTGGGCATGGCAATCAGGCCCTCCGTTTCCCGTGGCGGCGTCCGCACGTCCGCACGGGCCCGGGATGCTAGGCCTCGGCCTACGGCGCCGGCCAACCCGCCATACGACAATGCGGGACACGTGGTTGCGGCCGGATCGCGGTGGCCGGGCGGGACCGCGGGGGCTACCGTATGCGGCGTCAATAAACCCAATTCGCTGGACCCCGACACGGAGATTCACGATGGCTGTCCAGAAAGGCGACTCCGCACCCCCGATCAAACTTCCCGCCAAGCCGGGCGAGGAGGTCGAGGCCAGGATCGGCCGCGACAAGGTCGTGCTGCTGTTCTTCCCGCTGGCCTTCAGCCCCGTGTGCACCGACGAGATGTGCCACATGCGGGACACGTGGAGCCAGTGGGAGGGCCTCGACGCCCAGGTCCTGGGTATCAGCGTGGACAGCCCGTTCGTGACCGATCGCTTCCGCGCCGACGAGAACATCCCCTTTCCGATCCTGTCGGACTTCAACAAGACTGTCGCGTCGAACTACGGTGTGCTCTACGAGGACCTCAAGGGGCTCAAGGGCGTGGCCAAGCGGTCCGCGTTCGTGATCGGGGCCGACGGCAAAGTCGCCTACGCATGGGTGACCGAGGACCCGCTGGTGCAGGTGCCCTTCGACGAGGTCAAGGCGGCGGTGGCCACGTAACGTGGGCGCTCGGCGGGTGCCTGGGGCTGAGTCCGCCGCCTCGCCTGCAGGACGCAGGCGTCTGCGCAAAGAAGGCGGACGTGCCCCAGAGATTGCACGTCGGCCCCAGAACGCTGTAGCACGCTTCGCTTACTGAGTCAGGGAAAACCAATGTCCAGTCTGGCCCCCAATCGGGTGCCAAGGGCAAGCTCCGCTTGCCCTTGGGAGCTGAAGGGGGTCCTGCATACTCAAGGGCAAACAAGCTATTTCTAGGAGACTGTCCGAGTAACGGCTCCTGACGGCGATGGTACGATGCGGCTGTTGGCGAGGGAAGGGGCACCGGTGGGACGGAGCCTCACGGATGAGCACCAAGACCTACCGCCCCTGGAACCCCGAGCAGCAGTGGCTCCTGCCGCCGTCGCCTCGCGACTGGCTGCCTGACGATGACCTGGTCTACTTCGTCCTGGACGTCGTGGCAGAGCTGGACATCTCTGCCATCACGGACAAGTACGAGCAGGGCGATGGCCGGGGCTACCCCCCGTACAACCCCCGGATGATGGCGACGCTGCTGCTGTACGCCTACTGCCGGGGGGTCTTCAGCTCGCGGCGGATCCTGCAGGCCTGCCAGGAGCGGGCGACCTTCCGGGTGATCGTGCAGCACGACGTGCCGGACTTCCGCACGATCAGCGACTTCCGGAAGCTGCATCTTGCGGAGTTGAAGGGGTTGTTCGTGCAGGTGCTGCGGTTGTGCCAGAAGGCAGGGCTGGTGAAGCTGGGCCACGTGTCGGTGGACGGCACGAAGGTCAAGGCCAACGCATCCCGTCACAAAGCGATGAGCTACGAGCGAATGAAAGAGGAAGAGAAGCGTCTGAGGCAGGAGGTCCGCCGGCTGCTGGAGCATGCCGAGCAAGTGGATGCTGAGGAGGACGAGCGCTACGGGCGTGACCGACGTGGCGATGAGCTGCCGGCAGAGCTGGCCCGACGGGAGACGCGTCTGAAGCGGATCCGGGAGGCTCGAAAGGCCCTGGAGGCCGAGGCGAAGGCAGCGGCTGAGGTTGAGCGAAAGCGTCGGGAGGACGAAGACCGCAAGCGGAACAAGCGCCCGCCGGGCGGCCGGCCACCGAAGCCGATACCGATCGAACCCCATCCCAAGGCGCAATACAACTTCAGCGACCCTGAGACGTCGATCATGAGGGCCAACAACAAGGGCTTCGACCAGTGCGGCAACGCCCAGGCGGTGGTGGATCGGGACGCTCAGGTCATCGTGGCGGCCGACGTGACGAACCAGCCCAACGACAAGAAGCAGTTCCAGCCGATGTTGGAGCAGGCCAAGCAGAACCTCGGACGGCGGGGCAAGATCAAGAAGGCCTCGGCGGACGCCGGCTACTTCAGCGAGGAGAACGTCAAGTGGGCTGAGCGTCGTCGGCTGGACGCCTACATCGCCACGGGGCGCCTCAAGCACAACGAGCGAGTGCCGCCGTGTCCTCGAGGCCGGCCCCCGAAGGACCTCACGATCAAGGAACGGATGGCTCGGAAGCTGAGGACGAAGAAGGGCCGGGAGACGTACGCCCAACGCAAACGGATCTGCGAGCCGGTCTTCGGCCAGATCAAGCGCGCGATGGGCTTCACCCAGTTCCTGCTCAACGGGATCGCCAAGATGCAAGGCGAATGGGGCCTGGTGTGCATGGCCCACAACCTGCGGAAGCTGCATGCGGCGGCAGAGTGACAACAGCACAGGGGAGCGTGCGCCCCTGGCTCAGGCCGGTCCGATGACCATGCCTGCCTGACGTCGCCGGCCGCGACGGTCAGGCCCAATCAACCTGAGGATCCGCCCCTGGAGAGCCGGGGGGAACCGCACGCTTGACGACCCGTTAGTCGGACGGTCTCCTAGAGTTACATGCCGTAGCGGAATCGCTGCTGCGTCAACTCGACGATCTCGCGGTGGACATGCGGCACAAGATCGAGACGCAACCGAAGCTCTTCGCCGTCGAGGCCGCTTGGATGGGAGGATTGCGGATCGCGCCAACAAGGGCTGAGCGAATAGGGTTCCCGGAGAAGAGCTTCGATCTGGAAAACGAAGATCCGGCGCTCATACGGCTCAGCCGAGTACGGGAATGGATCTGGCTCAAGTTCACCGACTGCCAGTGCGACGGCGACCGCGCTGACGCTAAGCGGGTGGCATACTTCCATAAGTGGGACAAGAGGGCTGCACGCCGGACGGCTCTCCTTTTCGCCTGGCTATTTTGCCAAGGCTGGGATGGGGAGTGCGTCGGCCTACCGGGTTGGCCCAGACCTCCCGTCATCGGTTGGCTGATCCGTCGCTCGGTGCTCGACGACGAGGGAACCACCGAAGAGACCGTCACGAGGCTCTTGGGAACGTGGCTCAGCATTTCCAAGAAGGCGCGCGAGTGGCTGTGGAGCACGGATGAGCCGCCGAGCCCGGCGCAAGCCCAAGCCACAGTGGCTCTCTCGGAGGAGGACAAGAC
>JBDHAF010000290.1:0-3507 GCA_039588255.1 Gemmatimonadota bacterium | reverse complement strand
ACCGCCCGCTCCCTGCTCACCGCTCACCCCCCGATGACAGAACATGAAATCCCTGCACGATCTCCCCACTCCGGCCCTGCTGATCGACCTGGACCGGCTCGAGTCCAACCTCCGATGGATGGCCGACCGCACCCGGGACTTGGGAGTGTCGCTGCGACCACACATCAAGACCCACAAATGCGTCGAAATCGCCGAGCGGCAACGTGCCCTCGGGGCTACGGGCATCACCGTGTCCACACTCTACGAGGCACAGGTATTTGCCAACCACGGTTTCGACGACATCACCTGGGCCTTCCCACTGATCTTGAGCCGCATAGGGGAGGTCATAGAGCTGGCCGGGCGCGTGCGCCTCTCCGTGGTCGTGGACTCGCAGGAGGCGGTGGACGCCCTGAACCGGGCCAACGAGCCGGTGCAGGTGATCCTGAAAGTCGACTGCGGTTACCATCGCGCCGGGGTCGACCCACAGGGCGACGACGCGCTGGCCCTCGCCAAGGCCGTGGCCGACTCTCCATCCCTGCAGTTTGCAGGCATCCTCTCCCACTCGGGCCACGCGTACAACGTGGCGTCGGCGGAGGAGGCCGCCACCATCGCGGAGGAGGAGCGCTCCGTGATGGTCCAGTTCGCCGAGCGGCTCCGAGCCGAAGCCATCGAGGTACCCACCGTGAGCGTGGGCTCGACGCCGGCGATGCGCGCGGTGCGGGACCTCCAGGGCGTCACCGAGGCGCGGCCCGGCAACTACGCCCTGTTCGATTACAAACAGGTTTCGCTGGGATCCTGCACGCCGTCCGACTGTGCCGTGACGGTGCTGTCGAGCGTCGTCTCGTCCCAGCCCGGCACGGAGCACTGCGTGGTCGATGCCGGTGCTCTCGCCCTGTCCAAGGACACCGGACCCGGCCCTCCCCATCATCCGACCATGGGCGAGGTCTATCGAGATTACGGATCGGGCGACCTCGACCCGGACACGAGACTGGTCGGAATGAGCCAGGAGCATGGACGGCTGAATCGCAGGTTACCGGTAGGTTCGCAGATTCGTATTCTTCCGAACCATTCCTGCCTGACCGTGGCCGAGTTCGGCGAGTGCTACGCCGTTCGGGGTGCCGAGGTGGTGGACCGGTGGAGGATCTGGAGCGGGCGCGATTAGCGGCCATCTGGTAGTTTCCACCAATCGTCAATTTCAAGGAGTTGACTCAATGTTGCGAGTTTTAGGGCTGTGGCTCGTCATGACGCTGGTGGCGGTGGGCACGGCTGTCGCCCAAACCGAGAACGTGGACCCGGTGGGCACTTATCAGTTCAGTACCTTTGCCGACAACCAGACCATCACCGGCACGCTCACGATCTCCCGGTCCGAGGAGGGTGAGCTGCAAGCCTTGCTGGACGCCCCCGACGCCGATTTGCCCCACCTACCAGCCGTATCCGTGGAAGTGAAGGGGAAGGAGGTGAAGCTGATGATCCCCATGGGCCAGGAGGGCGATCTCTGGATCGAGGTGACCATCGACGGCGATGACGTCACCGGCCAGTGGTTTGTGGGCATGGAGTCCGGTGAAATCACCGGAAAGCGAGTCGACAAGGGCCAAAGCCGGTCACACCAGCAGTGACTCACCTTCCCCAGCCAATCCCAAATGTGACTTTTGTCACATTCTTAGCAAGCGAGTACTCACATTATTAGATGCCGGGTGTCTATCTCTAGGCAGGACCAGTTAAACTACTGTAAAACAACAACTTAAGTAGCACCAATACCGTTTGGCTCAAGAAACTTTACATTTCACACCAATGAGTTTGCCACCTCTGTACGGTCATGAGACACTGATGCACCGGCTGGAAGGCGCCATCGCCTCCAGCCGGTTCCCGCAAGCGATCCTGTTGACCGGCCCCGCCGGGGTTGGGAAGCAGCGGGTCGCCCTGCGCCTGGCCGAGTTGCTCCTTTGCCACGAAGAGGAAACCGCACCGGACTCCGAAAGCCGTTGCGCCCGGCAGGTCAGAGGCCTGACCCATCCCGACCTCCACTGGTTCGTCCCCCTCCCACCTGGGGGACGGGTCGGAGATAAGGACAAGCAGATCCAGGAGGCCCAGGAAACCCTGGCGGAGATGATGGAGGAGCGCCGGCGGAGCCCGTTCTACGCCCTACCAGACGGCCGGGCCAGCCACCGGGTGGCATCGGCCCGTCTCCTCCAGCGGATAGCGGGAGTGACGCCGTTTCAGGCCAAGCGGAAGGTGATCATTCTGGGAGATGCCGACCGGCTGGTCGTCCAAGAGGCCAGCCAGGAAGCCGCCAACACGCTCCTCAAGGTCCTAGAGGAACCCCCGGCGGATACCACGTTGATCCTGACTTCCTCGAATCCGGACGCCCTGCTTCCGACCATCCGGTCACGGCTGGCGGTGGTCCGGGTGGGGAGGCTGACCGACGCCGAGGTCCGGAACTTGCTCGTGAAGGAGCGCGGAATGGCGGAGGCGGATGCCACGAGGATCGCCCAGATGGCGGACGGATCCGTCACACGGGCCCTCTCCGTGGCCGAGGGGGTCGACCAGGGGAGTCAGGCGGCGCGGCGGTTCCTCGGCGCGATCCGCCGAGGTCCCGACGCCTGGGCCGGGGAGGCCATGCTTCAGCGCCCCTGGGGGGCACGCGGAGAGTTCAGCGGCATGCTCGACGCCCTGGCGCTGGAGCTTCGGACGGAATTGCAGAAGGAATTGAATGACGACGAATTGACCGTGGGCAGGTATTTAGAGGCCATCCGGCTGGTCGAGAAACATCGGGCCAGCACGCAGCAGAATCTGAATCCTCAGTTGGCTCTGGCCGTGTTGGCCAGCGGAATGGCGGAGGTCCTTTGAAACTCTCCCACGTTGATGCCTCGGGGCGCCCAAAGATGGTCGATGTGGGGCCCAAGGCCGAGACCGCCCGGCGCGCTGTCGCCGAAGGCAGGATTCGGATGTCCGCCGAGGCGTTCGAGGCGGTAACCCGGAACATCAACCCCAAGGGTGATGTTCTCACCACTGCGGAATTGGCCGGGACCACGGGGGCCAAGAGGACGGCGGATCTGATACCGCTGTGCCACCCCATCGTCCTGGACCACGTCGACGTGACGGCCACCGCAGACCCGGCGCTGCCGGGCATTCACGTGGTGGCTCCTCACCGTGTACGACATGGTGAAGGCCGCGGGCCACGACATGGAGATCTCCGACGTCCGCCTGCTGGAGAAATCTGGCGGCAGGAGCGGAGACTGGAAGCGCAACGAGTAAAAACCCCAGCAGCGGGGAGGCTGCACGCACATGACGGATTTGAATACTCGCACCCACGGTAGTCCCAACGGTCGATTATCGGTAACCCAGCGACTCACAGTGCGCGGCGTCGCCATTCTGGCCGGCAGCTTCGTACTGGCCGGCATCCTGGGCGCGGCGCGGCGCGCCGACGATACCGCGAGCCGCTTTTATGGGACCGTCACGTTGGCGGGGCTCGAGATCGCCAGTGAGGTGCTCGACTCGGTTGAAGTCGACGCCCCCGCTCGGGAGTTG
>JBDHAF010000289.1:0-3305 GCA_039588255.1 Gemmatimonadota bacterium | reverse complement strand
TTCATGTGCCGTGGTACAAAGACACACCAACACGACATTTAGGGATCGGTCTGTGCATGGGACGCGACAGAATCCCAACTACGTATGGCGCAATCGAGTCAAAGTCAATGCTGTAACAGCAAGAATCAACAAAAACCCCGGTATTCCTCCCGAAAAAGTCGTCCAGCCTCGGCCCGCTGGCCCGTCGGTCTTCCCGTATCGCTAAACCGTAAGATCGGGATAGGGGGTAGCGGGGTGTTGCCCGCTACTCCCCTCCCACACCACCGGACATGCGGGTCCGCATCCGGCGGTTCGGAAGGTTGAGGTTACTCCGCAAGGCGAGGTACGCCCAGACGGTCGTAGAGGGTTGTTGGCAGTGCGATGTTAACGGCCATGCTCGCGTTCTTCCACCAGCGGCGGGTGTTCCCGGCTACCTTGGCCGCCGCGTGCCGGGAGAGACCCCGGGCTCGCAGCTCGCGGTACACCGTCGAACCCCGTTTCCACTGCTTCAGTTGCAACGCGCGCAGGCGGTGACGGACCCACCCATCGAGGTTGCTGAAGACCCCCGGGGTCTCGGCCAGTTGGAAGTACTCCCTCCATCCTCCGAGATACTCCCGGAGTTCCTGGGCCACCGATGGGATGCTCCGTCCTCCACTCCGGCCGGTTATCTGCCGGACCCGGTTCTTCATCGCTTTCAGGGCTTCCGGCGCCACGCGCCGCTTCACCTGCCTCCCCGGGCCGACCCAGAAGCTGTAGCCCAGGAACTTGCGGCTCCACGGACGCGCCACCGCGCTCTTCGACTTGTTAACCCGGAGCCGAAGCTTGGCGTGCAGACGCCTCAGCGCCTCCATCGCGTCCCGCCCGGCCCGCTCCGACCGCACGTACACATTGCAGTCGTCCGCGTACCGGGCAAAGGCGTGACCGCGTCGCTCCAACTCTTTGTCTACTTCGTCGAGGAGCACGTTGGCCAGAAGCGGCGAGAGCGGCCCGCCCTGCGGTGTGCCTTCGTGCCGCTCCTGCACTACCCCCTCCGCCATGATGCCGGCTTCGAGGTAGCGCCGGATGAGCCCCAACATCCGCTTGTCCGCGACGCGCTTGGCCAGCCTTCCCATCAGCACGTCGTGGTTGACCCGGTCGAAGAACTTCTCCAGGTCCACGTCCACAACCCACCGGCGTCCTTCCTGGATATACCGTTGCGCCGCTTGCACCGCGTCGTGCGCCCGGCGTCCAGGCCGAAAACCGTAACTGTGCTCCGAGAAGGTCGGATCGAATCGCGGTTGCAGGACTTGCAGGATCGCCTGCTGGATGAGCCGGTCGAGGACGCACGGGATCCCGAGCTCTCGGACCCCTCCGCTCTTCTTGGGGATGGGTTGCCGTTTCACCGGCTTCGGCGGGTAGGTGCCTCGGAGCAATTGCGCTCGGATGGCCTCCCAGTTCCCGGCCAGATACTTCGGCAACTCCCACACGGTCATCCCGTCCATGCCGGGACTGCCCTGGTTCTGCCGGACGCGCCTCAGCGCCGCCCGGATGTTGCGGGGCTCGACCACCTCTTCCATCAGGCGGTCGCTTCCTGAGCGCTCGGTCCCGTCCGCCGCCCTCGGCGCTTCGCCGCTCCGCTCGGCCCTCGGGGCTTCACCCCTGCCTCCCAGCGGGAGCTCCAGTTGCCTGGACATCTGGCGCCTGGCGCCTCGGAGACTCACGGTCCTCTCGCTCTCCCTTCCGTTCGGCCCTTCGCCCCGCGATGCGACGCGGTGCTACTACGGCCTCGGCTGACTTCTCGCTCCGCCTCGCGGCGTCGCCCTTTCAGGCGTGAGGCGAGACCTCCCCAAGTAAGAGCTCGGGCCTTCCCCGCCCAACCGCCGGATCTACGCCGCCTCCCCTTGGTCGCAAGGGCTTCGCGGTCATTGGCCCGCTCGCCCTGGTCGGCTTCGCCTTATATCCGGTTCCTGTTCGTCGGCTGGCGGTTGCGCTCCCCGCTTCCTTCAGCCACCCCCTCACGGTGGGTCACCTTGCGGTTCGCTCGGGGTCCCTGCGACCAGGTTCCCCAGAGGACTTCCACCTCCTGGTCCGTGCCCATGTTGGGCGCACCAAAAAGAGCCCCAACCGCTTCCACGGCCGAGGCTCTCTCATATTATTGAGAATCACATAATATTGTTACAGTTATCGAACAGGCCAGCCTGTTTCCAGAAGGCCGAGACCAGGGTTGGACGGTGTTGCATGCGACGCAGAGCGCGGCGAGCATGAACGTTGAGCTGGTTGTAGTCCCGAGGACAGAAGTTGGGAAGCTGATGGTGCTTCCAATGTCCCCACAGGTATTCCACCGGGTTGAGTTCCGGTGCATACGCGGGAAGGAACTCGAGGAGGATTCGGCCTTTTTGCCTGGCGACGAACTGATTCACCAGATGACTGCGATGACTTCGCAGGCCGTCCCAGACGATCAGCAACTTGCCGGGGATGTGGCGCAGAAGGTGGGTCAGGAACTCCACGACCTGGGGGCTTCGGATGGAGCCCGGAAACAGACGGAAGTAGAAGTTCCACCACGTCACACCGGCCACGGCCGACAACGTTTTCCAGTTGAAGTGAAACTGCAGCACGGGAGTCTGCCCTCGTGGGGCCCAGGTGCGACATCGGTGCGGACGCTGGCTCAATCCACTCTCATCGACGAAGACTATTGTCCGACCGGCGTTTTCAGCGTTTTTTTTACCACCGGCCAGCGTCGATGTTTCCAGCGCCGAATCGCGGCTTCATCGCACTCCAGGGCCCGTCCCGTCGGACGCTGGACGGTCCATCCCAACTGCCGAAGGATCCGCCAAGCGTGGCCCGGGTGGTACTCCACCCCGAAGGTGTCTTTGATCACCTCCGCCAAAAGCCAGGACGTCCAGAGCTTTGTGTCGAATCCCGAGGCTTCCGGCCCACGTTTGAGGAGGGTCTCGATCCGACGCAGGTCCGCCTCGCTCAGGCGAGGTTTCCGGCCCGCCCGGCCCACCTTCTTCAAACCGCGACGGCCGGACTCCGAAAGTTGCTTGGCCCACCGATACACCGATTGTCGATGGACGCCAATTTGCCGGGAGACTTCGGCTTGGCTCACGCCTTGTTTCAGAAGTCGAGCCGCTTCAAAACGTCTTTCTTCCAAGGCATCGAAATCGCGTCGTACACCCGCTGGATTTCCCATGCACCGAACGATAGCGGGAATGCCTACAATTGTCAACTATATTATGTGATTCTCAATAATATGAGAGAGCCCTGATCGTGGAAGCGGTCGGGGTTCTTTTTGTTTAGGCTTTATGGGGGTTTGCGGGGACTGGCAGGAGGCGCGAGATTCTCTC
>JBDHAF010000288.1:0-3306 GCA_039588255.1 Gemmatimonadota bacterium | reverse complement strand
GTCCTCGCGGCGTTCTGTTCCGGGCAACGTTGAGAATGCCCGAATTCGATCCTATTCGCGACCATCCCCGCTTCCAAGCGCTCCTCGCCAAGTACGAGAACTGACGCGAGAGTCACTACGTTGGGCTTCTCAGCTCGGTTGTCTGAACACTGGCCCCGATAGCGGGGACTGGCCTGAATCTCACCACAACTGCTGCGCGGCGTGGACACGCCCGGTCGGGCGTGTCCGCCTCAGGCAACTGTTCGCGTAGCTCGCCATGCCTGGCCAGTGAAGCCCCCAGGCCCCACTCCGTTATAGCCCTGGCCATCCTGTAGGAAGCAGTCCAACTTGGAGAGGTTGACGGCCCGGAGCCCGCACCGTGCCCGACCACCCCTCACAGCTCGAACGCCTCACTTCCGCGCTCGCGTCCCGCTACCGCATTGAGCGGGAATTGGGGCACGGCGGGATGGCGACCGTCTATCTGGCCGAGGACCTGAAGCATCACCGCAAGGTCGCCGTCAAGGTGCTCCGGCCCGAACTCGCGGCCGTGCTCGGGGCCGAGCGGTTTCTCAAAGAGATCGAAGTCACCGCGAACCTCCAGCATCCGCAGATCCTCCCGCTCCATGACTCCGGCGAGGCTGACTCCTTTCTCTACTATGTGATGCCCTATGTCGAGGGGGAGTCCCTCCGAGACAAACTGCGACGGGAGAAGCAGCTTGGAGTTGAGGAAAGCATCGAGATCGCGACGGCCGTGGCGAGTGCCCTCGACTACGCCCACCGACGCGGGGTCATCCATCGCGACATCAAGCCCGAGAACATCCTGCTCCACGAAACGCAGCCCGTGGTCACCGACTTCGGCATCGCCCTGGCGGTGACCGCGGCCGGTGGGACGCGGCTGACCGAGACAGGGTTGTCGCTCGGCACGCCCGAGTACATGAGCCCCGAGCAGGCGACGGGCGACCGTGAGCTTGACGCACGGAGCGACGTGTATTCGTTGGGCGCAGTCGTCTACGAGATGCTGACGGGCGATCCCCCGCACTCGGGCAACACGATCCAAGCCATCATCGCGAAGGTGGTGTCCGAGGAGCCGACGCCGATCACACGGACACGGAAGCTCGTCCCGGCGAACGTCGAGGCGGCAGTGCAGCGGGCGTTAGCCAAGGTTCCGGCGGACCGGTTCGCGACAGCCGCGCAGTTTGCCGAGGCGCTCGGGAATCCGGCGTTCAGGTTGCCGACGACGCAGGTCGCGGCGGTGGGAGCGCGAGCTGCCGATTGGCAACAGCGAATCGCAGTGCCGGTAGCTGCCCTTGCGGTGCTATTCGGCGTCGTCGCTCTATGGGGCTGGCTGCGACCGCAACCAGAGGTAGCCAAGCCAGCGTCGCGCTACGGGATCGTCCTTCCGGAGGGCGAGACGCGCGAAGCCCCGCCGTTCGGCGGGTCAGGGCTTGCCCTCTCGCCCGACGGGTCGCGGTTCGTGTACGCGGGGCCGGGAGAGCGGGGTACGCAGCTGTGGGTGCGCTCACGCGACGAGTTGCACGCTAGGCCGCTGCCGGGGACGGACGGCGCGTACAATCCGTTCTTCTCCCCGGACGGTTCGCGAGTCGGATTCTTCGTGGGGGATGCAATCGTCATCAAGTTGATGGTCGCGTCTCTCAGGGGTGGTGTGCCCGCGCCACTGGCTGATGCGGATTCGGGCGTCGACTGGGTTGGCGGGTCGTGGGGGCCGGACGGGTTTCTTTACATCGATGGCCAGTTGGAGGGCGATGGGCTTGCCCGTGTGCCAGAAGCCGGCGGGCGGGCCGAGCCCGTGACGATGCCGGACACAGCGCAGGGTGAGGCGTGGCACACCAGGCCCGACGTACTCCAGAACGGGAAGGGCGTTTTGTTCACCATCTCGCGGGGCGGCGACCTGCGTGAATACGAGATCGCGGTCGTCAATTTGGCGACCGCCACCTACGAGGTGCTGGTGCGGGGCACGCATGCGGTGTATGCGGCCTCCGGGCACGTGGTGTACACGACCCCTGACGGCACGCTGATGGCCGTGCCGTTCGACCAGAACGATCTCTCCCTCACAGGCGAGCCGACCGCGCTGGCGGACCGGGTTCACGTGAGCGGCCTGGTTGGCCTAAGTGACTTCGACGTGTCAACCAACGGCACATTGATGTACGCGACGGGTCCTCCGGCCGGAGCACTGGACGGGTTGGATCAGGTGGCATGGGTGGCGCGCGACGGGACGGCCGAGGTGATTGAATCCGCGGTGCGCGGGAGCTTCCGCGATGTTGCCCTCTCGCCCGACGGTACGCGGCTCGCATTGGGAGTTTGGGAAAACGGCCAGGGGCATGTGTGGATCAAGCAGTTGGCTCAGGGCCCACTCCAGAAACTCACGGTGGAGGGACCCTGGAACTGGGCCCCTTCGTGGATGGCCGACGGCCGCTCGGTAACGTTCAGCGGGCTTCGGGGTCAGAAACCCGCGGCATTCTTTCAGCGGCGTGCTGACGGCAGCGGGACTGCGCACGTTGTGTTGGATCACGAAACCGTGAGCAGCGCTGCGGGGGAGCTCCGCGGGGCCTGGTCGCGAGACGGACAATGGTTCGTGTACCGAGGTGGTGATGGCCTGTACGCGCTCCGGCCCGACGTTGACAGCGTGCCGGTGCCGTTGGTGGATTCGCGGTTCCATGTCTCGTGGCCGACGCTGGCGCCGAACGGCCGGTGGTTGGCTTACGTCTCGGACGAATCGGGTACGAACGAGGTCTACGTCGTCCCGTTCCCGAACACTCGTGACGGCAAGTGGCTGGTCTCAACCGGGGGCGGGGTCGCACCTGTGTGGGCACACAGCGGCCGGAAGTTGTTCTACTGGGGCGGTCGAGGGAAGCTGATGGTGGTGGAGGTGTCGACCGAGGCAGGGTTTGCGATTGGCGCGCGACAGGCGCTGTTTTCCCTTATTGGCGACCGCCAGATGGTCCCGTGGTGGTGGTCGTCAGCACGGGTGAGTTACGACGTGGCGCTCGACGACCAACGGTTCGTCATGCTGCAGAGCTCCCGCTCCGGCCACGCGAGCGCCGAGTTGATCGTGGTCGAGAACTTCTTCGAGGAGTTGAAGGCGAAGGTGGGGAACTAGGTTCCGCGATGACCGCCCTCCACGGTGCCGATGCGTCCCAAACGGTAGGTGAGGTCTGCGACCGAGCCAGTCGCTCACGTACCTGAGTGGACACGTCCGTTCGGGCTTGTACACCGCGGGTGGCAGTTGTCGGGAGATGACGGGTCAGTCCCCGCCTGCTGAGACTCTCGCGTCAGTTCTCGTACTTGGCGAGGAGCGCTTGGAAGCGG
>JBDHAF010000287.1:0-3343 GCA_039588255.1 Gemmatimonadota bacterium | reverse complement strand
ATCTCAGAAGCAAACTGTCACGAGAGCGGGCAGCCTACGTCGTTCTTTGCGAGGGCTGGAGCGCGCTGTATCCTTTCGTCGGAGCCAACAGGAAAAGCAGGCCACGCGGTTCGGCCACCCTTGATACGAATACCACACGACCCTTTGGAAGCGAAGATGAGACCCGCCGCGGGACGCCAACGTGTCCCTGCGCCCTTCCCCGGGCAGTCCACCTCTCGCCGGGCCGGCCGTGAGGTGCGGAGATAGCTGCGTCGGCTCTGCCGGCGTGGTGGGCACACCGCCTTCAGCACCGAGGGTGTTGACCATCGACCACCGCCAGGACTACAACCCGGTCGAGGCCAGGGCTCACGTGACACGGGTGTCACGGAAGTGTTCGTCGAGCCGTATGCGCACCGGAGATCACTCTTTAAACCTTCCTGGAGACCTACACGAAAACGATCGTGCAGGCGCCGCCCCCTAGTCTCGAAGCAGCCACCGGTACCGCCCGATTGCCGATCTACACTTTGCCCGCGCGGGTTGACGTCCTCGCACCCGGTCCGCATCCAGGCAGCGACGGTCGTACCCACCCGAGCAGCCGCCGGAAAAGACCTCGGGAATGGACCCGTATCGAACCCGTTCCATTCTCGGGGGTCCCGTCGCTGTGTAGAAGCACAGCCCAAGAATCGTAGGGGGCTAGCATGACTGAGAAACCCGAAACGACTCGGCAAAGAGGTGCTGGTGGCCGTCGGCGTCGAAACGTCCTCGGCCCGTCGACCCAGACACCGGCGCAGCTCATTCGATTTGCGAGCGAGCGTTCGCGGATGCTCTTCCACCGCCGCGCACGAACGCCCGGCGCGCGACCCGGCACCATGAGAATTGCCGCCGATGCCTCGCCCCCAAGAATCCACGCGATCAGCTACGATCTGGATGGGCTCGATGAGCGTGAAATCGAGGACGTTGAGATACTGCAATCCTTCCCCGAAGTGCCGGGCGTCGTCTGGGTCGACGTGAGTGGCTTCGGCGACGAGTCGACCTTGCGCCGGATCGGAGAGATCTTCGGCGTGCACCACCTGGCAAGGGCAGATGTCGTGAACGTGCCGCAGCGGCCCAAGGTGGAGGACTACGACGATCGGCACCTCATCGTGACCCAAATGGCGCACCTGCGTGAGCCCCGCAGCATGGAGGTGGAACAGCTATCCCTGATTCTCGGACCCGGTTGGGTCCTGACCTTCCAGGAACAACCGGGAGACGTGTTCGAGCCGATCCGCCAACGCATCCGTGTGGGGGTCAGTCCGATCCGCCGGATGGGCCCCGACTACTTGGCCTCTGCACTCCTCTCGGCCATCGTGGATGCCTACTTTCCGGTTGTAGAAGCGATGGGGGAGGAGATCGATCGTCTTGAGGAGGAGGTGATTGGGCGGCCGACTCCTTCTACGTTGCACCAGATCCATGAAGTCCGCCGAATGTTGATATCGCTGCACCGGATCCAGTGGAGGCAACGTGACGCTCTCGGCTCGATGCTTCATGGCGAACCCTCGCCTTTCACCCCAGAAGTGCGAGTGTACCTCCGCGATGTCTACGATCACAGCGTCCAGGTTCTCGACGTGATCGAGACTTCCCGTGACCTCGTGGTCGGACTGATTGACATCTATCTCTCGGCGATCAGCAATCGAACGAACGATGTAATGAAGACCCTCACCATCATGGCCGGTATCTTCATTCCTCTCACCTTCATCGCGGGTGTCTATGGCATGAACTTCGAGTACATGCCGGAGCTCCACTGGAGATGGGCATATCATGCCGTGTGGGGCGTGATGGTCGTGATCACCACCGGCCTCATCATCTGGTTCCGCACCAAGGGCTGGATCGGAAGCCGCGGCACTCGGAACCCCACTGATGGGAAATGAGAAAGACGTACTCCCGGAAGGGACTTCATCGCTGTTTGCGTTGGTTGTAGACGCTCTCCGAAATGGAGATCCCCGTTTTACTGGCCGACTCGTCCTGGACCGAGCTTCGCCAGGCGCGGCTCGGAGGGCTTCGGATTCATTACCGAGAAATACTATCTGAGGAGAGTGAGGAGTCACTCGAGCTGAACCAGATCGGTTACCTACTCGCCGCCACCGGCAACGACGCCTATAACGCGCTCGTCTGCACCCAGTTCACCGGTGACCTGAGCGGGACCACGTCTTCCAGCTCCCCTTGGAGGCGGCACAGGAGGAAGACCCCCGGGGCCTGCCCCCCCACGCACCGCGGACGCGTGGCCTTCGAGGAGGGCGCCGGGCTTGAAGAACTCCTCGGAAGGTACTACCGCTGCTGGAGGTTCAAGAAGACACGACTGACAGACGCCTTTACCTACGAGGACTTAGGTCTGCGGATCGGAAACGAAGCTATGCGCATTCTCGTTTTACGAGAGAATGGGGAGGTAGAGTTCGAGGTTCCCTCGGATCGGCTCGAGCCCGACCCCGGTGATACGGTGGTCACGTACGGCCCCATTGAGGAACGGGCCCCTTCGGGCCGAGCCCCTTGGAGTTTGTAGATGCTATGGCGGAGACTCGATCTTGGGGAGTCGGGATAAGGATCATGATGCACTGCAAATGCCGAGGCTCTGAGCCAATATTCTGTGACGGGACGCAGTGGGGGCACGCTCTCGAAAAAGCGGCGGAGTACACACTCCCATGAAACCACTCAAACCACCACGCACGGACAAAGCCCAGGACATTCTCAGGAGCGAGCGCCCGCTGGACGCGTTTTTCCAGCCCGACAGCGTGGCCGTGATCGGTGCGACGGAAAAGGCGGGCAGCGTGGGGCGCACCATCTTGTGGAACCTGATCAGCAGTCCCTTTGGCGGGACGGTCTACCCCGTCAATCCCGGGCGGTCCAACGTGTTGGGGATCAGGGCCTATCCCGGCATCGACGCCGTGCCGGAGACCGTGGACCTGGCGGTGATCGTGACTCCCGCATCGACCGTGCCCGGCGTGATTGCCGAGTGCGTTGCCGCTGGCATCAAGGCAGCCATTGTCATCTCCGCAGGCTTCAAGGAAACGGGTCAGGCGGGCGCCGAGCTAGAGCGCCAGATCGCGGAGCACGCGCGGCGGGGACGGATGCGGATCATCGGACCGAACTGTCTCGGCGTGATGCACCCGCCGGGTGGGTTCAACGCCACCTTTGCGGCCAGAATGGCCAGGGCCGGCAACGTCGGGTTCATCAGTCAGAGCGGCGCCCTGTGTACAGCCGTTCTGGACTGGAGCCTGCGCGAGAACGTGGGCTTCAGCGCCTTCGTCTCCATCGGTGCCATGGCCGACGTGGGGTGGGGTGACCTCATCGACTATCTCGGCAGTGATCCGAACACCCAGAGCATCGTCAT
>JBDHAF010000286.1:0-6292 GCA_039588255.1 Gemmatimonadota bacterium | reverse complement strand
GTTCACGTCCTGAGTTGCATCGTCTCCGGATCCCACTCGTGGATCTGGTTGTTGAAGAGACTCGAGTTGCATAGGAGCGACGGGGCCGAGGCGCGGTAGCCGTAGACCGCGTCTTCGTAGACCGGCGTGCCGTTGCGGATCGAGTCGAAGAAATAGCTGAAGTGATCTAGCCGGGCGTCGTAGCCACTCGGGACCCGGAACTCGCTCGCCTGGGAGGCTTCGGCCGGGGCGGGCATCGGGAACTCTTCGCGGTAGGCTTCGATGAATGCCTCCTGCTGGGCCTCGGAGAACGTCCGGACGGAGTTGTACCCCTCGAAGACGGCCTGCTCCGGCGGGCGGCGCCGCGGCGTCTTCGACAACGTCAGGCTGCCTCCCTGGACCGTCATCACCCCTTCGTCACCGATGAAGCGGAAAACCTGGCCACCGCCGCTGCCGTCGGCGAAGTTGCTCTGAAGCGACAGTGTAAAGGCGGCGTGATTCTCGGTCTCCGGATACCCGAACAGTCCGAGGGTGACGTCCGGCATGTCGCGTCCGTCCTTCCAGAAACGCAACCCGCCCATGGCGACGACGGATGTTGGTCCGTGCGATCCGAGTGTGTGATGAATGCCGGTGAAGAGATGGACGAAGAGATCGCCCGCCACGCCGGTGCCGTAATCCCGGTATCCGCGCCACTGGAAGAAGCGCTTGGCGTCGAAGGCCCGCCTGGGCGCGTCGCCCTGGAAGGTATCCCAATCGATGGTGTCGGCGGAGGCGTCGGTCGGGATGGAATACTGCCAGGCGCCGATGGCCGAATTGCGGTTATACCGAGCCTCGACCATGTTCACCTGCCCGATGGCACCCGCCTGGTAGAGGTCGCGAGCCTTGTCGTATAGGATCGAGCTGGTGAACTGGCTGCCCACCTGAAGCACCTTCCCCGTCCTCCGCTGTGCGTCGATCATCGCAGGGCCTTCTTCGAGGTCGTGCACCATCGGTTTTTCGCAGTAGACCGCCTTGCCCGCCTCCATCGCCTCAATGGCGATACGTGCGTGCCAGTGATCCGGTGTGCAGACGAGCACGGCATCTACGTCGGAGCGGGCGAGGATCTCGCGATAGTCGCGCGTGGTCTCGATGTGCGCGCCGTAATGTTCTTTGGCCCGCACCAGCCGCCCGTCGTAACAATCGGCGGCAGCAACGAGTTCGGCGCCGGGCACGAGCAGGGCGGTGTCGGTGTCGATGAACCCGATGATGCCCATGCCGATGGTGGCGATGCGTAGCGTGTCTTGGGGTGCCGCCGGCTTGCGCGGCGCGGCGCGCAAGACCTCCGCCTTGCTCGCGCCCACCAACGGCGGCGCGAATCCCGCTGCCACCGTAGAGGCCGCTGCCAGCTTGATAAACTCGCGGCGTGATGATTCCCTGGTAGCCATGTGTCCTCCCGTGAATTGTCTAGTTTCGAGGGGCAGGATTAGGAAGTATACTCCCTTGAGGGCTCACCGCGACAGCAGCAATCGCTTATCAGGCGGCGGCCCGAGCGGTTTCACTGGTATAGATCATCACAGTCCGCAGCAGCCAGTTCGCAAAAGAACTCTCCAAGCTGTCGTGTGAGCTCACCAAAGTACCGCGCTCCCTTGTCCGAACTCGCGGCGGCAGGGTTTCCCACCCCGGTATCCGCTGTAACCTGGCTCCATCGCCGGGGCGCCCATGCGCGGCCCTCCCGCAGTGCCTCGATCTTGAATTTCTTCGCGTGGCCAGAGCCGGCATCGTCCATCGCAACAAGCTGCGGCGCTATGTGAAGCATGATACTTGTCTCCATTTCGCCCGCATGATCGCCAAGCTCATCAAAGAACTCGTCTGGTGAAAGGTATTGGTACCAGTTCACCACGCACATGAATAGCTGTGCACGAGGTTGCAGCTCACGGACCATCCACCGGAAATCGTTGCCGCCGTGGCCATTGAAAACAACCAAACGCCGGATACCACTTGCATCGAGTGACGCAACAATATCGGTAAGCACCGCCATTTGACTGGTTGGGTTCAGATTGAGTGTGAGTGGGATATCCAATTGCTGCGCGTTCGCACCAACCGGGATCGTCGGCAGGACAATCACACGAGTTCCGCGCTCCCATGCTAGCCGGGCCGATTCGTGGGCAATTGCATCACATTCGTAGTTGTCGGTGCCGTACGGTAAGTGGAGATTGTGCGCCTCCGTTGCGCCCCAGGGCAGGACGGCTAGCTGAAACTCGCTGTCCCGCACGGTGCGGAAGGCCGCTTCGCTCAATACGTAGGGTCGATCTGTCATGAATCTTCCATGCGCGAACACCTTTGAGCCTTCCGCCTAACGGATCTGCCCATAAGCTGCGGCGCTAGAACAAGTGACCAGCTTCTTAACACCATCTCGTAGGTTGCCCTTCGTCACAAGAGATCGCAAGGGGCGGCCTGACCGCGGGCTGCCGACAAGCTCGGCGCTGACGGTCGTGCGAGGCGGTATCTGCGGTATATTGTGGATAACCTCATTCTGGATCCTCGATGACCACGACGCGCGAACGTATTCCTGTCCTCATCTTCGAAGACGACGAAGAGATCGCCTCGGTCGTTGCCTCGCGCATTGCGGTCCTCATTCGCGAACGTGCGGCTGAGGGGAAGCCAGCGGTGTTGGGATTGGCGACCGGATCCAGCCCGGTCGGCGTCTACCGTGAACTGATCCGTCTCCATCGCGAACAGGGCCTCTCGTTTGAGAACGTGATCACGTTCAACCTCGATGAGTATTTCCCCATGGACCCCGATAGCATACACAGCTATCACCGGTACATGCGAGAACACTTGCTCGATCACGTCGATATCCCAGACGCGAACATCCACATTCTACGCGGTGACCTTCCTCCGCAGGGATGCGCCGAGCATTGCGCGGCGTTTGAACGTGCCATTGCGGAAGTCGGCGGCATCGACTTGCAGCTGCTCGGGATCGGTGCGCACACGACTCATCTTCCTGGACACCATAACGCGCGCAGACGCGGCGGCGGACTTCTTCGGTGAGCCGAACGTGCCGCTCGAAGCGTTGACGATGGGGGTCGCCACGATTCTGGAGGCGCGAGAGATCGCGCTCATCGTGACCGGTGAACACAAGGCGGGAATCATCCGTCGTGCGGTTGAGGGTGAGGTCGATTCCGATGTCGCGGCGACCTTCCTCCAAATGCATCCCAATGCCGCGGTGTACCTCGACACCGCCGCAGCCGCTGACCTGACGCGCGTCGCCACCCCATGGCTGGTGGGCGAGGTCGAGTGGAACGCGCACCGCGAAGTCGAGGCGGTGACGTGGCTGGCGAAGCGCGTCGAGAGATCCGTGCTGCGCCTGGCCACCGGGGACTATCGCGACCACCACCTGAGTGCACTACTGGCACGACACGGGACAGCCGAGCCGTTGAACGGCTTGGTCTTCAACACCCTGATCGCGAAGATTCGCGGGCGGGCGAAGCTGCCTAAGGGTAAGCGCATCGTCGTGTTTTCTCCGCATCCCGATGACGATGTGATCTCGATGGGGGGAACGCTGGCGAAGCTGCATCAAAACGGCAACCACATCACGGTAGCCTATCAGACGTCGGGCAACATCGCCGTGTTCGATCACGAGGTCCGTCGCTACCTCGAGTTGTTGACCCGTATTGCAGACGGCTTCCCGCAGGTCGCGGGTGGCGCGCACGAATTCGAGAGTCGGATCGACGAGGCGTTGGGCAGTAAAAACCCCGGAGACGTCGATGAGCCGGATGTCCTGACACTCAAGCGCTTGATTCGAGAAACGGAAGCGATCTCCGCGCTGGAGACGTTCGGTATGAGCGCCGAACAGGCGCGGCTCCTCAACCTACCGTTCTATCAGACCGGTGCAGTGAAGAAGAAGCCGATTGCCGACGCCGACGTGGCGATCGTTTCCGAGGTTATCGACGAAGCCGAACCCGATCTCGTCTTTGCGGCAGGAGACTTGTCGGATCCACACGGCACCCATCGTCTCTGCCTCGAGGCGGTGCGGCGCGCGCTGGAGATCTACCGTGGTCCGGCGCCGGAGGTGTGGCTCTACCGCGGGGCGTGGCAGGAGTGGCCCGTGACGGAAGCGAGCGTGCTCGTGCCGATCTCCCAGGCCGATTTGCGGCTCAAGGTTCTCGCGATCTATCGACATCAGTCGCAAAAGGACGAGGCGCCGTTTCCCGGACCTGACCCGCGCGAGTTTTGGGAGCGAGTTGAGGATCGCAACCGGGCGACGGCGGTGGAGTTGGAACGGCTGGGCCTCCCGGCATACTACGCGATGGAAGCGTTCGTGGTGGAGCAGGGTGGCGAGCGGCTCGAGAACCCCGTCGTGCCGACGAGTAGTCTGGCCGATCGCGACGGGTAGGCACCGTTTTCCGCTCTTTGGCAGAGTATGCGCGGCTTCGACGTCTGGCTACCAGGTCGGAGGACCAGACACCATGAGAACCAGAACAATGCCGCTGAGCCACCTGCTCGCACTCGCCTCCATCGTAGCTTGCTCCGCTGAGGACCGCTGGACCGGTACCGTGACGGACAGTGCCGGTGTCACCATCGTCGCGAACACGGACCGAGGGATGTGGGGAGAGGGTGAGGGCTGGACGCTCGAGGAGGAGCTTCGCATTGGGACGCTCGAAGGCGACCTGGAATATCAGTTCGGGCAGATCGGACTCATCGCGGTCGATGGCAGGGATCGGATCTTCGTGCTCGACGCCCAGGCACGGGATGTTCGCGTGTTCTCGTCGGACGGAAAGTACGAGCAGACGATTGGACAGCCCGGTGAGGGCCCGGGTGAACTCGGCGCACAGGTTGGCGCACTGTTCATGGGCCCCGGTGATACGCTGCTCATTCCGGACTTGGCCAACCAACGAGTGAATCGCTATGCCCCCGACGGCACGAGCCTCGGCAGCTTCCCGCTCCGGATCGAAAACGGCATTCCGATGTCCATTGTCGCGACACGCACAGGTGTCGTCGCGGAGCAGGTGCGTGCTATCTCTCTGCCGGATCTGCCCGCACGCGATAGCCTGGACGTCATTGTCACGCTCGCAACCGACGGTTCGGTGATTGACACCCTGATGCGGTTTCCCCCTGGCGCGAGCATCGTCCTCAGCGACGCGCGGGGTCCCCAGAGGACGGTGTTTGCCGCCGAGGCGGTGTGGACGTTGTCCGATGAGTTGGAGCTCTTCTTCGGAATCACCAACCAGTACCGCATCAGCGTCTTCGATCCAGAGGGTACCCTGCAGCGCATCGTCACCAAGCAGGCCGAGCCGGCGCCGGTGACCGAGCGAGACGAGGAGATGATGTGGCAGGTCATCGAGCAGCAGGTCCGCGCGGCCGTTCCTCCAGAGTCCTTCATGGAGTTCATGCAGCAGACCCGCCAGCGGGTCGGCTTCGCCGACTTCTTTCCGGCGTTCGTCAGTATGTCGATCGGGCCGAACGGGAGTATCTGGGTGCAGCACCTCCGTCCTCCCGCGGAGGTCCCCGAAGAGGAGCTGGAGACCTACGACATGACCCAGGACATAGGATCTCGTGACTGGGATGTGTTCGATCCGGATGGCCGATATTTGGGTGTGGTGACGATGCCACCCCGCTTCACACCTCGAATCATACTGGGGGGTAAGATCTACGGCGTATGGCGTGATGACCTCGACGTTCAGTCCGTGATGCGTCTCCGGATCGTAGAGGGCTAGCACCGCGGCCGTGGCCCGCCAGGCGATCGGGCCTTCTGAAGGAGAGGGGTACCGTTTGCGGCGTATCGAGGAGCTACTAGAGGGACCAGGGTGACGACTCCCGCGGTTCGTAGGATCGATATTTGGTGTTCGATCATCATCGGCCTGGCGACGATGACTTCACTCGGATGCCGTTCGGGACAGGCGGACCGGAACACGGAACAGGGGTTGGTGGGTCCTGTCGACTCCAGCGCGGTTCACCTGCGGGTCAATTTGCTGGGCTACCTCGAGGATGACAGCAAAGTCGCCGTGGCATTCTCACACCGAACGGTCGAGGCCGAGTTTGACCTCGTGGATGGTGCGACGGAGGAAGTGGTCTTCACCGGCAGGCTGCAACCATCTAGAGCCGAGGGCTGGGGCACTTTCGCACATTACCACCAAGCGGACTTTTCAGCCTTCGATGTGCCGGGCCGGTATTACCTGCGGGTGGGGGACCACCGTACGCCGACCTTCGCGATCGGGCGAGATGCCTACGGAAAAGCACACGAGGACTTGCTCGGATTCATGCGACAGCAGCGGTGCGGATACAATCCGTTCCTCGATAGGGTCTGCCACCAGCGCGATGGCCGGAGCTTCTA
>JBDHAF010000285.1:0-3898 GCA_039588255.1 Gemmatimonadota bacterium | reverse complement strand
GCTGCTCACCGAGAACGAAGTCCCGGAAGGAGCCTGGGGAGCTGGATCACGGAAGGTCATTGAAGCGTGGCAGGGCTCGGCGTTCGACGGGCGCAGGCTCTATTTCCACGGCGGCGGGCACAGGGCCTACGGCGGCAACGAGATCTATGCGTTCGATCTGGCCACGCTGTCGTGGTCGCGGCTCACGGACCCCACATCCCTCAAGCCGCCGGGCGAGGACACGTGCCCCGGCCTCGAGGATCCGGACCAGCCTGCAGCGGGTCATACCTACGACGGATTCATCTATTCGCCGCGCACGCACAGTCTGTTCCTGTGGGGAAGCGTTTCGTATTGTCGTAACGGCTGGGGTGGCGGCCACACCGCCGTGTGGGAGTTCGATGTCGGAGGCGAGTCGTGGGATTATATCGGCCCGCCGCCAGCCTACGGCTACCACAAGACGGCCCGCGATCCGGAGACGGGCCGCATTTACGTGGCCAATCTTGGTCATATCCATGAGTTTGACCCGGAAACCCGCCAGTACGTGCGGGACGGAGCGCGGGTGCCGCGGCGATCGACCCCGGCCGAAAGCTGTTCGTCGTCACGACGGCGCGCGGCATCAACGCCGTCCGATACGACACCTTCGAGAAATTGGGCACGGTCAAGCCCGCCCCACCGGGCGCGCGTCGCGACCCCTTCCGGAACCATGGGATAGCATTCAGCGTAGAGCGCAAGGTTTTTGTTTTGTGGGGGGGCGAGCGCGAGGTCTGGACGCTCGATCCCGATACGTGGACGATGGGCGAATACCCGAACCCCGAGGGGCCGGCACCGACGGTGACGAGGTCGAGGGGCGTGTATGGGAAATGGCAGTACTTCCCGGAGTTGGACGTCTTCATCGGCTACAACAACGTCGACGAGGGTGTCTGGCTCTACCGCCTGCCGGCCGAGCCGCCCAAACCACAGCTGACGGTCGCGGAGAAGCCACCGGAGCGACGGTCGGCTGGAGCCAAGGAGCGTAAGGTGCGAAAACGGCCGGCCAACGGACCGCTCCGCGTGTGCCCAAGCGACAGATTCATGGAAGGGTGCCATTACCGGTTGCTGTCCGATGCGCTGAAGCAGGCGGCCCCCGGCGACACGATCGTCCTGGCGCCGGGCACTTACGAGCAGGCCGCTAAGGTGAAGGTGGACAACATCACCATAAGGGGCGAGCCCGGGGCGCATCTACGCGGTAAGGCGTTCGATGGCAAGGCCGCGCTTGTCATCAACGGTGATAACGTCGTCGTGGACGGCATCGAGTGCTCCGAGATCCACGTACCAGACAAGAATGGGGCCTGTATCCGGATCCAGGCCCCGAACCTGACCGTTCGGAACGTCTATTTCCACGACAATCAGGAGGGCATCCTTGGCGGCGAGGAAGGGGGACGCGTCATTATCGAGAACTCTGTCTTCGAGCGAAACGGTGCCGGCGGACGCGCTCACGGCGTCTATGTCTCGTCGGGCGTCGACGATCTGGTCTTTCGTGGCAACAAGATCCTGTCCACGATGGGATCGGGGCACGGGCTGAAGAGCCGGGCCGCCCGGTCGATGATCGAGAACAACGTGATCGCCGGCCTTGAGGGCAACGACAGCCGCGCCATCGATCTTCCGATGGGCGGCGAGGCCGTGATTCGAAACAATGTGCTGCAAAAGGGACCGAACAGCAAGAACGCGGACATGATTTTCGTCGCAAATCCGCGGAAGGCAATCCATGACGTAAACTCGACCCTGATCGAGAACAACACCATGATCTTCGACGGCCCCATCGGCAAGAGCGGTGCCGTGCTCAACGGCGGCTCCCCGGCCCCGATCGTGATTCGAAACAACGTCATCATCGGCGACGCCCGTCTTGCCAAACCGGTCGAGCTCACCTTGATCGACGAAGGAAACAGATTCTTGCCCAATAGACGAACGGCAGGTTTGGGGCCATTTCCCTCGCTCCCTTGATCACATGGTCCCGCGGGACACGCCCGGACCCCTGCGGTCACGACGTGCGTGGCGCGCCTGAGCACATGTTCAAACGCGAGGCCCGTTCGTCTATCGCGAGAGGAAAGGGCGTCGAGGCGGGCTAACAGGAAGGCGACTGGCCTGACGGCCGATCGCGGACGCGTGGGTTCGCGGCATGCAGGCCAAGCCACAGCTCGAGCATCATCAGGACCCATATGGGCTCGTCGACATCGCGGGTGCCCGTTCGACTTTCCGCCACAACTGCTTCGAGAAAGGTGGGAAGGAAGATGTCGCGGCGCTTCAACGCCTCAATGTTATCATAGGCCAACTCCCTGAGCGGGTGATGGGTTCTGAGCCAAGGCCCGAAAGGAAGACCGAAGCCCTGCTTTCTCTTCGTCAAACTGCTACGGGGAAGAAAGTCGTGCATTGCGTACTTGAAAAAGTAGCGGAGTTGTCGTCCCTTTAGTTTCAGATTCGCCGGCACGCGCGCGGAGAATTCGACGACCTCCTCGTCCAAGAGCGGGTAGCGCACGGATGCGCCAGCAAGCTCGGACGTGCGACCCACCTTACGCAAATCGTCGTCGGCCAGGACGAAGCGCAGGTCGAGGTGCATCATCCGGTTGAGGGTTGAGGCCGCCGCACTTCCGTGGAAGTGGGCCCGCAGGAGTGTAAGCGGCCGATTCGGATCGACAGCGGCGGAAAGATCCGCTTGAAAGCAGCGTTCCGCAGGAACGCCCAGGTAGTAGTTGCGCACCTCCAGGCGGTCCGGGAGAGGCAACCTCGCCTTGCGGATGAAGTTCTGGGCCTTCTCGATCGGTGCGAGTGCCCCCGCGCCGGGAAATCCAAAGATCACCGGCTCAAATACGAAGCGTCGCAGCCACCCAGGGATTCGGGCGTATGCTTCGAATTTTTTCTGTGTCGCGTAGCGCGCGTTGCCGGCAAACAGCTCGTCCCCGCCGTCGCCAGCAAGCAAGAGCCCAGCGCCATTCTCTCTGGCAAACCGGGCACAATAATACGCCGGCACCGCCGAACTGTTGCCATAGGGCTCGTCGTAGATCTCGGCGATTTTCGGCGCGACATCGACGACGTCCTGGGCGGTGACGTAATAGGCCCGATGGACGGCACCGAAGTGGCTGGCTGCCGTCCGTGCATAAGCCATTTCATCGTAGCCCTCGACGTCGAAACCGACGCTGAAAGCCTTTGCTTGACCCGGCGCCCGCTCAGCGAGCAATCCCGTCACGGTCGAACTGTCGACGCCGCCGCTGAGGAACGTGCCGACCGTCGCCATGTCCCGACCCTCCACGGCGCGGGCGAATGCTCGCTCTAAGACGTCTCTTAGCTCAGCGGCAAGCCCGTCGACGTCGACACCGCTTGAATCGGATTCCTCATAATTCAACCGCCAGTAACGGCCGACTTCCGACTGGCCGTCGTCGAACCAGAGGTATTGGGCGGGGAGCAGCTTGGAAATCTCGCCGTAGATCGTCTCCGGCGCCGGCGTTCGCGTAAAAAAGACATAGTCGAATATGGCTTGGTAACTGATGCTTGCCGTGACGCCCGGGTGCCGACGAACGCTGTCCGTCGTGGAACCAACGACGATGCCTCCGGAACGCGTCCTCGCGTGGCACATCGGTCGAACGCCGAGCCTGTCAACGGCGACGAGCGCTCGGTTTCGCGTCGGGTCGACAACGACGAGGGCCCAAGGTCCCAAAAGCACATCGAACAGCTCCTTTCCGTGCCGTTCGTAGGCGACGGCGAGCGCCTTTCCGTGGCCATCGCGCGCGGCCATGTCGCTGAGATCGGCGGACAACCAGCGAGGATACCCCTCGAGAGCCGCCCACACCGGCCCGTCCACGTTAAAATGGCACGCCTGCTCCGCCGTCTCGATATGGAGCCCGCACGTCGCGGTCCATCTCGAGCGGGTCTCCAGGTCGCCGACGTT
>JBDHAF010000284.1:0-3492 GCA_039588255.1 Gemmatimonadota bacterium | reverse complement strand
GATGCCGTCCACCCCCACGTGGTAGCTGATCCCGAACTGCGGGATCCAGGGGACCTTCTGGACGAACTGCATCGCGGCCGTCGACCCGTCGAACCAGATCGCCACGGGCAGGGAAAGGAGAAATTCCGCGAGCGTGACGGCGAAGGTCACGTTCTTTTGCAGTCTGTGGCTTTCCTTCGGCAGGAAGATGAGCAGAAGGGCCCCGGCGACGGGGAGGAAGATCAGCGCGGTGAGCAGGTTCGTCATCAGGGCCTGCGGCATTGCGGTCATCGGCATACGCTCCGGGTGTCTCCCATTACCAAAGCTCTACGGCCATAAAAGGAATCCGACGAGGATCACCGCGCCCAGGAGCAGGGTGAAGGCGTAGTTCCCCACGACTCCCGTCTGCAGGCGTCTCGCCTTGTCACCCGCCCCCCGCACAAGGGAGGCAACGCCGTTTACGATCCCGTCGATGAACGCATCGTCGAAGGCCTCCCACAGCCAGACCGATCCGTTCACGATCCGTTTCACGATGGCAGCGTCGTAGATCTCGTCCACGTAATACTTGTTGAGCACCACGTCGTAGAGCCCCGGCACCGCTTTGGCGATCTCCTTCGGCATCGAAGTTCGGCCTCGGTACAGGTACCAGGCAAGCCCGATCCCGCACAGCGCCACGCCCACCGACCCGGCCATGAGCAGGTACTCGAGCGCCGCGCTTGCGTGAGCCCCGCCGTGAACCGCCCCTTCCGCCCCGTGCGCGAAGACGGGGGCAAGCCAGTGCTCGAAGTGGTTACTTCCGCCAAGCGCCGCCGGCCACCCGATCCAGCCGCCCGCTACCGACAAGACGGCGAGGATCATGAGCGGGACGGTCATCGAGTACGGTGACTCGTGGACGTGCTTCTCGACCTCCGGCTCCATCCGCGACTCCCCATAGAAGGTCAGGAAGACCAGGCGGAACATGTAGAAGGCCGTGATCCCCGCCGCCACCGTGCCGACGAGCCAAAGCCCCACGTGGCCGTGCCCGGAGGAGAACGACTTCCACAGGATCTCGTCCTTGGAGAAGAAGCCGGAGAGCCCCGGGATCCCCGAGATCGCCAGTGTCGCGATGAACATCGTGGTGAAAGTGATGGGGAGGTGCTTCTTGAGCGACCCCATCTTCCGCATGTCCTGCTCCCCGGAGAGGGCGTGGATCACCGAGCCGGAAGCCAAGAACAGGAGGGCCTTGAAGAAGGCGTGGGTCATGAGATGAAAGATCCCGGCGGTGAACGCCCCGACCCCGCATGCAAGGAACATGTACCCCAACTGGGAGACGGTGGAGTAAGCCAGCACCCTCTTGATGTCGTTCTGGGTGATCCCGATGGTGGCGGAGAAGATGGCGGTCGCCGCCCCGACCACGGCCACCACGGCCATCGATGCCGGGGCCAACAGGAACAGCGCGCTCGTCCGGGCGACCATGTAGACCCCCGCAGTAACCATCGTGGCGGCGTGAATGAGGGCGGAAACGGGGGTGGGACCCTCCATCGCGTCCGGCAGCCATACGTAGAGCGGGATCTGCGCCGACTTTCCCACCGCCCCGACGAACAGGAGCAGGGTGATCGCCGTGGCGACCCCGGTCGTCAGGTCGCCGCTTGCCGAAAGGCCCGGGATCCGCGCGAAGACCTCGGTGTAGTCAACCGAGCCGAACGTCCAGAAGATGAGGAACATGGCGACCAGGAACCCGAAGTCGCCCACCCGGTTCACGACGAACGCCTTTTTCCCCGCGTCCGCGGCGCTCTGCTTCTCGTACCAGTACCCGATCAGCAGGTAGGAGCAAAGCCCCACCCCCTCCCACCCCACGAACATCAGGAGGAAGTTGCTGCCCAGGACGAGCAGGAGCATCGCGAACGTGAAGAGGTTCAGGTAGACGAAGTAGCGCGCGAAGGCCTTCTCGTGCGACATGTACCCCACGGAGTAGACGTGGATCAGGAAGCCCACCCCCGTCACCACCAGGATCATCACGGCGGAGAGCGGGTCGAGCTGGAAGGCCACGGGAGCGTCGAAGCTCCCCGCCTGGACCCACGGAAAGAGGACCTGGACGAAGAGCCGGTCGTGGGCCGGGCGCGCGGCCAGCGCGAGGACCGACAGGAGCGACACGACGAAGGAGACACCTACTACGCCGGGACCGAAAACCGCGACCAGTTTCCGGTACGGCGGGGCTGCATGCGAGGACCCATGCCCATGGCCATGCTCTTCGCTCCCCGACTCCGTAAGGAGGAGCGGGCGCTCTGCGAAGAGCGCGATGGCGGCGTTTCCGATCACCCCGAGGAGGGGGAGCGCGGGCACGAGCCAGAGGTAGTTGAGGATGCCGTCTACCATTTCAGAATGCTCAGTTCCGTGATGTCGACCGTCTCCTTGAGGCGGTAGATCGCGATCAGGATCGCCAGTCCCACCGCTGCCTCCGCCGCCGCGACGGTCATGACCATGAACGCGAACACCGATCCCGTGACGTCGCCCAGATAGGAGCCGACCGCGATGAAGGCCACGTTGACGGCGTTCATCATGATCTCCACGCTCATGAGGATGATGAGAACGTTCTTGCGCGCCACCACCCCCGCCACCCCGATCCCGAACAGGATCCCGGAGAGGAGCAGGTATGCGGACGGTTCCATCATCTGCGAAGGTCTCCTCTTTTCGGTGCGGCGTAAGGTACCGCGCGCCGTCAGATCTTTTTCTTTGCCATCGCGATCGCCCCGATCACCGCGGCCAGGAGCAGGACCGACGTGACCTCGAAGGCGAGAAGATAATCGGTGAACAATGCGGTTCCCACGGCCCGGACGGAGCCGGCATCGGTGGCGGGCGTCCCCGCCATCCCGAAGCGGCGGGCCACCAGCGCCGATTCGAGGATGAGCAATCCCGCGACGGTGACCCCGAGGAAGCGCATCCCCGTCAGGCGCTCTACGGGCAGCCTGCTCTCCGGGACGTTGATCAGCATGATCACGAAGATGAACAGGACGACCACCGCGCCCGCGTAGACGATGACCTGGATCGCCGCGAGGAAGTGCGCCTGACGCAGGGCGAAGAGGGCCGCGACGGCAAAAAGCGTGAGGATCAGGTAGAGCGCGGAGGCCATCGGATGCCGCCGCGTGACCACCATGATCGCTCCGCCCACCGAGATCGCGCCGAATATGACGAACAGGACCGGTTCCATCTCTCCCCTACTTTTCCAGCAGCATGTCGATCGTGTAGATGAGCTTCTCCCTCGTGTGCTCCGGGGGCGTGTACCAGCCGGTGTCCATCCGGATCGCGTCGCAGGGGCACGCCTCGACGCAATGTCCGCAGTAGACGCACCGGAGCATGTCGATGTCGAACCGCACCGGGTATTTCTCGATCTTCGGATCGGGGGACTCCCCCGCCACGATTGTGATGCACACCGCGGGGCACGCCGTGGAGCAGCAGAAGCACGCCACGCAACGGGGTGTCCCGTCGGGACGCTTCATCAGCCGGTGCAGCCCGCGGAACCTTGGCGGCATCACC
>JBDHAF010000283.1:0-7923 GCA_039588255.1 Gemmatimonadota bacterium | reverse complement strand
GGGCCGGTGCCATTCTCTTCGGGTGCGCCGCCCTACTCGTGATCGTTCTGGGGGCCGTCTATGCTACGGCCGTGCCCGCCGTGTTCCGGGATGCACCGCCGGAGGTGATTGGTTCGTTCAAGAGAGCGGTGGTCAAGACCGGGGCCCAGATCCTGGTGTACACCATCATGTTCGCCGGCGCCGCCGCGCTACTATGGCGAACAGTTAGAGCTCAGAGAAAGCCTCCGGGGCGCACATCTGGCGCAGAGGCCGAGAGGAGAGGCCAATGAAGCATCGCATGTGGACGATGGTAATTGTGGGGGCCGCGCTGGCGCTGGTCACGGGGCCACTGAGTGCCCAGGCACCGGGCTACCTCTGCGGAAACTCCTGGCAGAACGCGTGCGCAAGCGTGGCCTTCGATGTCGTGCAAATCGAGTACGCTGCTGTACACGGCCAAGACCGCTGGGCGCTCATACTTAGGGTTGGCAATGAGCCGCTAGACCCTGACAACGGAGGTGATCCCGATGAGGGTGACGCCTCGGAGTCAGTTCTCACGCGTTTCCTTGTCTGGGTGGAAGACTCCGAAGGGAATCCGCTAGAGGCCTCAGCCGCCGATTTCGAGGCGGCTGGCGGTGACCCACCGGTCGATCCTATCCTGGAGTGGAACGACGGCTGGGAGCTGAAGCAGAAAAGCCACCCCAGGAACGGATTTCGGCAGTTCAACCTGATCGGCTTCGATTGGACGCAAGAGATAAACGCCGTGGGTGGCAGCTGCATCGGGATCATCCCTCTACCCGGGTTGACAACTGCTTGCTCAGGCGACGGCGCAGACCACCGCTTACTGGGCGTCTTCACCCTGGTCTACGACGAAAGACCGGTATTCACCAACTGGGCGGCCCAAATCCAGCATATTGATGCCTCGAACCCGTGCACGGAACCATTCTGCGAGAGTACCTGGGCGGTCGTCCCCGAGCCCGCCACGATGTTGCTGCTCGCCAGCGGGCTCGCCGGCCTCGGTGGCGCAGGGTTCATTCGCCGCCGCCGCAACGGGAACAGGTTGGTGGACGAGTGAATTCACCGTAGGAAGGGTCCTCTCTCGGCCTAACCTAAAGAAGGGGCCTGGCGCGCTTGCGCCAGGCCCCTTCTTTCGAACCTCGTGTTAGTTGAGCGCTACCACAGCATCGGGCGTTGCGTTACAGCGGGTGCGGGTGGCGCCGGCAGAGCCCGACCTAGTTCACCGTGACATCCTCCGTTGTTCTCGGCTTGAGCTGCCACAGCCCCGTCCCGGCGGGCACTAACACACCCACCGCAGTGAGCACCGTATCGGGGACGACCGGCGTTAAGTTGAACCCGACGTCCTGGTCGAACAGCAGCTCCAGCAGCCCCGACCCGTCATCTACCGTGGCCCAGAAGTCGCCCTCCACGGTCCCCGTATCCTGCACCGTTCCATCCGTAACGCGAACCAGGGCCGCATCGAGCGTCCCGCCTCTGGCAGATGCAGCCTCAGCGGTGGTGACATCTACCGCAGGCGGCACGCTCGTGAGTGCCAGAAGGAACGGCGTGGCATCGTCGAGTACGGGTTGGCCATCACGGGACGCGACGGTTCCCCGCAACCTGATGGTGTCACCGGCGAAGACCACTGGCGTACGGATTCTCGTCACGCGGATAGCAGCCGAGGTATCGGCCAAGTGGGCCGTGGAATCCCCGAAATCCCGGGACCCGTTGAGGGCCACCGCCTCGACGAACACACTTTCACCAATTGCCAGGGCCCGTGCCTCAGCAACGGTCACGATGGGGTAGCTCACTGCCACCGCCACCGTCGCCGTATCGTCGGGCTCGAGTGCCACCACCGAGGTATCGATTCGCACGACCTGGGCCGTATCTCCAAAGCTGCTCGTGTCGACCCTGACGTGGTAGCGCCCTACCGGCACATCCCGCATCCTGAACAGCCCCACCGGATCGCTCACCGCTCCCGCTATGACACCACCGACCTCGGATACCAGCAGAGTCACCAGCACGCCGTCGACGGGCTCATCGCCGCCGCCTGGCTCCCGGTTGCCGTCGAGATCCCAGTACACGAACCCCCCGACGAGGCCCGTGGCTTCGATCCCCAGGACTCGGTCATCGCCGGCGTTAGGGCAGCCAGCAAGGATCGCTGCTCCGAGCATCACCACGACGCTGGCCGCCAAGCGGCCACGCGCTCGCAGAGTGATTCCGCTACTCATAGTTGAGCCTCACGCCGATGCGCAGGACTCGCCCCGGTGTCCGCCGAATGACCGGCCTTCCGAAGCTCCGGTTCACAACCAGCGGAATCGACACCTCCCCCGCTCCCGGATCGAACGTCAGTGAACCGTTCGCGTCGACCAGGTACAGTGCCCGGTCGATGTCTGCCACGTCAGACTCGATGAGATTCAGCGCGTCGATCACGATCTCAACTGGTGCATTCCCAGCACTGAAGGGAGTGATCGCCAACCGGAGATCCAGAGTGTAAACCCCGCGAGTGCGACACGCGTTGCGTCCCGCGAAACGTCCGACGTTTACCCGTAGGCAGCCCCACTCCGGAAACATTTCGCTCACCCCGTCGATCTGGTCGTCGACGAACGCTGGGTCGTTTCCCGCCGATCCGTCGCCGTTTACATCCACGCCGGTCCTGAACCCCGGCGTGAACGGTCGCCCAGATTCGTATCGGTAAAACCCCGCCACCTTCAGGGGACCAAAGTCCAGTTCAGCACCTATGCTAACCCGGTGGGGCACGTCGAAGTCGGAGCGTGACTCGCGCCAATCGAGCTCCAAGGGCTCCGGAAACGGCGTGAGCTGAAGCTCAGGCGTCCCGCCGCCTCCCGCCAGCCAGTTATCCCTGGCCTGGGAGTAGGTGTAGCTCGCGGATAGCCTGACCAGACGTCCCACCCGCCGCTCGAGGCCGATGGTGACTCCCCAGTAGTTGGAGAACCCATCGGGGTTGAGGGCGCTCACCAGGTCGAAATCGTCGAACCGCCGGTTGGTGCCGGGCCGCGCAGCGATGAGGGAGCCCTGCTGCACGAGCTCGCCGTAGATCGGCCGGCCATCCTGGTCCCGGGCCACGGCCGTGGTAATGAGATTGAGGTCTTCCCGCCGGGCCAGGAGGTCCGTGTGTCGATACGCCGCCGCCAGGTGCAGCAACGTTCGGGAATCCAGCGTGCCCGATAGCCCGAAGGAGGCCCGGGCGGTGCGTGGCGCCTGGAAGTCCGGCCCAAACATGCTGAGGGTGGAGCGCAGGGGAGGGGCCACCAGCGAGTCGGGCGCGTCCGGCCAGCCGCCCAAATCACCCAGCGCGCGCCGCACGCGCGCGGAGCCGGACCGCACGAGCCACTCAGCAAGGAGCGCGGGATCCACCAGCCCCTGGTAGACCCCGGCCTCACCTTCGACCAACCAGCGGTGCCAGTTGCCGATGTCCCAGGTGAAGCCCAGGCGGGGACTGCTTCTCATTGGGTAGGAGCTCCACGTCCACCCGCGCCCCGATCGTGAGGTCGAGGCCCGAGACGGCCCGCAAGTTGTACTGCAGGTACCCGCCCGTGTTGAGGATGCTGAACTTCGCCACCGGGAGGCGACCCACGGTTTGCACGTACACCCCCTCGCTGCGGGCGAACTCGTCGACGCCGCCGAAGGCAAAGGCGCCGGCGCGCCATGCGTCGAACGTGTGGTCGTAGGACGCCGAGTTCAGGAACCCGCCGACCTTGATGCGGTGTCGCCCAAGGATGAAGTGCACCGTCTCGCTCAGCTTGACTCCCAGGCGCTCGAAGCGCCCCGGGAGACCTGGATCGGTGCCGAATATGGCGGGGCCATCCATCAGCGCCGTGGCAGGGAGATCGCTCCTCCCGTACTCCCGCACACTCCACTCCAGACCCACGCGAAACTCGGAATACAGCCACGGCGTGAAGCGGTTGCTGAGCGAGGCCGCGGAGGAGATGTCGTTCCCTTCGAGCTCGGCACCCAGGGCCGGCAGGTGGCGCAGGCCCAGATCGGGGTTCTTGGTCTGGAACCGCGCGGCGCTCCCCCGCACGCTCACGGCGTGGCCATCCATCATGCGCCAATCGAAGCGGCCGAAGACAGACCCGACGTCGGTCTCCGTGCGGCGCGGCTCCACGTACGGCGAGAGGTCGACATCGAACGAGTCGCTCGCCACGGCGAGGAGGGCCGAGTCGAGAGGCGTACTCACCCAGGACCGGGGCCGCGCAGTCTGGAGGCGCCCGGCCTCCACCCCCAGCACGAACTCGGCGCTGTCGGGGATCACCGGGGCGCTCACCAGGAGGCCTCCCCGAAACGTGTTCGGTCGCACCGCTTCGGGATCGAAGTGCCGGGAGTCCGCCAGCGCCTCCCCCCACCAGTCGGCATAGCCACGAACCTCGAGCCGCCGCGTGCCCCGCAACGTAGCGGCACTCAGGGTGGCGCCGGGGTAATCGGACCACTCCACATCCAGTCCATTTGTGCGCAGATCCCCCTGCGCGATGCTCATCAGGAATGGCATGGTGCGCCGGCTGACGATCGAGGGATCGGCGTGGGTCGCCGACTGGAAGTACAACCCATCGCCCGCCACGCCCGTCATCCGGCCCGAGAGACCCTCAGTCGCGAGCCGCGCGTTGGACACGCTGGTGTATCGCGCTGTCTGGGCGAGGGCCCTGGTCACGTCGGGTAGGCGCGCCAGCTCGAGGGACTCGAGCCACCACGCCGTGCCCGGCCGACTCTGCCCGGGGCTGCTCAGGCCGTAGGCGCCACCGCGGAACGGCCTGCCGTCGGCCTGTTCGATGGGCGGGGGGGTCTCCACCAAGCGAACCTGGACCGTGGACTGCCGACCCGGTCGAACGGCCACACCCTCTACGCGCACTGGCCGGTACCATAGGCGCTCAGCGAACAGTTCGTACGTTCCAGGAGGCAGGAATAGGAAGGAGAACGCGCCAGCGCGCCCGGTCTGGCGAACCCGCTCGAATCCCGTCGCAACATCCGTGAGCACCACCCGAACCTCGGGGAGCGGCCGGCCGCTCTGGTCGACCACTGAGCCGAAGACGGCACCAGCTGTGATACTCTGGGCTGCGGCCGTGGGCGCCGCCGTGACGAGAGCGAGCGCCGCGATTATGATACGCCGGATGATTGCCTCCGGATTCACGTTCCCTGCCCCACCACGCACGGCGCTGGTCGACCGCGGCGCGCCGCCGTGCCCCGGGCCGGACGCAAGGTTGACGCCCTCTACGAGTACCCCAGGAAACGCGGCGGGTGACAAGGATAACTACATGGAGGACAACTGGATAGACATCAACTCGGCAGGTTCCGACTTTGGGTCCTGCGGAGCGTCTCGACCCCCTGTTGCAGCGGTGCCACACACCACCCGTGATCCATGATCGGGGGCGTCCAGACCCGGCGCTCGCCAGTGCTCATAGCGGCAGCAGCCGGAATCGTGTTAGCCACCCTCACCCCCGCTCCGGGTACGGGCCAGCTGCCGTCGGCCTGCATCGTCTGCGGCGAGCGTGCCATAGCGGACGCGCTGGTGAACGTGCTCCTATTCACGCCCCTCGGGATCGGATTGGGGCTGATTGGCATGGGACTCGGTCGGTCCCTCCTGCTCGGGGCTCTGCTTTCGGGATTGGTCGAGGCCACCCAACTCGTCATTCCCGGACGGGACCCGAGCATCGGAGACGTGTTGTTCAACTCGGGGGGTGTCGTGCTGGGAATGACCCTCACGAAGACGGCGCGCCTGTGGCTCTACCCTACCGGAAGGAGGGCCGCACGGCTGTCTCTCGTAGGCGCCGCCTTCGCGTGCGCCGCCTTCGGGTTGACGGGGCTGCTGCTGTCTCCGTCGTTCCCCCGGACGGTCTATTGGGGCCAGTGGACAGCCAACCTGGGACACCTGGAGTGGTATCGTGGGCGGGTGCTGAGGGCGAATGTCGGCCCGGTTCCAGCCCCTTCTCACCGACTGAGGAACTCCAAAGAGGTCCGGCGACTGCTGATGAACGGTAGCCCCATCGCGGTCGACGCTCTGGCGGGCCCACGCATTCCGGCTTTGGGACCGCTCTTCAGCATCTTCGACCAGAACCACAGAGAGATCATCCTGGTCGGCCCTGATCGTGACGACCTCGTCTTTCGCTACCGAACCACGGCTGTGGCCTTGCGACTCGACCAGCCCTCAGTCCGGCTGCACGCTGCTATGAGGGGCATCTCGACCGGAGACACGATTACCGTACGTATCGAGAACGAGGCAGGCGTCTACTGTATGGCGTTGAACGCTGTCCGCCGCTGCGGGCTGGGGTCGGGGATCGGGCGTGGTTGGGCTATGCTGCTCTACAGCGAGCGCTTCCCGGCCCGGTTAGTTCTACTGCTCGACTTCGCCTGGCTCGGGGCGTTGATGCTCCCGGTGGGACTCTGGGCGCGCGTCAGGTGGGAAACTGCTGCCGGCCTCCTCCTCGTGCTGGCGAGTGGGGTCATGGTTCCTTGGCTGACGGTTCTCGTCTCATCCGGGCGGCTCGAGCTATTGGGAACCGGAGCAGGTTTCTTCGCAGGTGTGCTTCTCGGCGTCCGCGTCCGCCGGTCGCATCAGCGCCCCCCAGCACTCTCCTAACGGGTGTCACCGCACACTAGCCCAACAAGCGCACCTACGCACCGATCGATCCGGGCATAGGTCGCGTCGAACACCGACACCGGCTGGTCCACGGGGTCCAATATGCGCCGCCTGGAGACGGTTTGCGGATCGAGGTCACCCAACACGAGTGCGGCACCTCGCCGCCATCCCAGCCGGCGGCGGAGCTCAGTTTCCTGCGCGACATCCATCACGACCACGAGATCTGCGGCTCCGAGCAACTCCGGAGTCACCAAATGGGATCGATGGTGCGACAGATCGACACCCCGGGTGGCCGCGGCTCGCACCGCTTCGGGGGGCGCATTTCGACCGGGGCCGATGAGGCCGGCAGAGGCGACCCGTACCGGGCCTATCGCTTCACGCTCCGCCAGCTTACGAAACGCGCCCTCGGCGTAAGGACTCCGGCAGATGTTTCCATAGCATACGAACAAGACGCTATGGATCTCCTCAACACGCGCCAGCCGCTTCCGTGCGCCCATGCGCCGTAGCGGATGCAGCAACCGATCGACAACCCCCCTCACCCACACAACACACTCCCCCCGTTCACATTCAGGACCTCCCCAACCACACTCCCAGCCAGCTCTGAGCACAGGAACACTATGGGCCCCGCGATCTCCTCCGGCGCAGCCACCCGCCCCAGGGGGATCGTGGCCTCGATCCTCGCCTTCCCCTTCCCGCCGTCTGCCTGGTAGGGGATCTCCGACATGTCAGTGTCCACCCACCCTGGCGCCACACAGTTCACCAGGATCCCGCTCTCGGCAGCCTCAACTGCCACCGACTTCACGAACGAGATGAGGGCTCCTTTGGTGGCCGCGTAGTCCGCGTGGTACGACTCCCCCCTCTGGCCCGCGGTACTGGACACGATGACTAAACGTCCACCAGGCCGCATCACCCCTAGGGCCGCCCGGGTGCCGTAGAACACCGAGTCGAGGTTCACCGCCAAGGTGCGCTTCCAGCGCTCGTCAGTCATCTCTGCCACAGCCACGTCATCGGTCAGCCAGATCCCGGCGTTCGCCACAAAGATGTCGATACCACCTAGCGTTTCGACGGTTTCTCGCACGGCCCGCTCGCAGTCTTCCCGCTCCGCCAGATCCGCCTGTATCATGGTCCACTGGCGGCCCTCGCCGGCCAGCGCGTTGCCCACCCGCTTGGCTTCCGCTTCCCGGGTGTGATACGTGAACGCCACCTCTGCACCGCCTCGGGCCAGCAGCATGGCCGTTGCGGCACCGATGCCGCGGGATCCGCCTGTGACCAGCGCTACCTTGCCGGAGAGATCGATCAAAGACACTAGCTACCTCCTCGCTCACCCACCAATGAGCCGCCGGAATCGCCCGGCGATG
>JBDHAF010000282.1:0-5278 GCA_039588255.1 Gemmatimonadota bacterium | reverse complement strand
GTCGGACCAGGAAGCATGCACTTGCTTCTGGCGCCGGTCGGAACCGGAAAGTCGTTCGTAATGGCGGGCAGCATCTCCGAACTCGCCCGGACCGGACGCCTACAGCGCGTGCTGATTCTCGCCCCAGCCGCACTGGCTGCGCAGTGGAAGTACCTCCTCAGCGACTTGGGCCGGGAGCCTGTGGTGATCGACGGCCGGACACTGCGGCTCCTTCGGGAGCAAACGGGCGGTGCGCCTGACAAGTGGCCGAACGGTATCTACGCCATGAGCATCGATTTGGCGAAGCGCCCTGACGTCCAGGACTTGGTGGCGGCAATCCCCTGGGATTTGGTGGCCGTCGACGAGGCCCACGCGTTGGCCGGTCAGCGGCTACGGCTCGTCGAGGGTCTTGCGAGCCGGCAACCAGCACCCGCCGTGCTCCTCGCTACTCGCGTCCGAAGCAAGGGAACGGAGGCTTTCACCGAACGGGCGGTGCTGTTCGACTGGAGCGAGGCCGTCGCCAAGTTCCGATCGGGTGCCGGTGCTGAGGCGCCTCTGGTGCGTTCGATTCGGAGCTATCGGCGCTCTGACGAGGAGATCGCTGTTGCGCTGCAGGTTCTTAGCGCCGCGCGCGAGCTTGGGCAGATGCGGGCCATGGTTCTACTTCAACGCGCGGCATCCAGCATCAGCAGCCTCGAGGATAGCCTGGTCCGCTGGGTGGAGGATCCCGATCAGCCGCGCGACCATCGTGGCGCGCTCGAAGGGCTGCTCCAACAGGTCGAGCAGTTGCGCGGTGACTCCCGCCTCGAGTGCTTCAACGCCCTGGTAGAGGAGTTGGTCGGGAACGGCGTGGGGTACGTCGTCGTGTTCTGCGAGTATCGCACGACGCAGGAGTACCTCGCCGCGGCCGTCGAGCGACTCGACTTCCCCGACTACCAGCTCCACGGTGGGATGGACGCCGCGCGCCGCAGCGAGGTCCTCGACACCTTCATAACCGAGGGCGGGCTGCTCATCACGACGTCTGCGTCGGAGGGCGTCTCGCTCAACTTCGTGGAGGCCGTGATCCACTACGACCTCCCGCTCTCCCCTGCCGCCTTCGCCCAGCGAGAGGGCCGCTACCATCGCTACGGGCGTCGCCAACCGTGCACGGTTTACTTCCTCGATGACGAGACTCGCGCGCTTCCGCTTGAAGGGCTGCTGCTCCGCATGGCCCAGAAGGTCAACCTGGTCAGCGACGATCTGGACGTCGACATGGACGGGTTGATTCGGCGGGTTCTCGACTATGGCCGGGAGGGAAAGCCATGATCGCCGGATCGCGCCGGCTGCCCGTCCAGCACCTCGGTATCCGCGTGCCCTGGCACGACGCTGGCTGGGTCGGGACCGTGTGCAGGAAGCCTGCGAGCAACATGGCCTGCCGGGCGCTGCGGAGAATCGCGGACGCGCAAGTCTCTCGCGGACCTTTCACCGGACCAGCTTCCACCGTGCATGGCCGAGCGCGTGAACTTCATGGCGCCGTTCCCGATCACGGTCACCAAGCGACATCCCTACGTCGAGCGCAACTCGGAGTCGCACGGCCACTTTCTTCCAACGCCCTACACGATGTGCCCGTACAGCGCCGCCTGCGTACCGTTTCGGTGGATGCTGAAGAAGGAGGGGGCCGAGCTCGTCGAGCGCTACAACCTCGGTTTGCAACCCGACCGCGAGCCGGACCTCGGCTTCGATGCCGACTGGATCCAGGACCGCGCCAATCAGCTCGTGATGGCTGGACACCTTCTTCGGCGCGGTATGCAAAGAAGCGGGTCCTCGAACAACGCCCGCCGAGCTGCGCGAGGACCTCGCCACACCGACCGAGCGCGAGCAGGAGGCACAGGAACAGCCGCTTCGCCATGCGTTCTCCGACACTCAGGGAGTGATGTCGAAGCGGTTGCTGTAGCCCCTAACCGTGCTCCCAGCGATCGTGGTCGAAACCGTGAGCGTGTATCCGATCCCCGGCGCATCGATACTGAGGTCAGAGAACGTGGCGACACCGGCGACCGCAGCCACGGTGGTGGTGCCTGAGAGTGTGCCCCCAGCGGGGTTGTCTCCGATCGCCATCGTCATGTTGCCGGAGAAGTTTGTGTAAATGTTGCCAAGCTGATCCATCACCGACACCTCAACGGTGATGACTGCCCCCACCCCCGTGGTCACAGGCTCCACAGTAAACACGAGGTTGATGGAGCCATTGGGAATGATGTTAAACGGAGCACTCGTGGCCCCCGATAATCCCGTGGCGGATGCGGTGAGGGTGTATCCAGATCCCGTCGTGTTGATGATCAGATCGTTGAAGGTCGTTACCCCGTCGACAGCGGCTCGCGTCAGCGTGCCGAACAACACCCCGCCGCTCGGATTCGTCCCAATTGCCACCGTCACATCATCCGTGAAGGCCGTCACCGTGTTGCCAAACAGATCCAGTGCCGATACTTGGACCGGATCGAGGAAAAATGAGGTGGTGCTCGGCTGCCTGGTGAACGCAAGCTGTGTCGCTGGTGCTGGCGTGATGCTGAACGCCGTGCTCAGCGGCGAGGTAATCGGCCCGGACATTGCCCGGAGCCGATAGCCGGTCCCCACCTTCGCGATGCTGAGGTCGTTGAACGACGCGACGCCAGCCACGGCGGCGACGGTGGTGGTGCCAGCGAGGGTCCCGCCGGGCGGATTCACTCCCAGGGTCACTGTCACTCCATCCGTGAAGGTCGTGTAGATGTTGCCCTGTGGGTCCCGCGCTGTCACTGCGACCGTGATCGCCACCCCGGCCTGCGCACTGCTCGGCGGCTGCACCGTAAACACGAGCATGACCGAGCCATTGGGGTTGATGTCGAAGGCGGCGCTCGTGGCCCCTGACATGCCCGGCGCCGAGGCAGTCAGGGTGTACCCGGTTCCGGATCGGTCGATGCGCAAGTCGGGGAAGGTGGCCACCCCACCCACCGCCGCCACCGTCGTCGTCCCGCCCAACGTCCCGCCCGTGGGGTTCGTCCCGATCGCCACCGTCACGTCGCCGGTGAAGGCGGTGGCGGTGTTGCCGAACTGATCCAGTGCGGTCACCTCGACCGCCGGGCTGATGGTCACCCCGACCGTCGTGGTGGTTGGCTGGGCGGTGAAGGTGAGCTGCGTGGCAGGTCCCGCGGTTATGTCGAAGGCCGTGCTCATGGTCCCCGTAACTCCACTGGCCGTAGCCGTGAGGGTGTAGCCGGTCCCCGGCATATCGATGCTGAGGTCGTTGAACGTCGCCACGCCGGCGACCGCCGCCACCGTCGTCGTCCCGGACAGCGTCGCCCCGGCGGTGCCCGTCCCGTCGGTGATCGCCACCGTCACGTTCCCCGTGAAGCTCGTGTAGGTATTGCCGAACTGATCCTGCGCCGTCACCTCGACCGGGATCGCCGCTCCCGCGCTTGAGGCCACCGGCTGCACGGTGAACGCGAGGATGGCCTCGGGACCGGTGGCGATGTCGAAGGGCGCACTCGTGGCCCCTGACAGGCCGGTGGCGGAAGCCGTGAGGGTGTAGCCGGAGCCCACGACGTTGATGCTCAAGATCGCCACCCCACCAACCGCAGCGCGGGTCAGCGTGCCGGACAACGTGCCGCCACTCGGGTTCGTCCCGATCGCCACCGTCACATTCCCCGTGTAACCGCTGGCCGTGTTGCCGAAGTCATCCCGTGCGGTCACCTCGACCGCGGGGCTGATGGGCGTCACCCCCCCCGCCTGGGTTGTGCTCGGGTGCACCGTGAAGACCAACTGCGTTGCCGGAGCCGGGATAATCGTGAAGGCGTTGCTCGTCGCTTGTGTCAACGATCCCGACGCCGCCACCAACGTGTAGCCGTCCCCTGCCTTGTCGATGTCCAGATCGCTGAACGTCGCCACCCCACTCACCGCCACCACCGTCGTCGTGCCGTCTAGCACTGCGCCCCAGACGTTCGGCTCAAGCAGCATCACGGTCACGTCCCCGGTGAAGCCGGTATCGGTGTTGCCGAACGGATCCTGAACGGTCACCTCCACCGCAGGAGTGATGATCGCGCCCGCCATCTGCGCAGTGGGGTGCACGGTGAAAGCGAGCTGGCTGCCTGGCCCCGCCGTGATGGTGAACGCCGTGCTCAGCGACGAGGTCAGGGTGCCCGAAGCCGCCTCGAGCTGATAGCCAGCACCGACGGTCGTGATGCGGAGATCGCTGAACGTCGCCACTCCACTCACCGCTGCCACTGTTGTGGTTCCGTCTAACAGCCCCCCATTGGGGTTCGTCCCGATCATCACGGTTACGTTCCCGGTGAACCCGCTAGCAGTGTTGCCAAACTGATCCAGTGCGGTTACCTCGACCGCAGGGCTGATGGTCACGCCCGCGGTCTGGGTGGTGGGCTGAACCGTGAAAGCGAGCTGGCTGCCCGGTGCCGGCGTGATACTGAACGGGGCGCTTAACGCCGAGGTAATGGTCCCAGACGTTGCTTGGAACTGGTAGCCGGTACCGACCTTCGCGATGCTGACGTCGGTGAACGTCGCGACACCGGCCACGGCTGCAACCGTTAGGGTCCCGGAGATGGCCCCACCGGCCGGATTTGCTTCCAGGGTCAGCGTCACGTCACCGGTGTAGTCTGTGACAGTCCGGCCTTCTATATCCTGGGCGGTGACCTCAACGGTGATCCCCGCTCCAGCCTCCGCGCTAGTCGGTGGCTGGATCGTGAATGAGAGTTGGGCCGCCGCCCCTCCGGTGATCGATTCATCGTTGCAGGCGACGAACAGTGCCAGCGTGGCCAGGGAAGGCAAGGTTAGGCACTTCATGGCAAAACTTCGTTACTGCAAGACTAGGACCAGTACGGTCACTTCACCATCCCCCGGAGTATGCTCCCATCGCACGAATCCCTGGCTGCGAAGGCCGGTGTGCACCGCACCCATGTGGGGCGGCTAGAACGCGCTGAGAGCGGCGTTACGGTGGAAGCACTGGAGGCGATCTTGGGCACCGCCGGGGATGAGTCGAGCAGAGTTCTTCAGGCCGTCTCAGGGAACCCGCCGGGCCGTATGGTCACCCATTGGCTGCCCGGGCGCCACGGCGCGCTGTACGGTGTGCGGAGTTGGATCCCCGTCTGAGCCAGTGCCAGCACGTGCTTTGACTGTTGAGGGTCGGCGCTGGACGGCTGTTCGACGAGAGTACGAGAGTGACTGTGTGCAGCCCAGCGCCTACGTGCCCTGCCTGGGGCGCGAGCCCCAGGGGCCATCAGCGGGCTGTTCACAAGCGGCGCCGTCAGCGGAGTCCCGTGTGCGGTCGGCGCAGCACGGA
>JBDHAF010000281.1:0-4302 GCA_039588255.1 Gemmatimonadota bacterium | reverse complement strand
ACGGCGGCCTTGGCCATGTGGTGTCCACGAAAATCTTTGGCCAATGCGGGTGCCACGTCGACGGGGTGGAGGAAGGATTGACCGAGGACCCGCGGGGCAATCCACCGCCGTATGGCCAGTGCGCAGGTGTCGATCGTCTCCGGGGAGTAGTTGGGCGACTCGCCGGCAACACATTCCGACCACGTCGTGGCACCCTCAGCGCTCGTCAACTCCAGCAACAGAATCCGTCGCGTGCTCACCGTGCCGGAGGAGATGGTGAACGGCTCGCGCAACGGCAGGTGGATCTCTCGGAGGGTCAGTGTGTCGATGGTGATGGTCATGGGCGCTGGCCTGCTTGGTCTCCTGTCGAGAGGTAATAGTAGCCCCGGTCCGAGGGTCTGTCGCGCTGGAAGCCCACGACACGGTATCCGCCTTGCAGATACCAGAGGAACGCTTCACGCGTGACGGTGCGCCAGGTGAGGGCCCGGTTCAGATCGGCGTGCTTGACCGCTTGAATATCCAAGGGGATCGCCACCCGAACCGCTGGAGTCGCAGGACGCGGCTCGTCGCCGGTGTCGGCATCGATGACAGGACCGTCGATGTCCATCGCCGATTCCTCCAGAGCCTTCCCGTGCAGGATGCTCTCGACGCCCGGATCCGCAAGGTTCCACTCGACGACGAATCTGTCGGTGCCGAGGCCGCTGTGCAGGTCGCTGCCGGTGTTGCTGCCGTACATATCGGGAACGTACTCGATGGGCAGCGCTCCGAGCAGGTTGATGTTGAGATGCGCGTTCCCCGCGATAAGGGGATCGTACGTCCAGTAGGCCACGTCAATGCCTTCGGCTAAGAGCAGGTCCCGTTGCAGGGCCTTGAGCCGGGTGCCGAGTCTGCGGCCGCGATACTCCGGATACACGGCCAGCATATGGGACCAATGCGCCGGCCGGCCGTCGCGCAGTCCGCTGATGCCGTACACGAATCCGATGAGGCGATTGGCGGCGTCGAATGCCCCGGCCGCCACGCCCCCGACCTTCTGGCTGATTTGGAGGATCGAGGCGGGAACGCATTCGGTAAAGTCCTGTCCCCACGTATCCCGCTGCAGCGTCACGGCCTGATCGTAGTCGCTGCGGCTGGCAAACGCCCGCAACACCACGGCGTCGGCGTTGGCCGGTGTCTTACCAGTGGACGTCACGCGTCCCCCTCCAATTGGAGGCCGGCATCGGAGTGCTGCCGAATCTTCCACACGCCCAATGTCAACACCGGTACCACGAACACGATGAGGAACAGCCATGTCAGCGTTCCGTAGCCTTTGGCGATCAGGGTGATCAGTCCGAAGCTGGACACGAGCGCGCCCATCACCAGCAGGGTCACGGCGACCGCGGGACGGGCGTACCCTGGAAGCTCGACCCCCCGTTCCTGGAACCACGTTGCCAAGCGCTCGTTCACAGCGTGAATCATCCCAGTGCCCGTCTCGATGAGCGTGCCAAACAAGACGATCTGGAACGTCAACTGAAAAGCTCGGGAGCCGAGGATATCGAGCAGGTAATTGGCCGGAACCGCCTCACCCAAGATTTCCGGGTATTGCCCAACCATGGCCAGGTAGAAGAGGAGTGCCGGAATCATGGCGATTGGCCCCGCCAGGAGGCCGGCGCCTACCGCCTCGCGTCTCGTCGTCGCGTGGCGAATGGTGAATAGAATAGCCGGGATGAGCGCCAAGTTGTACGCGGCGTACTCGACCCCACCCACGATCCAGTCCGTGTCGAGACTCGCCCCGCCGAACCCGGCGGCGATCTGAGGACCGAAGCGGACGAAGCACCACACGAAGAGCGCCACGTAGACGGCGTACAGGATGAACGACCAGCCGGCAAAGAACTTCTCGATGGCGGCGGTACCACGAAACGCCAGAAACCCGACGGCCAACATGATGCCGATCACGCCGAAGGCGTAGGGAAGGTCGAAGGTGTCCTGCAGGATGCTCCCAGCGGCCGCGGCGATCACGGCAAGGACGATCAGTAGCAGGCCGAAGTAGCAGATCTCGTAGAGGACCCACGCCTTCCCCAGCAGATGCTGGAAGAAACTCCGGTAGTCATAAGTGCCGTACATCCGAGCGAGCTCGAAGCTCGCCGCGCTCACCGCGCTCCAGATGACGGTGGACACCAGCACCATGGCCAGCAAGCCCGGAAGCGGGCCCCGGGTGAGAAAAAACTCCGCCAGCTCGCGACCGGTGCCGTACCCGCCCGCGATGACGACCGACTGGAATACGAACCCAGGGAGGAAGTAGCGCTTGAAGACGGATTCGCTGCTCAATGCACCCTCGTTTCCAGGAAGACATCAAATTGACACAGAAACGCGGAGATGTCATGGTCTATCCCAGATCTCTTTGGCGAGGTAGCCGCATGCGAGTCCAGAGCCGACTGCTACTGTTGCTGGTGATTGCCGCCGGGTGCTCCACCGGCCGCGACAACGTTCCCCCTCGAAGCGACTACGCGGAGGTGGCTGCCCGTCTCACCATACTCATCGGGCACGAGATGGCCGCCAAGCACCTCCCTGCGCTGTCGATTGTGTTGGTGGACGACCAGGAGACGGTGTGGGCCCAAGGTTTTGGATTGGCCGATCCGGAGGACAGCGTGCCGGCGACGGCGCAGACCACCTACCGTGTGGGATCTGTTTCGAAGCTCTTCACCGACATCGGAATCATGCAGCTCGTGGAGCAGGGGATACTCGACCTCGACGCCCCCATCACCGAGTACCTGCCGGATTTCTCGCCCCGCTCGTCTTTCGAGGGCACGCCAACCCTCCGCCAGCTCACGTCCCACCGGTCCGGGCTCGTGCGGGAGCCCCCCGTCGGTCATTACTTCGACGACACCGACCCGTCGTTGGAGGCCACGGTGCGGAGCTTGAACGGCACCAGCATGGTGTACGGCCCCGAGTCCCGCACCAAGTACTCCAATGCCGGCATCGCCACGGTGGGATTCGTGCTCGAGCGCGTGCGAGGGGAACCGTTTGCCTCGTATCTGGCGGAGGCGGTCCTGCGTCCCCTCGGTCTCGACAACAGCTCGTTCCGGCCGGAGCCTCCGGTGATCGAGAAGTTGGCCACGGCCTACATGTGGACGTACGACGGCCGCACGTTCGAGGCGCCCACGTTCCAACTGGGCATGGCGCCGGCGGGAAGCATGTATGCTCCGGTCACCGACCTCGGGCTTTTCATGAGTGCCCTGTTTGCGAATGGGAGTGGCACGGGCGGTCACGTGATCGACGCCGCCACCCTGGACTCCATGCTCACGCCTCAGTTTGCGCCGCCGGGCGCCCGCACCGGCTACGGCATCGGGTTCAGGATCTCCGAGCTGGAGGGGCACCGCCGGATCGGCCACGGCGGAGCGATCTATGGATTCGCCACCGACCTGTCGGCGCTGCCCGAGCAACGGCTGGGTGTTGCATCCGTCACCACCATGGACGGAGCAAATACAGTGGTGGCGCAACGAATACGCCCTTCGCGTCATGCTGGCTGCCAAGGAAGGTCGTCCGCTACCCGCTCCAGAGGTGACGGAGCCCGTGCCCGCCGAGTTGGTGTCCCGGCTGGAAGGGTCCTATGGGTCCGGAGATCGCCGCGTGGAGATGGTGGGGCGAGGTGGGGAGCTGTACGCCGTGCTCCCAAACCGCCGGGTGCGGGTCCGAGCCCGTGGAGACGGGCTGATCACCGATGGGAGACTGGGGTACGGGTTGGCGGTCACGCCGATGGAAGGCGCCATTGTGATCGGCGGGGATACGCTCAGTCGCGTCGAGGACCGGCGACCGCCGCCGGCGCCGCGGCGTTGGCTGGGACTCATCGGGGAGTACGGGTGGGACCACAACACCCTGTACATCTTCGAGAAACACGGGCAGCTCCACGCTCTCATCGAGTGGTTCTACATCGATCCCCTGACGGAAATCTCCCCGGACGTCTTCGCGTTTCCCGAAGACGGGGGACTTTATCACGGGGAACGCCTCGTCTTCACGAGGGATGCCGACGGGAGGGCCACGCAGGTGGAAGCCGCCAGCGTCGTGTTCGAGCGTCGGGAGGTGGGGACGGAAGCGGGCCAGACGTTCACCATCGACCCGGTGCGGCCGGTTGCCGAGTTGCGTGACGCGGCGCTGGCCGCCTCTCCGCCCGAGGAGGAGGGTGAGTTTCGGGAGCCGGATCTGGTGGAGATCCAATCGGTGGACCCGACGATCGCGTACGACATCCGTTACGCCTCGACCGACAACTTCATGCAAGCCGAGTTCTACGACCAGGGCTTGGCGTTTCTCCAGCGCCCGGCGGCCGAGGCAGTGGTGCGGGCGCACCGC
>JBDHAF010000280.1:0-3578 GCA_039588255.1 Gemmatimonadota bacterium | reverse complement strand
AGGTTTTTTGCTGAATCAGTACTACACCTCATAGCGGTCAGAAGATTCTTATGAAGGCGCCCACCGCCAACTTCGCCATGCTCAAGGCGACGAGCGCCCTGGGCTTGATGCTCTGCGTAGGAGCGCCGCCCGCCCTAGCTCAGGTCGGTGAGAATGTGGCGCGGCTCGCTGGTGAGGTCGCGCGCCACGGTGGACGCGTGATCGTGGGGCTCCGGCCTGCGCCCGGACTCCGGGGCATGCGCGCCGCAGGAGTGCGCGCGTTGGACCAGTCCACGCAGGCTGCCATCGCCGCTCAACTGGAGCCCCTAGGCCTTCAAGTGACCCGCCAGTTTCGGCTGATCACCGCCCTCTCGGGCACTGTCGATACAACGTTCTTGGTGCAGCTGCTGGCGCATCCGAATGTCGAATACGTCGTGCCCGATTACGTCCTCCAGCTACATGATCTCAAACCGGATCACTCCGCCTCGGCCCTGACGGCCACGCTGGGAGCCATTCCTTATGGAGTGGCAAAGATCCGCGCGGACCAGGCATGGGCAGTGACGAGTCCCGCCAATTACGGGGGCGGCGTCAAAGTGGCCATTCTGGATTCCGGCGGGGATTTCGACCATGTCGACCTGCTCTTCGCTGGGGGCTATGACACCGAGTCCGGGAGCACGGCCCCGAGCGCGTGGGACGACAACATCACCGCGTGCGGAGGACACGGCACCCACGTGTCGGGCATTGTTGCGGCGCTGAGGGGAAACGGGGTGGGATACCAGGGGGTTGCCCCGGAAGTGTCGCTCTATGCCGTGAAGATTAGCCGCCTCGCTCAGATTAACGGAGCCCCAGATTGCGGAATCTTCACGTCAGCAGTGGTCGCGGGCCTCGAATGGGCCGTGGCCAACGGCATGCAGGTGGTGAACATGAGCATTGGAGGACCTCACAGCTTCCCGCAGCAGGATGCGGTGCAGGCGGTGGCGGCGGCTGGAGTGCTCATGGTGTCATCGGCGGGGAATGATAATGCTCAGGTGAATTTCCCTGCGGCATACCCGGAAGTCATCGCCGTTGCCGCCACAAATATCAGCGATGTCCGAGCTTCCTTTTCCAACTTCGGCCCGGAACTCGCCGTGGCGGCGCCGGGAGTGAGCGTGCCAAGTACCCTGCCGAACAACTTATATGGCAGTCGCAGCGGCACGTCGATGTCCTCGCCTCACGTGGCTGGTGTCGTCGCCCTGTTGCTGGCGCACCGTCCCGAGCTCGACCGGGCCCGGGTACGGGAGCTCCTCCGTGACGGCGCCATCGACCTCGGTGCCTCGGGCAAGGATCACTTCTACGGCGATGGACGGGTGGACGCGCTTAACTCCGTCAACCTGCTTCTGACCGTTCCGGGAACGCCGGCTCAGCTAGCGATCACGCGGCAGCCGAGCGGCGCGGTATCGGGTGGGGCATTCGCAGTGCAGCCGGTGGTGCAGCTGCTGGACGCAAGCGACCAGCCCGTGGGGCAGGCCGGTGTCGTCGTGACGGCAGCGATTGCAAGCGGTGGGGGACAGTTGACCGGCTTCGTGCAAGCAGATACCGATGGGGACGGCCGGAAGCAAGACCGCCCGTCTCTGACTGGGGGCACGACGGCCGTCACCAATGCCAGTGGGATCGCGGTCTTCGCCGACCTGACGATCACCGGAAGTGGCAACCACACCCTTGAGTTCAGCGCGCCGAGTGTGCTCCCCGTTACCTCCGAGGCGTTCGACGTAGCCGCGGCCCCGGTGACCCCGTTGCAGAACGGCGTGCCGGTAGCCGGACTATCAGGCGCCGCGGGAAGCGTCGGCTATTACCTCCTGACTGTGCCGGCTGGTCAGAGCCACCTCCAGTTCAGCATCAGTGGTGTTTCGGGGGATGCGGATCTGTACGTGCGACGCGGACAGGTTCCGACGCAAACGGCTTGGGACTGCCGGCCGTTTCGCGCTGGTAATGCGGAGACGTGCACCTTCGATTCCCCCGCGGCCGGCGACTGGTACGTCATGCTGCGAGGGTTCCTGAGCTTTTCCGGCGTGACCCTCCTGGGCGTGTCGGATGTTGGGGTGCAACGGAGCCTCGCGCTCACCAGTCAACCGGGAGGGGCGGTCTCAGGCAGACCGCTCACCGCGCAGCCCGTCGTGCAGTTGCAGGATACCAACAATCAACCTCTCGCCGTATCAGGTGTCGTTGTGTCGGTTGATCTGGCTAGTGGCTCGGGGCTGTTGACCGGGAGTGTCAACTCCACACGCGCAACCACGGACGCCGACGGAGTCGCGAGCTTCGAGGGCGTGACGATTCTGGGCGAGGGAAACCACACCCTTCGATTCAGCGCCCAAGACATGGTCCCCATCCTCTCGGCTCCTTTCCCGGTGGCGCCGCCGACGGTGACGGTCCTTGAGAATGCGGTGCCAGTCTCTGGGCTCGAGGACGATGTGGGGAATTCAGCATTCTATAGTATCACGGTTCCCCAGGGGCAAACCCAGCTGGAGGTGAGCACGAGCGGAGGCTTGGGGAATGTGCTCCTCTTGTTGCAGCTGGGGCGAACGCCTGACCTCGGCGGGAGCGGATTCGACTGCGGATCCGACCACGCCGGGAACGCGGAGGTGTGCGCCATTGCCATGCCGGCAGCCGGTGTCTGGTACATCATGCTGGGAGGGGTGACCAGCTATTCCGGCGTGACCCTGTTGGCAACTTATGATGCCGCAACACAGTTGGCGATAACCACGCAGCCGGGTGGGGCGGTTTCCGGGGAGCCGCTCACGATCCAACCCGTGGTCCAGGTGCAGGATGCGGACAATCAGCCGGTGGCCCGTGCCAACGTGGAGGTGACGGCGGCAATTGCAGCCGGGCCCGGGGTGCTCTCGGGACCAAGGCAGGCGACAACTGATGCCAGCGGAGTGGCAGCGTTCACCGGGCTGACCATTAACGGGACCGGAGAGCACCGGCTGCGATTCAGCGCCACAAGCCTGACGCCCGATACATCGGTGACCTTCATCGTCTCGCCCCCGGTGGTGACGCCCCTAGAGAATGGAGTGCCCATCGCTGAGCTGGCCGCCCCGCGCGGTGCTCAGGACTATTATGTGATCGACGTGCCGGGGGGGGCCGCTGAGCTTCAGGTCGTTACGAGCGGCGGCACGGGCGATGTCGATCTGTATGTGCGGTGGGGGGAGCTGCCTACGCGAACGGTCTATGACTGCCGGCCGTTTAGTGTCGGTAATGACGAGACGTGCACGTTCAGTGCCCCGGAGGCCGGAGAATGGTTCGTCATGCTGCGTGCCTTCAGTGCGTACTCGGGCGTGACGCTGACGGCGACCTATCAAGGAGCACCGGGTTCTGCGATCCTGGTAGTGACGGGGGCCGGCACGGGGAGTGGGACCGTGGCGAGCCAGGCTGGGCTGAGCCCGGCGATCGACTGCACGATCACCGACGGTGTCGCGGGGGAGGTGGGGTGTAGTGCGACGTATCCGGTGGGGACGTCGGTGACCCTGACGGCCGTGGCGTTGGACGGCTCGGTCTTTACGGGCTGGAGCGGCACCGGCGTCGACTGCGCGACGCCCGACCCCTGCACGGTGACGGTGGATCAG
>JBDHAF010000279.1:0-3603 GCA_039588255.1 Gemmatimonadota bacterium | reverse complement strand
CTTGGGCTCGTGTGCGTCGCGTGTGCGGGTGGCGATGCGGTGTCCGATTGGCCGGGCACCATCAGCGACAGCGCCGGTGTGACCGTGGTGTCCAACCCCGCCGGCGGGTTGTGGACGGTAGGTGAGGCCTGGACGCTGGAGCAGGATCTCTTCATCGGTGAGGCCGAGGGCGATCCCGACTACCTGTTCGGCCACGTCACGGGAATTTGTGTCGCGTCGGACCACGCGATCTACGTCGTCGACCAAGGGGCGTCCACGATCCGGGTGTACTCGCGGGACGGCGTGTTCCTCAACGCGTTCGGTGAGAGCGACGCGGGGCCGAGCGGGTTGGGCATGAGCCTGGGTCCGTGCCTCATGGAGCCCGGCGACACGCTGGCGATTCCCGACATGCAGCAGTTCCGCGTGAGCCGCTTCACCCCCGACGGCGCGAGCGTCTCCGGCTGGAGAATCGACATCGGCAGCGGCATTCCCGTGGCCTGGGGCATCACCGACGCCGGCCGGATCGCCGCGCAGCTTCGGTTCGGCATCCTGGGCCAGCCGGCGCCCGGCACACCCGACGCCGTGGTCCGGTGGAACCCAGACGGGTCGGTCGCGGATACGATCGTCCGGTTCCCGCCGGGAGACGCCATCACGCGGTCGGAGGCCGGCGCCCGCTACACGCTCCTCGCCGCGGCCCCCGTGTGGACCCTCACGCCCCAAGGCGACATCTGGTACGGCTCGACCGACGCGTATCGCATCACCCAATACGACTCGGCCGGCACGCCGACCCGCATCCTCACCAAGCCGTTCGAGCCGCAGCCGGTGACCGACGTCGATCGCCAACTCATCGGCGACGCCGTCCAACGCGTGTTCCCCGCGGCACTCATCCAGCAGGTGATGGGCGGGATCAACTTCGCAGAGGTCCGCCCCGTCTACTACCGGTTCCTGACGGGGCCTCGAGCAACGCTCTGGGTGCAGCACGTGGTGCGGCCCGGAACCCTCTCGGAATACGAGCGCGAGGCGGTGAGCTTCGGGCCGGAAGATCCCGAGGTGTTCCTCGCCAATCCGCGGCTCACGCTTGGCGCGCCCGACTGGGATGTGTTCGACGCCGAGGGTCGGTTCTTGGGCGTGGTGGCGATGCCCGACCGGTTCCAGGCCATGCGGTTCGTGGGAGACGAGCTGTACGGCATCTGGCGGGACGATGTGGATGTGGAGTATGTGATGAGATTGAGAGTGACAGGTGTTAGGTGATAGGTGGTAGGTGAGCCCCGTAGCGAACCGAACCGAGAGCGAGTGGCGATGAGAGCCATGAGAGCTGCGCTTGCCATGTTGTGTGCTGTGACCGTTGCCGCGTGTGCGGGTGAGGATCAGCGTGAACCGGCAGTGGATGAGGGAGCGGAGGAGTCGGGGCGGATGCTCGCGCTGGGCGACGTGTACGACCAGGTGCGGAACGGGGCGCGGCTCACGATGTCCTTCGATCCAACCGAGCACTTCTTTGTGGGATCGGTGCGCAACACCACCGACCAGACGCTATGCCGGGTGCGGGTGGAAGTGCATCTCTCCAATGGTATGGAACTCGGGCCCACCGTGCCCAGCGATCTCCCGCCCGGCGAGGAGTTGGTCGTGGAGCTAACGGCACCGGACGAAACGTTCGACGGCTGGAATGCGCATCCGGAGACATCCTCCTGCTCGGGAGAGGGTCCCGGCGAGCATGAAGAAGATTCCGGTGAGCACGGGGAGGAGTCGGGGGAGCATGGCAGTTAGGTGACAGGTGGTAGGTGGTAGGTGGTAGCGAGGAGCGTCAGTACAGCGAGACCTTCACGATCCTTCCGTCCGGTCCCACGAGCCAGCCGGCGTCGGGGCTCGCAAAGCCGAGTCCCCAGTAGTTGAGCGTGTCGAGGCTGGTCCAGGTCGTGCCGTCGTCCAGCGAGTAGCTCGCCCCTTTGGGCCCTACCGCGACGAGCGTCGGCACATCCGCGCCCGGCACGTACGCGGTCCCGTACACCGCGCCCGAGAACGTTGGCCGGCCCGCGAGTTGCCAGGTGTGCCCGCCGTCCAGGGTCACGGCGATGTTGTCGCTGAACGTCTCGGGGCTGCCGATGTCGCCGCCCGCAGCCACGCCGTGCAGGGTGTCGCGGAACGCGACGGACGCGATCCCCGCGACCTCCCCGCTCACAATGGGTGTCGCCGCGACGGACCAGGTCCACCCGCGGTCCGTGCTCATGAGCACGCGGGCGGTATCGCTCGCGCCGGTGCCGATCCAGCCGCTGCTGTCTCCATAGGTGACGAGACAGGTCCCGCTCGCGGCGAACGACCCTTCGCCGGGGAGCGCCGCGGGAACGTTCTCCTGCGGCACGCGGCTCCAGTTGTAGCCGTCGGTGGTGCGCATGATGATGAACCGGCCGTTCACCTGATCGCTGAACGCCACGCCGGTCGTGGGGCTCCAGAAATCCAGGCAGTCGAAGAACCCCTCCGGCTGGCTGTTGGTGAACAGGATCGTCCAGGTTTGCCCGCCGTTGGTGGTCTTGTAGATACGTGAGCGTGCGCCGGGGCCGGCCGCCAGCAGGTACGCGGCTTGGGCGTCCACCGCGTGGACGTCCCGGAACTGGAGCGTGTCGGCACCCGGCACCACGCCGCTGGTCCAGGTCTCTCCACCGTCGGTGGTCCGTGCGTAGGTCCCCTCAACGCCGCTGATCCATGCCACCCGCTCGCTCACCACGCTCACCGCCTGAAATCGGGCGGTCGTGGCCGCGGATTGCATGGTGAGGGTAGGGGCGGGGGTTCTGGGCTCGGAGCCACAGCCGGCCGTAACGACGGCCACGGCTACGGATAGGGCCGCCAGCAATGCTGTGCGGTCAACTGGCATTGTCATCTCGTCGCGGATGCGTCTCCACCGTGTCAGCAGATGACCTGGCTTCCACAATCCCGCGCCCGATTTCATACAAACCGTATAGCATAGCTCCCCAGGCAACAACAAAGGTTCCGGTAGGCGCACTGAGTACATACGTGCCGACGGTCACCCCAATGCCACCAATCATCCAAAGCAGGCCTGAGATGATCCTACTTCTCGGAGAGCGTGCTCGTTTGCCTGACACAACTTGGTCGACTCGTCGAACTCCTCCCGGCTCTGGTGTGGAGAGGATTTCCACCGCCCGCTCAACATCGGGATTGTGGACAAACAACTGCACTCCTCCGAAACCGTAGGGGATCATACTTGCCGCGCCATCTGAACTCAGCCGCGCTTCGATTCCGTGCGCCTCCAAGGTTCGGGCCGCGACTTCCGCGTCAAACGGGTTGTCGAAGGTCTTGATGGAGACCATGCTTCCCGGGGGTTGTCCTACCGCCGCTGGCTAACGATTCCGCATTTGACCTGCACGAGTCGGCAGCTGAGTGGCGCTGCCCAACGGTCAGCGCTTGACCTGCGAGCGAACGGCTCGCGGGGCACGCCGCAAGGTGAACGTGATCGGATCAACGCCAGGTGCATCACTGTTCAAGTTCCTTCAAAACGTGCGCGCTCGGGATCTTCCCTCGGTTTCGTAGACACCCGTGTTCTACGCCGCGCGCGACTCGTAGTCAACCGGCGAACAGTACCCCAGTGCGGAGTGCAACCGTCGGTCGTTGTAG
>JBDHAF010000278.1:0-3610 GCA_039588255.1 Gemmatimonadota bacterium | reverse complement strand
TGAGCGTGGTGCTGCAAGCGCGGTCCACCTGTTCACAAGGACGCCGAGCATGCAGCACCACGCTCAGGAAGGCATCGCCTCCCCTGCCTTCCTGAGCATGCAGCACCACGCTCAGGAAGGCAGGGGAGGCGATGCCTGGGTTCCTCAAGGGCGGGTCCGGAGCCCGGCGAGCCGGCGTAGCCCATTTGCCCCATCTGCCCCAACGGCCTCAATAGCCCGGGGCCGTTCTCTTCCTTCTATGAAAGGCTTGGTCAAGCCGGTCTCCCAGCTCACCTCCTCCCTCACGCACTTCGTCATCAGGGCGAGGATCACCCTTCTCTTGGCGGCGCCGTCCTGGCCCGCAGGCTCACGATTGGATCCTCAGACGCCCTATCCTTTTTTCGGACCGCGCAGCGCCGTTATCCCGCTGCCGGTAGGAAGTAACTGAGGGCCGCCCGAGGACACGGACTCCGTTGGTAACACGCCCGACCGTCCCGCAACACGTGATAGACAATGGCCAACAGCCGCCGCACCGTGGCGATCTTGGCCGGGTTCCGGCCCCGGCGCACGCGGACGCGGTCGTAATACCGGCGCAGCTCCGCGTCGTGAACGATCGCCGGCCGCACGGCTTCGACGGCGGCCCACCGCACCCATTGGTTGCCTTGCTTCGTGAAGCGGCCGTGAAAGAGCTTCCCGCCCGACGCCTGCACCGAGGGCACCAGCCCCGCATACCCCCAGAGCTTCTCGGGACTCCGAAACCGCGCAATCGTCCCGATCTCGGTCACTACCAAGGCGGCGAAGAAGCGCCCAAACCCCGGCACCGTGCGGACCTGCTGCATCGCGGGGTCCTGCGCCACCAGCTGCCGCACCGCTCGATCGGTCTCGGTGACGCGTGCGTGCAGCTCATCGAACAGCTGCAGGTCGCGGTCCAGCAACGCCCGCTCCGGGCCCGGAAGCGCCACCGTCCGCAACCAGGCCAACCCGGCCTGCCCAAAGAGATCGCTGAACTCCGTGGCCACCTCGCGGATCCCGTGCTGCCGGTCCGCCCCCGGCCGGGGCCCCCAGGCGCGGGGCGACACGCCGCCCCGTACCGTGGTCGACCAGCCGTCCAGCGCCGACCCTCCACAGCGATGGGGACGGCCAGCGCCTCGCGCCAGGGCCGACCGCGCCGCGCCCCCGCCGCCGCGGCCGCCTGGGACCAATGCCCGTCCTGGCCGGCATTCCGCCGGCGGGACCAGGGGGCCTAGGGCGGGATGGGTGCTCGGTGACCAGTCCGACGTGGCGGGTTTTTTCTTCTTTTTAAGGCCTCGAATCGGGGTCCTCGATCGGCATCACGCCCGGGTGATGGTGGGTCGGTGACCATACGGCCTGGCGGGTTCTTTCCCTTTTGTTGCACGTCTCCAATTATGGGGGGCGGGCGGTACCCATGAGCAATCTCGATGGGGTAGGGCCGACGGGCCCTGGGGGGCGATCGGTCGGGTGGGTCCGAGGCTGGATGGGTTGGCGAATCGGCGGGCCGGGGTGCGGTGCGGCGTGGACGCACGATTGACAGCTGCTGCGTACCAGGCGCAGGTCGGATATGTCATGACGTGCGATGTGGGCTCATTTCGGATGTATGCGACCCAGGTGGAGGCGATCGCTGCTGTGAAGATCCGAACTCCTACGGAAGTAGTAGCCGAGCTCATCCCGCGTTCGACCTAAACCGATGGCTCCCACCGGATGACGGATCCAGCCTTGATCGTGACGGCCGTGGCCACGGCGGTGTTGGCCGGCTTCGCAGGTCTCCAGATGATCTTGCATGCATTAGAAGGGAAACGGCGCCGCGGTCGTTTGGAATCCGTTGCGACGTACCATGCGATGTTGGTACAGCGCTCGCTTGAGCAAGCGCTCAGGAACATGAAGGACCTGCGGAGCAAGACAAACCATGAGTGGTGGAGGCAGGAGACGAATCGTATGTCCGCGGCACTCGGCGCCGATGTGACGGCAAACCTGGAACAGCTAGCGAGGGCCTGGATCGAGCGTCACGGAGCTTCGGGGGCCAACTTGCAGCGCATCATCAATCAATTCTATGATGGCGCTCATGAGATCAACGAGCTCGCCGGCAAGTCCGGAGTCGGTCGCGACCTCGCGTCCCGCCAAAGCGGTCTCGACAGGGCGCGCGATCGATTTCAAGCTGTCGTCAACAGCCTCCGGGACGAGTTCGATCTACCGCGTAAGGCACTCCCGCCAGACTCCACTTCGCAGAATGAGCAGTGAAGACCCGCGTCCCCCGACCCCGGTCCCCTTCTCCTGCGAGGAGGCCGCGAGCATTCGCGAGGCAATCGCCACGCCCGGGGTTGAAGTGCTCGATTGTCCGCGCTGCGGGGAGCTTCTGACCGTGAGCCGGTCAGCGGAGCGTGAGGTGCAGGCGCTCAGCTGCGAGCGCTGTCGGCGGATTCTCGTCCTGCGGCGCGAGCGGTAGAGCCAGTGCGGTGAGGCAAAGCGGGCCAGCCGCCTGGTGCCAGGTGCCCCTGTATATGGCCGGCGGCTGGCCCTCGACCCTCCCCCTCACGAAGGGTCTTCGTCTACGATAGGGCTAGTCCTGGGGGAGATCGGTTGGAGAGAACCTTTGAGGTAGGCTTCGCTTTTGTAGGGAGATCAGTCCTGCTTCGAAAGTCCCTCTAGCACAGCGTGAGCCGCTTTGTCTAATAACTCCTGAAGCTGACGGCCGCTGTAGGCTTTGCGGACCGTCGCCCCCGCATCGAGCCCAGTCAACGCCAGTTCTAAGAAACGCTGGGCGATGAGGTAGGCGGTTTCCTCATCGACGGGATAATTCCGCCGAATCCGTTCGTCGAGCGGCATGTCATCCCAGCGCCGCCAGTGCTCTACCATGGTCCAGGCCCCCTCTCTTCTATGCGATGAGCAATGGAGCGCTTCCCGCACCCCGAGTTCTGTGACGCAGATCACTCGATATGGGGTTCAGCCGGGCCGTAGCACTCGAGGAGACGCCCGACACAAAGGAGCAAGGTATCCAATGGCTCAGCTAACGGGTGGTCAACATCCAGGCCGTGGTCTCGGAGCTTCAGAATCATCTCCCCATACGCAGCGTCCAGCTCGTCGAGCGCGTCCTGTAGGTCACCATTGGGCTCAGTCATCCTTGCCCCCTTCGAGGTCGCGGGCCTCCCGGCATCTTACGGGGAAACGTCACCCCCGGATCAGCGCCGGCCGTCAAGGAGCATAAAAGAGAGAATACGTGCTGGCGTTCGCGGAGTGCGGGAACCGGTCGCAGGCGGCCGAGGTGGGCGGGGCGCCACGCGGCGCGGGACGGCGCGCGGCGCGGGGTCCCCGTCTGGGCCAGCGCCAGCACGTACTTTCTCTGTTGAGGGTCGACGCTGGACGGCTGTTCGACACGCGTACTGTGCGGCGTGCAGCCGAGCGCCTGCGTGCCCCGCCTGGGGCGTTGCCGTCGATAGCATCTCTGGACCGTCTTCGGTGCGCACGCTGCGCACCTACCTCAGACCCGGCCACCGTTTCCAGCCGTGCGGTGACCGCGTCCCGGTCCTCACCGGACGAGGATCGGCCGGATCAACGTCGTCGACTCCGTCCCCACTTCACCGGGGGCGATGAACCGCTCGAATCTCCCCACCACGAC
>JBDHAF010000277.1:0-3610 GCA_039588255.1 Gemmatimonadota bacterium | reverse complement strand
CGCTGCCACTGTCGATGCCCCACTGGCGATACGTCGGATACCGCAGCCGCTCCCGCCGACGCACCACGTATCCCAACAACGCGTCCAACGCCGCCCGCTCCCCCGCATCCCGACGCCGTCGGCGCGACCGCCGAAGGCTCGCGATCAGACGCGCCGGACCCGCCTCTCGAATCTCCTTCAACCGACGCGAGGCCCACGCCGTGCCTCGTGCGTCCCCCTCCCCATACAACCCCCGCGCACATTTCCACACCTGCTCGCTCACATGATAGTAGTCCACCACCTCCACCGAGCCCGGAAACGGCTGACCCGCCAGCTTCCAAATCCACGACGCCCCGTCTCCGATCACCACCCGCTGCCGCGCCGAGAACGCACCCACCCCGTCCGCATGACCACGCATCATCGGGCCAAATTCATCTGCCGAGGACAGCGTCGCCACGAAGTGTTGCTGATCCTTCCCCTGACTGTAAATCGTCCCCGTTTTGGCCTCTCGCCACCCTTCCTCCGTGTTCACCATGGTCCCGTCCGCCGACACATACGCCCGAGAGACCTTTCCCTGGCGACTGAAGTCCAACCGGTCCTCCTCGCCGCACAACGCCCCCTTCGCCTGGGCCGTCTGAACCATACGGGCCACCGATTCGGTCACCTGCCGAACCGTCTCCTGGCTGACCCGAATCTCCGCCAACTCCTTCAACGCCTCCGACGCCTGGCGAAAACTCTCGGCAGTCCCGCACCGGCTGATCAACCGTCGCGCCCCCTCGCTGAAGCCGCCACGATCAAGACCCACCGCCTCGTCAAACGGCCGCCGGCTCTGCCGGCAGCGGTCACAGTAGTACTGGCGCCGCTCGAACGTCAGCGGACTCACAACCGTCACCACCGTCTTCGCCTGCCGCCTCACCATCCGCATCCGTTCGCCGCAGTCACACCTCGGCGCGGCCACGCGTTTGTGTCCCTCCCGGTTGGCCAGCAGTAACACCGCTCGCAGCATCTGACCGTACCTCTTCAACGCGCGCTGCCGAACCTCGAATTCCACCGCCCTCAACTGTTCGCCCTCTGGCGCCGCCTCCACCGACTCCAGAATCGCCTTGAAATCCGCCTTCGCCGCCGCCATGATCTCCTGCACCATTTCCCTGCGTGTCATTGCGCCATCCTCCGTTATGGCCTAACGCCTTGTTACCGCTAGCGCATGTTTGACACTTGGGCGGGTGGTGGCGGGGGCGGATCGGCTGTGATGGGGCCGGGAGGGCCGTTTTCCACCGCACCGCGCCCAATCTGTGGTGACAACCTATTGTTGGAAGTATGCCGATTCTTCTTGCTATAGCCGCGAATTGAGGTATGATACTGTATGTTGATGGATGACAGCACTTGCCTCCCTGGAGCCACGCGTCATGTTCCTGCGGGTCAGCCGGGTCACCAGCGGCCAGAGGACTTACGAGTACCTCCAGATCCTCGAAACCTATCGAGAAGAGGGCCGACACCGCCAACGAGTCATTGCCAACCTGGGACGCCTCGACCGCCTGGGAGAGACCCTGGACAACCTCATGCGCTCCATGCGGCGATACTGCCGAGAGCAGTTCGTCTCGCCAACGGAGATCGCCTCGCGGTCCTCTGCGGTGTGGGGGCCGATCCTTCTGGCCCGCCATCTCTGGGAGGAGATGGGGCTGACTGAAATCATCCACCGGGTATGCCGATCGCCCAGGCAAAAGTACGACGTGGCGGAGAGGGCTTTCGTACTGGTGGCCAACCGCCTGACCGAGCCCTCCAGCGAACACGGCCTGGCCCGGTGGCTGGAGCACACCTTTGTGTGTGACCGCCAGGGTCGGCGCTGGGAGCCGGACTGGTTGCCGGTCGAGGCGATCACCAAGGACCAGCGGGTGAAGGTTTCGTCCGGGCAGTTGCAGCGGTGGTACCGGACGTTGGACGCCTTGCTGGGGGCAAAGGAGGCCATCGAGGGGGCGCTCTACCGGCGGGTGCGGGACCTGTTCAGCCTTCAGGTGAACCTGGTCTTCTACGACGTCACCAGCGCCTACTTCCAGCGGCGTGAGCCGACCGGCCGGCTGCGGAGGCACGGGAAGTCTCGCGACGGCCACCCCCGCGAGGTACAGGTCATCGTCGGGGTGGTGATGGCCAACGGCTGGCCCATTGCGCATCACCTCTTTCCCGGGCAGACGGCGGACAAGAGCACCTTGCAATCGGTGGTGGCGGATGTCCAGAGACGCTTCGGGGTGCGGCGGGTGACGGTGGTGGCGGATCGGGGGATGGTGAGCGAGGCCAACCTGGCGTTTCTCTCTGAGCGAGGGTTCCGGTACCTGGTGGGGATCAAGGGGCGTCGCAGTCGGGAGGCGGCGCAGGTGCTGGCGTCGCTGGGGGAGGACGAGGGGGCGTGGGTGCGCGTGGATGAGGAGAACCGCGTCCAGACGGTGAGGTTGGGTGAGGAGCCGGTTCGCTATTTCGTGGTGGAGAGCGGCGCGCGCAAGGCCTACGAGCAGTCGCTGCGCGAGCGGTCGATGGACCGGGTGGGCCAGGCGCTGGAGAAGATCGCGCGAGCGGTGAGCGCCGGTCGGCTGAAGGACCCGGCCAAGATCGGCGCGCGGGCCGAGCGCGCCGTGGCCGCCAACCATGGCAAGCGCTATTTTTCGTACGCGGTCGGCGGTGAGGGTCAGTTCACGTTTGAGCAAGACGCCGAGAAGATGCGGGCTGAACTGGCCCGAGAGGGGCGGTACATCCTCAAATCGGACGACCCGGACTTGACGGCGGTGGATGCGGTGGAGACCTACAAGGAATTGGCCACCGTGGAGGCGGGCTTTCGGGATCTCAAAGACGTGATCGCGATGCGGCCGATCTGGCACAAGACCGACGACCGCATCCGGGCGCACATCTTGGTGGCCACGCTGGCGCTGTTTCTGAAGCGAACGCTTCAACATCACCTGGACGCCGAGGGGGTGTGTCTGAGCGCGAGCGACGCCCTGGGAGCGATGAAGACGGTGAGCGTCACCGATCTGGACCTCGGGGGTACGAAGCACCGTTTGGTGACCTCCGGCGGGCGCGACGCCCGTCGGGTGCTGAAGGCCTTGCGTCTCCGCGACCCCCGCCCACCGGGCTGCTCGCAGACCGAACGAAAACGCTAGACAAGGCCCATGTGGTGACAAATCCAAAACTCGACCCTTGTGGCACAAGGACTTACGTCAACAAATGTCAAACTGATTTTCGACAGTTCGAAATCGTAATGTTTGTGGTGGCAAAGGGTTGCGGCATGCGGGGAGGTCCTGTCTGGGAACTGGAGAGGCCCCGGCGCGTCTCGCCGACGGGCGGCGGTCGTCCGTCGGCGAGTAGGGAGCGCTATAAGGCGCACAGCCGAAGTGCGCGACCGATGCGCGTGTGGGGAGTCGGACTCGGCCATAGTAGCGCTGGTACTGGCGGGACAACATAACCCGCCGGGAGCGAAGGGCCGGGACTTCGGTCTGCGCTTGCGAAGCAGGAAGGATGGCGTGATTGCCCCCCCTAGCGCATGTTTGACATTTGTTGACGTAAAGTCCTTGTGCCACAAGGGTCGAGTTTTGGATTTGTCACCACATGGGCCTTGTCTAGCGTTTTCGTTCGGTCTGCGAGCAGC
>JBDHAF010000276.1:0-3668 GCA_039588255.1 Gemmatimonadota bacterium | reverse complement strand
ACTGATTGGGTAGCGCTGAGGCTCACGCGCATCAGCGGCGCCGGTGCGCAGCCGGGGCGTGGTCAACTGTGTCCCTTCGGCGCGCGTGCGTAGTCGCGTTTTGGCGCGCGGCGTGGACGCTGGAAGCGGGGTCCGGTCAAGCGGCGGGAGATGAGTGGGTCGGTTCGAGCCTCTGGCGATAGGTCCAGGGCATCCACTTTTCGGGCTCTGCGGATAAGTGCTTCGCGTGTCGGTGCAGCGCGGTCAGGTAGTCGAAGGGATCGACGCGGTTGAGCTGGCAGGTGTGGATCAGACTCATGAAGAGATCACCGACCCGGGCCCCGTTCTGGGTCTTGTAGAACAGCGCATTCTTTCGATGAAGGATGGCTTTTTTCAAGGCACGTTCGGTGAGATTATTGTCGAGGGGGGCGCCGGGCTCGCGCAGAAACAGGGTCAGCTTCGGCCAGTGCCGGAGCATGTAGGCGATCGCCTGGCCGAGGCCGGAGTTGGGCTCCACAAGCCGATCCTCGATCTGGCGGGTGAGCCACGCCTGGAGTTCATCCATGATCGGGCCGCTCTCGGCCTGATGGAAGTGCAAACGCGCCTCCGGGGACAGGTTCTGCTCCCGGGCCGCGGCGTCGTTTTTGTACACCGCACCCAGACACTCCAGCACGTGGCGGCACGCTTCGGGGAAGTGCTCGGCCACCTCGACGAACTGGCGCCGGGCGTGGGCCAGGCAGTTGGCCAGGAGGGTTTTGAGTTCCACAGGCATATTACGCGACAGGGCGTCACACATCTGGATCGGGGGACCGAGTTCCGCGGCCCGCCGGGCCAGCACGTAGACCAGATTCTCCCCCGCGTGCTTGCGTCCGGTGAAGAACAAGGCGATCCGACGTCCCTCGTTCGTTGAGAGAATACCGGAGGTGAACACGCCCTTGCGTTGTGGGCCCTCGTGATCCGGCGCTGCGTCCTGGGCCCGGTCTCCCATCAGGGCCAGGATTCTCATGGTCGTATCGTCGTTGTACAGGACCTCGCCCTGCGCGGCCTGCCGAATCAGTTCCTCGTGGACCGGTTGGATCAACGTGGCGAAACGGTTGACGATGTCCCACTGGGTCGAGGCCGACAGAGGAATGCCGAGACTCCCCTGCAGCCCCTGCAAGCGGTTGAAGGGGAATCCACTGCCGTACTTCAGCAAGGCGATCATGCTTGCCGATGTCGCGTCGTACTTGACCGCGCCCACGCCCTTTGGCGCCGGTGCGGTGAAGACCTTCCCGCAGAGGTGGCAGCGCAGCCGTTGGAGTTCGTAGACCTTGGCCTGCACGGGGGCGTGGCCCGTGATGCGGACGAGGACCGCCGGTCGGGCCATCCCGTAGACCTTGCCCTTCGTGCACTCCGGGCACGCGTCCCCGGGATGGAGGGATTCGTGCGAGACTTCGATCTTCTCGGCGCCCCGGTAGGCCTCGACGCCGTTGCGTCCGTGCCCTTTGCGTTTGGTGGCCGGTTCCGCGTCGACGCCCTCCGTCCGATCGGGGTCCGCTTCGCCTTGCGCCGACCCGGCCTCCTCTGTCGGCGGAACCACGTCTCGGGTCTTTTCCGTGCGTGGGCCGAACAACAGTGCTCGAAGGCGCTCGATCGTCGTGCCCTTGGCCTCCACCAGTTCGGTCAGGTAGGCGTAGGCTTCGGACAACGCTTTGATCGTTTTGTAGTCGTCTTCGCCCAGCGCCGCCTCGACGCGGTGCAGCAGGGCTTCCAGTTCGTCCTTCGACAACTCGACGATCTTCGGGGGCGGCGTCGTCATGGAACCTGCGAGAGCACGTGCCGAAAGTGTCGGCACAGCGGATAGCCCAGCACATTCTTGATCGAACGGTTGGGTTTGTGGGTCTGGTCGTCTTTGCCCCGGCCCGTGGTGCGGCCCAGGACAATCCAGTTGGCGGCGCGGTAGCAGGTCCCCCTGTGTTGCTGCGGATCGACGAACGTTTCCAGGAAATAGACCGGATGCCCGTAGACCTGCTCCCAGTCCCGGGCCAACACCCGCGCCATGTGGCCCAACACGTGAGAGGCCAGGTGACGCACGTCGACCCACGGCAGAATGAGGAACCGCAGGTTGTACGCCAGGAAGCGAATGTTCTTGCGGCGGGCCGCGGGCGACCAGCCGATGAAGCGATCCCGGCAGCCGAGATGACGCGGCGCTGAGGACCACGCCAGACACGCCACCGGCTTCTCGTGCGCGAACACCAGGTATTTGAGGTGCTCGCCAACCGGCTGCGTGTACCCGAGTTCGTGGTACTGCTCGAGTAGGCTGTTGAACAGCGGCTCGGCGCGGGTTCGACGCACTTGTTGAAAGGTCAGCGGCCGGACCGCGTCGAGCGGGCTACACAGCGGTGTGGTGTCGATGGCCACGGGGCCGGGCCGGACACGCCGAGCCAGCGGATTGGGCGGAACCTGCCGTTGCGGCGGCAACACGATGTGTCCGGCGCGATGCAACGCCAGCATCAACCCTCGGCACACCATGTCGCGCGGCGCGCCGTTGGCCTGGACCCAATTCCACGCTTCGCAGAGCTTCTTCGACAACGCACGCCGACTGGCCGTGGGGTGCGCGGCGATCAATTCGCGGATGAAGGCCACGTCCGCATCCGTGATCACCCGGCCTCGGTAGATGACGCGTACGCCCATATGCCGCGTATAGCACGGGCGTGATTGGAACGCAAGAGGCAAGTCGAATTTTTTTTCAAACCCCCTTCACGTCTTCACGCGCACCGGCCGCCACGCCGGCGCCGCGTCCGTCCGTTCGGGGTTGCCCGCTGAAAGAAGCACTTGCAGTTCGTGCGTTTCCAACGCCTTGCTCGCTTCGGTGCGACACGCTGGCCACCAACGAAACCGTCCGCTCGAAAGACGCTTGTGGCAAAGCCAAAAACCTTGGCCGTCGTACACCAGCACCTTGACCGCCGTCGCCCGCCGGTTGCGGAACACGAACACCCCGCCGCAGAATGGGTCCTGTTTGAGCCGCTCGGTGCAGAGTCGGGCCAAGCCGTCGATGCCTTTGCGGAAGTCCGCCGGTTCCACCGCGACCAGAATGCGCATCTGTGGCGTGATTTGGATCATGTCTCGATGCCCCAGAAGCTCCGGGCCAGGGTCGTCACGTCCGGGAGCGCGCCGCCCTTGAGGTGCATCCGCATCTTCGCCCCACCGGAGTCCTCCAGCTCCACGACGCACTCGGACGCGCCCGCGGACACGGGAGTGGGTAACTCGAGAAACGTGGCCGCTGCCTCTCGGTCCGGCTCGCGGTCGGTGGCCGCGTCTTCAACACGCCTCTTGAGCGTGTAGTAGTCGAGACGCAGTGCCTTCGTCGTCCGGTGAAGTCCATATCGCCCTGCCGCCTGCACCGCAGAGGCCCACAGCGGGTCGGGGATGCGCGACCTCGCCGTGCGCGATTGCCGCCACCGTTCAAACTGTCGGCGAAGTGCCTCGAGCGCAGCAGGAAGTGCCTTTGTCGTTGTGGATCGCATCAGCTGTCCTCCAGGCCATGGGCCGTTGACAGCTGACCGTACCGGGGCGATCAGAACGAGTCATGCACGCTTGCCGGAGGGACACGTTGTACAGGACCTCGCCCTGCGCGGCCTGCCGAATCAGTTCCTCGTGGACCGGTTGGATCAACGTGGCGAAACGGTTGACGATGTCCCACTGGGTCG
>JBDHAF010000275.1:0-3709 GCA_039588255.1 Gemmatimonadota bacterium | reverse complement strand
GACCTGGATGGCACGGGCCACCCCGATCATGAGAGCCGTCGTGGTGAGTTCCGCCGCGCCCTTGCCGAACTCCACGGCGGTGCGGTCGGGGCTCATGCGAGCGACTGCGGCGAGTACGATGGTGAGGATGACGAACAGTGCGCCCATCTCAACCAGATACCAGTGCCACTGGCTGAGCCCGTATACCAGAACCGCCAGGGTCACGAACAAGACGCTCAGCACCACGCGGTGGGTGGTGGTCATCGGCGCTGCATCGGCTCCCTTGTCTCCAACCGCGGTCGCCTCACCGAGTTCCTGGTCCGCTACGAGACTCACCGAGGGGTCCCTCCCCACCTTCTTGGCGTACGCCCACACGTGGTGGATTCCCACCGGGAGTAGGACCGCGGTGACGGCGATCCGGAACCAAATCCCCGAGGTGGGTTGGAGTCCTGCCACGTCCTGTGCGATGAGGACGGTGAAGGGGTTGATGGCCGCCGCGCCGTACCCGATACCATAGCCGACACACATGATGCCCACCGCCGTCACGGTGTCGTAGCCCAGTGCCAGGGCCAGCGCTATGAGCACCGGGACAAAGGGCAGGTATTCCTCTGCCATCCCGATGGTGCTCGAGCCCAATGCGAAGATCGTGGCGCCCCCGGCGATGAGCCAAAACGGCTTGTGTCCCAGCCGGCGGAGCAACGCTCCCAACGCTGCATCGACCGCTCCAGTCGCTCTCAACACCGCGAAGGCCCCACCGATGATGAACACGAAGAAGATGATCTCGTGAGCATTGCTGAACCCCTCGGGGATGGCCGTGAAGATGGACACGGGCGAGAGCGTCTCGGCTTCGGGCGTGAACTGGAAGCTCTCGGGCACCACCTGGAGACGACCGGCTTCGTTCTCCATGCGCTCGAACGATCCGGCTGGGAGCACATACGTGAGGAGGAGGGCCAGGACGACCATCCCGAACAGCAGGACGAGGGTATGGGGTACCTTGAAGCGGGTCGTGCTCATGTCCGAAGCCTCGGCGTGTATGGGTCCAGGGTCCGAACTTAGCTCCGGGGGGAAGGTCGGCTAGACCCGGCCCAATCCTGGCTCGCCGGTCCTAATCGTGGCGTAAGGCTTCAGCGGGGTTCACCGCCAAGGCTTTTCTGACCGGTATGAAGGCTGCGATCAGCGCGATGGTCATCAGCGCGGGCCCGATCGAAACAAAGGCGACCGGGTCGGTGGGTGTGACGCCGTACAGCAGGCTGGACATGATGCGGCTCAGGGCCAAGGCGCTCGCTCCGCCGATTAGGATACCGAGGGCCATGTCGAGTGCGGCTCGATTCAGCACAAGCGCGACGATGTGGGCCTTCTTGCCTCCCAGCGCCACGCGCACGGCGATCTCTCGTGTGCGGCGGCTGGTCGCATAGGCCATGACGCCGTAGATGCTCACGGTCGTGAGGATCACCGCGGTCCCGGCAAAGAGCATCATGAGGGTGGTGATGAAACCCATCTCCCGCCTGTCCTCTGCCATGCTCTCATCCATGGTAGAGACGTCGAAGAGCGCACGTGTCGGGTCGATTTCCCTGACGACGTCGCGCACCGCGTTGACCACGGCAGTCCTGTCGCCGGCGGTTCGCAAGAAGACGTTGGTTCGGGTCGACGGATTCTGATCCAAGGCGATGTAGGAGTCTCTGAGCATTTGGCTATGAATCCGGCCGAGGCCCCGCATCCGCGCATCGGACACCACACCCACCACCGTGCGCCAGCCGCTACCCCGATCCACGACGCGTTTGCCGATGGCGCTCTCTCCCGGCCACAGTGCCCTGGCGGCGGCCTCGCTGACCACCATGCTCGGAAGAGCGTCGGCGTGGTCCGTTTCGTCGAGCATGCGCCCCTCGACGAGTTGCAGCCCCACGCGCTCCATGGCCCCGGGCGTCACGAGGTGGAACCAGGTGTGCAACCCGGCGAACGAGGGGTCCGACTCCCGCCCCTCCGGCACCAGCGTACGGAAGTTCGTGCTGGACCCGGGCAGGCCCGGGCCCCAGAGGCCGGTGTCCGTCACGTTCGGAAGTGCCGCGAGGCGTCCCTCCAATTCGCGGTAGGTGACGCGGAGCTGGTGGGCATCGTAGCGCGGGCCGTCCAGCAGGAGCCGCATGTAGACCAGGTTTTCGGTATTGAAGCCGTAGTCGGTGCGTGTGAACACGTAGAGGCTACGCACAACCAGGCCGGCGCCGGCCAAGACCGCTACGCTCACGGCGACCTGCATGACGACCAGACCGCGTCGCAGCAGGTTGCGCTCCCGGCCGCCTCCGTCCACACCGCCCGGTCGCAGGGTGCCGCCAAAGTTGCTCCTGGCGCTCAGCAGCACGGGGACGATTCCGAAGAGCAGCGTCGTGGCCAAGGCCAGAAGCAGGCTCATCAGAAACACGCTCCGGTGTACCGTCACGTCGGCAAAGCTGTACATGTTCAGGGGATTGCCCGCGAACACGAGCTTGATGACCGTGTACGCCAGCCCGAAACCGGCCGCGCCGGCCAGCAGGGTGATGGAGACGCCTTCGGCCAGCGCCTGGGTGACGAACATACGAGGGGTGGCCCCCAACGCCCTGCGCACCGCAAACTCCGACGAGCGTTCCACGAAGCGCGCCAACAGCAGCAGCGTGACGCTGATGCAGCTCAACACGAAGACCAGTCCGGCCGCGATCCCAAGGACCGTGACAACGTCGTTCAACCTCCCGAAGTCGCTGCGCAGGTCCGCGAACGATGTGACGTTTGCCTCGATGCCGGCGTTCGCGTCGGGATACTCCGCTTGCAGTGCAAGCGAGACCGCCCGCATGCCGGCCTGCGCTCGTTCGAGCGTGACGTCCTCTCTGAGCCGACCCACCACGATCGATGTATTGGCGCTCCGGTCTTGGTATAGACGCGCCGACGCCATGCCGCGTCCCCTGAACGGCACCACCAACTCGAGCGGCTCGTGGAGCAGCCAGCGGGTCTTGGGCGACATGACCCCGACTACAGTGTGCGGGCGTCCTCCCAGATCGATCGACCTCCCCACAATCTCGCGATCCGCACCGAGCACGGACTGCCAGAAGCCGTAGCTGAGCACCACGACCGCGTCGCTCGTCTCAAATTGATTGTCCGCCTCGATCAGGGGGCGCCCCAGGGCCATGTCGATATCGAGGGCCTCGAAGAAATAGGGATCGACGTAGGTCACCGTGACCCGTACGGCTCCCTCCGCCTGCTGGACCGACGACGTGCCGATCGTGTAGCCGGCCAGGCCCTCGAAGAACGGCTCGCCGCCCGCGGCCCAGTCCTGAATGTTGAGGTAGGACGTCGCCTCTCGTTCGTGGATCGGCTCGGGGCCTGTTCTCCACAGCACGACGATGCGCTCGGGATCTCCGTAGGGCACCGAGCCCAAGAAGATCGAGTGCGCCAGGCTCGCGACGATCGTCACGAACGATATGCCCAGCGCGAGGATGAGAATCACCGTCGAGGTGAAGCCGGGCCGACGAGCGAAGGACCGAAGGCCGTAGATCACGTCCTGGGTAGGCATGATGACTCGCCGTTTCCTGTGTGGGATGGGACGCCGCGGCCGGCGTGAGGTTCGTAGCAGGCGGAAGCCCCCGGCGCTGGACCTTATCGCTTGCCTCCAGTACCAGCGCGTTGCCCGGTAGCGACCCATGTGCGCATGGCGCTCGGAGAATTCTTCCTCGAGGTCGCCCATCACGAACTCGGCGACATCGGG
>JBDHAF010000274.1:0-5127 GCA_039588255.1 Gemmatimonadota bacterium | reverse complement strand
GAGAACGCCCACCGGTAGTGGAACATCTGCTTGGTGACCCACTCGTCGGCGTAGTCCTCGATCAGGAGGTCGAGGAACGCCAGCGCCGGATCGGGCGGGATCACCGTCCGCTCCGAGAACATCCCCTCCAGCCGCCGGATAAGCGGGGTGGAATCGATGTGCGCCTCGTCGGGCCGCTCCGGGAAGATCAGCACCGGGATCAGATACACCGGCGGTTCGGGAAGCCTCTCGGACTCGGGTGTTCCGCGGATGATCCAGCGGTGCGGGACCCGCCGGTAGCGCATCACCGCCCGCATCTTGCGGCTGTACGGCGAGCCGTACCCGCCGACGAGCAGAATCGGATCGGACGCGCCCATGATCCACCTCCCGGACCGATGATCTGAGACTGTAGATCCGAGTGGCGGTCGAGTGCAAGCCGATTGCCGGCCACCCCCCGACCAGGGGGTAAGGGGATAAGGTGATAAGGGGAGAAGTCCCACCCACCCGGTCCCGATCCCGTTCCCGGTCCCGACGATTCCCGTGGCCTTGCTCGCGTCCGCGTCCGACACAGGCCTTGGAGCTATGGAGCTGTGGAGCGGTGCTGCCATGAGGTTGGGCGGGGGTGCTCCACAGCTAGCCGATAAAGTCGGCGGCCATTGCTTCACGTATGGGAGGGGGATCGAGCGTCGAGTATTGAGAATCCCGTGCAGGCCCAGCCCGTTCCCCGAGGCTCGTCCTTTGATTCAAACAGAGACACGGAGACACAGAGCAAACACAGAGAGGACGTCTAAGAACTACTCTGTGTCTCTGTGCCTCTGTGGTTCAGCTTGAAGGCGGACTGGGTAACGAGAATTGGGTGCCCGTGCGTAACACCGCGACCCGTTGTGCGTGCGAAGAGGAACTGCTACCATCTACCGAACGGTCGGACGATTCGGCAAGGAAGGACCACCAGACCGATGGGCGAACTCGAGGGCCAGATCCAGGACTTCCTCCGCGAACGCGGGGTGGAAGTGGCGGGGTTTGCCGGACCGGAACGGCTTCACGGACCGCCCTCGCTCAACCCGCGCTACACGATGCGTGGCGCTCGTTCGATCGTCTCCATGGCACTGCCCATGAACGTCGAGGCGATCTACGGTTTCCTCGGCAAGAAGTCACCGGTGCCGCACAACCTGGATCAGCTCAAGCAGGGGCAGCGGCTGTACCGGATCTCACGCGAGCTCGCCGAGTACCTGCGCTCGCTCGGCCACCGCGCCCAGGAGGTCCCGGTCAACAACTCGTACCGCCGCAAGATCAACGTGGTACGGCCCGACCCATCCTTCTCCCACCGCTTCGGTGCCATCGCCGCCGGCATCGCCGGTCAGGCCCTGTCCGGCAACGTGATGACCGAGCAGTACGGCGCCGCCACCTACCTGACCACGGTGGTGACGAGCGCCAAGCTGGAGAGCTCGCCGACCTACGCGCCCGACCACTTCATGCGGAGTTACTGCGACCAGTGTCGGATCTGCGCCGACTCGTGCGCCAGCGGGATGTTTACCGCCGACGACGAGGAGTACGTCCTGCTCAACGGCGAGCTCCATCCCCGGGGCGAGCGCCGCAATCTCGACTTCTGCAACGCCACCTGCTTCGGCCTGCACGGGATCTCGCGCGACCGCACCTGGTCCACGTGGGGGCGTTTCTGGATCAAGAGGTGGCTGGACGCGGAGCCCGACCCCGCCAACAACAAGAAGGTCCGCAAGGAGTTCCTGTGGCGGGGAGCCACCACCGGCGACTCCACCGCGCGCTACGACTTCATCCGTCGTATGTTCAACATCCTGTGGCCGCGGGAGGAGATCGAGGACCGAATCCCGGAGGTGGAGGATCTCCCGGACGACCCGAAGGCGCTGGAGCAGATACTCTGGGACATCGAGAAGAAGATGGGGGTCGATGGAATCCTCGGCGACCCCAACACCCTGACCTGCGGCCAGTGCGCCCTAATCTGCGGCCCCACGGTCGAGGAGACCAGGAAGCGGTACCAGATGCTGATCGACGGCGGCATCGTGGTTCCCGGACCAGAGGGAACCATGGTCCACGTGAAGGACTTCGACGAGGCGGTCGAGTACAAGAAGCAGTACCGACCGCCAGTGACCAAGGAGCAGATGATCGCCGACTCCCGGGCCTCGGCGGCCCTGTGGAAAAAGCTATACTTCGGCTTCGAACCGACCTCGGCGCTGCAAGGATGGATCTACGACCGCAAGCTGAAGCGGGCGGTCCGATCCAAGCGGCGCCGCGACCCGGCCCGGGCCGCACGAACGACCATAGAAACGCAACCGGGCTCCTGAGCTGCCCGGCCCACGAGGAGGAGTTGTCATGACCACCAAAGATCCCTACGACGCCCTGTCGGAGAAGATGGGTTTCCCCGGTTCAACCCGGCTTCGCGCGGTGCTGGAGGCACTCATGACGAGCGATCAGGCGCAGCTCGCAGATGCCCTCCCCGGCAGCACTGCCGACGTGGCCGATCGGACCGGCGTGGATGAAGAGGAGGCGCGGCAGGGTTTGCACGAGCTATTCCTGAAAGGGGTCGTGTTTCCAAAGGGGGGCTTCGACGCGCCGAGCGAGTACCGGTTCGCCCGCCACGTGATGCAGCTCCACGACGCCACCCAGGCGACCCAACAGCTGACACCCCAGACCCATCGTGACTTCTACCAGAAGTGGCACGACTTCTGCCTCGAGGAGATGTACCCGGCGATCGCCGCGGTGTACGGGAGTCTGCCGGGTCCGCCCAGCCGCATCGTCCCGGCCTGCAAGTCGATCGAAAACCTGCCGGACGTGCTGCCGCAGGAGGACTACCGCGAGCTGCTGCGGGCCCAGGACACGATCGCGATTGTTCCGTGCTCGTGCCGGTATCGAACAACCTCGGTGGGCGAGCCGTGCGCGAGCCACGACGAGACCGACCAGTGGGTGTGTCTGCAGTTCGGCCGCGGCGCCGAGTACGCGATCGCTCGCGGCTCCGGCCGCCAGATCTCCGCCAAACAGGCCATCGAACTCGGAGACACCGCCGAGGACAACGGGCTGCTCCACATGTGGGCCAACCACGACGGAGTGACCGGCGTTAACACCAGCTGCAACTGCTGCCGCGACTGCTGCATGAATTACGTCAGCGCCGACATTACCGATTCCTCGATCGGCATCCAGTGGCAGAAGAGCCGCTATGAGGCCTACGTCGAGGACGCGGACCACTGCACCGGCTGCGAGGACTGCGTCGAGCGGTGCCCGTTCGACGCCATCGAGATGGTCGAGGCCGAGAGCGGACAGGGAGATGCTCCGTCGATCTCGTCCGAGAAGTGCTTCGGGTGCGGGGTATGCGTGGTCGGTTGCCCGTCGGAGACGCTCCAGATGAAGGTGGTGCGGCCGCCGGATTTCATCCCGGACGCGACCGCCGTGGCGTCGGCGGGACATTAGCGCCCTTCATACCGATCTGATTGGCTCGGACCCCTCTCCGTGCCCGAACGAGGCCTTGAGGGCCTGAGGCTCCCCTACCCGCCCAGCAGTGAGGGGTTGAGGGCGGAGCCGAGTCATCAGTGATCAGTCATCAGCCACTCCCACCCGCCAGTTTGGCCCCGACCGTTACGTGTTGCACTGATCACTGATGACTGATTACTGGCCACGGCCACATGACACAACCTGTTAGTCACTGAGGTGACACAACCTCTTAGTCACGTGGCGGTAGTAGAGTTTAGGGAAAACGGCCGATAGAGAGGGATCACCGTGAAAAAGAGGATTGGCACCGGAGCTGCGGCGGGAGCTGGTGGCGGCGGTTAGAAGGGGTAGGAAGCAGCGTGAGGTGGCGGCTGAGTACGGGGTGCATCTGCGGACGGTTCAGTACTGGTTGAAACGATCCGGTGGGATCCGATTGGACAGGGTGGATTGGGAGACTCGGCCGCCGATTCCTGGTCGTACGAAACGGACGAGCAGAGAGGTGGAGGATCTGGTGCTGGACATCCGGCACCACCTGAGGTTTGAGAGTGCGCTTGGTGAGTACGGCGCGGCTGAGATTCATGCCGAGATGGGTCGCCTGGGTATCGACCAGGTGCCGTGTATTCGGACGATAGGGAGGATTCTGAGTCGACGTGGAGCGCTGGATGGTAGGCGGCGTGTGCGGCGTATAGCGCCGCCTCGAGGGTGGTATTTGCCCGATGTTGCAGCGAAAGAAGCCGAGCTCGATAGCTTTGACGTGGTCCAGGGCCTGGTGATTCGAGGTGGCATTGATGTAGAGGTTTTGAACACGATTTCCCTGCATGGTCATCTCGTGGAGTCATGGCCGATGGACGCTGTCACAGCAAAGAGTTCAGTGACAGCTCTCACCAGCCATTGGCGCAGCTGGGGGCTGCCGCAGTACGCCCAATTCGACAACGACACCCGGTTTCAGGGCGCCCATCACCACAAGGACTCAGTCGGCCGAGTGGTGCGTCTGTGTCTCGGCCTTGGAGTCGTGCCCGTTTTCGCACCGCCAAGAGAGCATGGATTCCAGGCGGCCGTGGAAAGCTACAACGGCCGTTGGCAGATGAAGGTCTGGAACCGGTTCATTCACGAGCATCTGAAACAGCTGCAGCACAGATCAGGCCGATATGTCGAGGCACATCGAGCCAAGACAGCTGAGATCCGCGAAAAAGCACCGAGACGTCGACCATTCCCGGAAGAGTGGCAGTTCGACCTGCAGGCTCTCCCGCAAGGACGAATGATCTACCTCCGTCGAACAGATGGCCAAGGCTCTGTCTTCATGCTGGGACGAAAACTGCTCGTGGATCCCATGTGGCGGCATCGTCTCGTACGTTGTGAAGTCGATCTCGTACGCCACCGAATCACGTTCTTCTCTCTCAGACGGGTAGCCCCCGACCAGCAGGACCAGCTCAATGAAACCGAATACCACCTGCCACAGCGACCCTTCAACGAGTGAAATGCGTTGCCCAATCAGATCTGAGGTTTTCCACAGGCGCCGGCGCCCCGCCCCCTCCCACCTGTGGATTTGTGGAAAGCTGGCCCCCTCACCACCACCCTCCACCTTCCCACAAGCTCCACAGGCTCGACGACGACGAGCCACTGACGAAGAGGTTGTGTCACTTTGCCATGGTGCAACACGAAAAGTGACGAAGAGGTTGTGTCACCTGGCGG
>JBDHAF010000273.1:0-4582 GCA_039588255.1 Gemmatimonadota bacterium | reverse complement strand
GAGTCAACTTCCCGCGTCCGAACGCGGCAAGCTGTTCGGAGGCAATGCCGCCAGCTTCTACGGCTTGTCAGTCTGATGCCTACCGGGGGAGAGTGATATGGATCTTGCGCTTGGGGGAAAAACCGTGGTTGTGACGGGAGGGGCGAGAGGCATCGGCGAGGCCATCGTTCGAGCCCTCGTGGCCGAAGATGCGATTCCGGTGATCGTGGACCAGGATGAAGCTGCGGGTAACAGAATAAGTGAAGAGATAACCACGGGTGGGTCTCGCTGCGAGTTGGTCATCCGCGACTTGGCGGAGCCCGGGGAATGCCGAGCGGCGATGGAAGAGGTGGTACGGATGGCGGGACGGGTGGACGCATTGGTGAACAACGCCGGTGTCAATGATGGCATCGGTATCGAGGACGGAACTGCAGAAGCTTTCCTGACCTCGTTGCGCCGCAACCTCGTGCACTACTTCGAGATGACGCATTTTGCGCTTCCGCTCCTGAAGGAGGTGCGGGGCGCCATCGTGAACGTGTCTTCGAAGGTGGCGCTCACGGGACAGGGTGGAACATCGGGATACGCTGCTGCCAAGGGGGGCATCTTAGCGCTCACACGGGAGTGGGCGGTTGATCTCTTGCGGTACGGAGTCCGTGTGAACGCAGTGATCCCAGCTGAAGTGATTACCGACGGTTACCGGCAGTGGCTAGGGAACTTCCCGAATAGTGAGGCGAAGCTCGCCGGCATCGTGGAGAAGATCCCCCTTGGACAGCGTATGACCGAGCCTGAGGAAATCGCCGCTAGCGTTCTCTTCCTGCTTTCGCCGCAGGCGGGTCACATCACCGGCCAACACCTGGTCGTGGACGGCGGATACGTACACTTGGACCGATCCATAACATGAGGCATACTCAAAACTCCCTACGAACCAACCTGTGACGGTTTGGAGTGCGCCATGCTAAAGGGCGGAATCCTCAACCCTGATGTTCTCTCTCTCATTGCCCGGGTTCGACACACCAATACGCTCGTCATCGCAGATCGGGGGTTCCCCTCCTGGCCACAACTGGAGACGGTGGACATCTCGTTGGTGGACGACGTGCCCACGGTCCGGCAGGTGCTAACGGCTCTGGGGGAGGTTTTCATATGGGGTGCGGCTTTCATGGCGGAAGAGTTCCACGGTGAGAACACCGAAGCCACGCGTCGCTCGTACGCAGAGTTGGTCGCTCCAGCGCAGATCCAATTCGAGCCCCACGCCGAATTCAAGAATCGAGTGCCGCAGGCTGTAGGCCTCATCCGCACCGGTGACACAACTCAGTATGGCAACATAATTGTCGAATCAGCCTAGCTCCGAATCGGCCAGGGCTGCGGCGGAAGGGACGACTCGCTCAACCAGAGTCGTACCGGCGCACCTCCTGGTCCCGTTTATTCTGGTCACACTGCTCTTTCCCCTCTGGGGCTTCGCCAACGACGTGACCAACCCCATGGTGAAGGGGTTCTCCCGAATCCTCCAGATGAGCAACTTCGAAGGGTCACTGGTGCAGTTCGCTTTTTACGGCGGATACTTCGCAATGGCGTTTCCGGCGGCGCTCTTCATCAAGCGCTACTCTTACAAGGCCGGAATCCTTGTGGGGTTGGGGCTATACGCAACGGGGGCGCTGCTCTTCATTCCGGGCAGCATGATGATGGTGTTCTGGCCTTTCCTGGTGGCCTACTTCACCCTCACGTGCGGGCTCTCTTTCCTCGAGACGAGCGCAAACCCTTACATCCTGTCCATGGGTTCCCAGGAGACCTCCACCCGGCGGCTGAACATGGCCCAATCCTTCAACCCGATGGGCTCCCTCCTCGGGATGTTCGTCGCACAGCAGTTCATCCTGGCTCGGCTCGATCCGGCTACGGCAGCTGACCGGGGTGCCATGGACGCCGCGCAGTTGGCCGCACTCACGGCCCGCGACCTGGCTGTGGTTCGGGTTCCCTACATCGGAATTGCCCTGGTCATCGCCGTGGTGTTCGCCGCCATCGCAATCGCTCAAATGCCGTCGCACGGAGAAGAGGACAGATCCCTTAACGTAGGGCCCACACTCGGCCGCCTGGTCCATAACAAGCAGTATGTCGGGGGAGTCGTCGCCCAGTTCTTCTACGTCGGCGCCCAGATCATGTGTTGGACCTTCATCATCCATTACGGGACCATGGAGCTGGGCCTGAGTGAGGTAGCGGCACAGGGTTACAACATGATCGCAATGGTCGTCTTCGTGACCAGCCGCTTCGTTTGCACCTTCCTGCTCAAGTACGTGAGTCCCGGCGGCCTGTTGTTGACGCTGGCCGTTGGGGGATTCGGCCTCACCCTGGGAACGATTCTCGTTCAGGGGATGGTGGGGCTTTACTGCTTGGTAGGGATCTCGGCGTGCATGTCACTCATGTTCCCAACGATCTACGGAATCGCCTTGAAGGGGGTGGGAGAAGACGCCAAGCTTGGGGCCGCCGGCCTCATCATGGCGATCCTCGGCGGGTCCGTGATGCCGCCGATTCAAGGCGCCATCATCGATCTTCAGACGGTCAGTCTCGCCGGTTTCTCCTTGCCAGCCGTCCGGGCGTCTTTCGCGCTCCCGCTGATCTGCTTCGCGGTGATCGCACTGTATGGTTGGCGCACAGAGGCAGCCCGTACCTGGCGCTGAACGATTTACATTTCTCGCACGCCACCAAGCGAGGGATGCCATGCGCCACCTAACCGTCGTCCGAAAGTCCGTTACCGCCCTGAAGTGTTTTGCCGTTCCACTGTTTGTCGTGGGTCTTCTCGCGTCGGCGGGATGCACGCCATCCTTCGAAGGATATACTACCCGTGGTGACCGGATCGTCGACCGGGCCACGGGAGAGCCCGTCCACCTGATAGGATTCGGGCTCGGAGGCTGGCTGCTGCCCGAGGGCTACATGTGGGGGATTCGCACGCTCGATCGGCCGTGGCAGTTCGAGGAGGCGATTCAGGGCCTGATCGGTTCGTCCGACGCAGCCGAGTTCTGGCGTCGCTACCACGACAACTACGTGACCGAGCAGGATTTCCGGGCCATGGCGGCGATGGGAGTGAATTCCATTCGTCCGGCGCTGCTCGCCTCCAAGCTGATGCCGAAGGGGCAGCCGGAATCCCAACCCTACACCTTCTCTGACGAGGGCTTCCGGTTCCTGGATTCGCTCGTCACCTGGGGCTCCCGTTATAGGATGGGCATCATCTGGGACATGCACGGTGCACCGGGCGCACAGAACGCAGAGAACATCTCCGACAGCGACGGCGAAGCGCGGCTGTGGACCGAACCGGACATCTACTGGCCACGCATGCGTGCCCTGTGGCGCCGGATCGCGGAGCGGTACGCCGGCAATCCGTACATCATCGGGTACGACCTGCTCAACGAACCGCTCCTGCGCCGTTACGAGGGCATAGACGAGGCGGATCTTCGCACGCTGTACGTGCAGCTGACGGAGACCGTCCGGGAGGTCGATCCGAACGGAATCATCTTTGTCGAGGGCGATGACTGGGCTCAGAGCTTCCGGATGCTCGAGCCGATCGACTGGGATCCACACCTGGTGCTCGCCTTCCATTCCTATCCACCCACGGCGTCCGCCCGTGGGCTCGCGCGGTGGGACAGCCTGCGGACCCGCTACGATGTGCTGGCATGGGGAGACGGGTGAAGTGGGGGCGCCGTTCGATCGCAACCGGGAGTCGACCACGTTCCTGCGATCGGCCAACGTGGGGTGGAACTGGTGGACCCACAAGAAGATCGCCCGTGAGACGCAGCCTTGGCATTGTCCGCCCACGCAGGGCTTCCAGCGCATCCTGGATTACTGGCAGGGGAGGGCCGAGCGGCCGACGGCGGAGCAGGCACGCGAATGGCTGTTTGACCAGGCCGAGAAGGTGAACAGCCGGTACTGCGACTTCCTGCCCGACATGGTCGCATCGCTCGACGGGCTCGATCCCGACGGTTGGCTCTCCGCCCGCGAGACGGAACCCCCCGCGATCTACCGGCAGCCGGTCGAGACGGAGGTCGAGGTAGGTGACGTAGCCGTTCTGGGTGTGCGGGCCACCGGCTATCCGGTGGAGTACACTTGGTTGCTTGACGGGCAGGTGGTCGAAGCGGGGGCGGGCCCGAGCATGGCCATCGCTCCGGAATCGGAAGCCGAAGGAGGCATCTGGCAGGTCGTCGCCTCGAACACGCTTGGTGCGGACACGAGCCAGGCCGTTCGGGTTGAGGTCCGTCCGTTCGCGGGGATGGAGGTGCCACACTCTTCTGAATTCGGTGCATTCACTCCCGTCGAGCGCCTGGTCACCGGACCGGCCATGCCTGCTCCGGACGATCTGTCTGCGCGGTGGGCACTACGATGGGACGACGACGGGCTGCATGGTCGCATCGAGGTGACCGACGGGGTGCTGCGGAACCAGGACGGCCGTCCGTATCACAACGACGGGGTGGAGATATACCTGGATCCCGACAACGCCAAGGCACTGGGATACCAGGCGGACGACGTGCAAATCCGGATCATCCGCGGTGGATCCGTCTCTGCGGACCGTGGCACGATGCCGGAAGGGTTTTCAGGCACTCAGCAGGAAGTCGCCGGCGGA
>JBDHAF010000272.1:0-4173 GCA_039588255.1 Gemmatimonadota bacterium | reverse complement strand
GCTCTCGATGGCGGTGAGGCTGGCTTCCGGCGCAGGAGGGCTCGTCTGGTTGGTCACCCAGGCGTCGAAGTCTGTTGGCGATTGGACGAACGCCCGGAACCGCATGTTGGCGTGTGACGTCCCGCAGTACTCGGCGCACTGGCCCCAGAACTCGCCGACGGAGTCAGGTGTGAACACCAACCGGCTCGTGCGACCGAGCATCATGTCCCGCTTCCCGGCGAGGCGCGGCAGCCAGAAGCTGTGGATCACGTCCGCCGACGTGAGCTGGACCTCTACCGGGCGTCCCTGAGGCAAGTAGAGATCGTTCGCCGTGACGATGCCGTATTCGGGATAGCGGAATTCCCACCACCACTGATGCCCGATCGCCTCGACCTGAAGGGCGTTCGTGGTGTCGGCCCCGGCGTCCTTCCAGATCACCTGAATGGTGGGTACCGCGATAAACACGATGATCATGGCAGGCGCGAGCGTCCACGCGATCTCCAGCGCGGTGTGCCCGTGCACTGGAGTGGGATCGGCCTGTCCGGGGCGGGCCCGGAATCGGATCAGGACGTAGATGACGCCGACCTCGACAACCACAAATACGACCACCGCCCACCAGAAGATCATCCAGAACAGACCGCTGAGATCTGCTCCAAACTCCGTGGTGGCGGAGAACGTTGTCTGGGGAAACGGACCCTGGCAGCCTGCAAGAGCGAGGAGCAGGGTCAACGAGGCCAGCACAGTGAGCTGCTTCGCCCGGCGGGCGCTGCGCCGATCCAGGTTCATTCGATTGGTGCGGTCCTGATTATGAAGAAAGCTTTTCGAATTCGTCACTCGCTAATACTGAACGGCGCCCCAGTCCAATCGGACCGGAGCGCCCGGCAGAAATGGTAGCATCGGTCACCCTCCGGGTCAATCAGGAAACCCGGAATGCGATGAACGGCACGAATTCTGGTTCAGCGGCCTCGACGCAGCTCGACGTCTCCACTGACGGTCTTGAGGGAAAGGGAGCGACCGCCGTCACCGATGGTCCCGCGGAGGTGCCCGCCAATCCACCGGTTGCTCCGGCTCGTCAGCGTGATCGGGAAATCGGAATCCACAAATCCGGACACCGACTCGAACTCGATGTCGGCTTCGAGGCCTTCGGGAAACGTGATGGTGATGTCTCCGCTGACGGTGTGAAACTCGAGATCCCCGCTCCAGTTGGCGCGTCCCATGGCCACGTCAATGGATCCGCTGACGGTCGACGCGTCCGCCATGTCGGCGGTGGCGACAAATATGTTTCCACTGACGGTTCGGGCCATGACGAACGCGTCGAGGCCGTCGACCTCCACGTCGCCCGAAATCGTCCGCCCGGTGAACTCGACCCCCGCGGGGACCCGCACTTCGAAGTCCACGTCCACATCCACGTCGTCGATGTTCACATTGTGCCAGCCACCCGGCTCGCACTCGTACGAGCCACTGCTGCTGCGGCGCCGGCTTTCCCTCTGGGGGTACATGGCGCAAATGGTCACCCCATCGCTCCCTTCGACCACCTCGATTTCGACTTGGTCGAAGTTCCGGCTGCGACCGCGCTTGCTGGCCACGACCTCGACGCGGTTTCCCGACGCCCGAACGGCTCGGATGTCGCCGGAGATGCCCTTCACCTCGATAACGTCGCCAGCGGCGACTGTGCCATTCCACTCGAATCGGTCGTCCTGGGCTGCCAGCTCTGACGGAACGGCCCAAACGAACAACGCCGATAGAAACGCAAACCTCGCTACAGCCTTCATGTGTTGTACCCTCGCTTCGAGATTGGCCCCTTCTTCTGTGCCATACGGACAGGCGGCGGGCTGGATTCACCAACCCCCCGCCGGCGCCGCGTTACCACGGCGCCGTTACTGACACCTATTGGATGCCGAGTGGGCGCAGAAGGTTGAAAGCCCTATCTTCGACTCAGTGCTCCCCAAGCAGTGATATAAAGGACTACTGACATGAGCGTTTCAAAACCGGTCCGAGATCTCACTTACCTCTGCTGTGCGGTGTTCCTTTCCGGTTGCGTGGACACCGGCGCCGACCTCCTCCTCTTGAACGGCAGGGTCTACACCCTGAGCTGGTCCGACCCCGCGCCGGACGGAACACCGGCCGCGGATGCACCCCACGGCCCCGAGGGCTGGACTCCCGACGCCGAGGCCATCGCCATCGCCGACGGGAAGATCCTATTTGTGGGAACCAACGAGGGGGCGGCGGCCTACCGGGACGATCACACCTGGGTCAAAGACCTGGACGGATCCACCGTGATCCCCGGTCTGGTGGACTCCCACACTCACGTGGCGGGGCTGGGCGCCAACCTCAGCCGCGTGGACCTGCGTGGGGCGGATACCGAGGAAGAGGCAGTGGCCAGAGTGGTGGCGGCCCGCTCGGACGCGGAACCGGGGGAGTGGATCATCGCCTACGGGTGGGATGAGGGAGCGTGGGCCAACAGCTACCCGACGATGGACCTCCTCTCCGAGCGTTTTCCCGATAACCCGGTCATCATGCAGAGCCTCCACAGCTTCGCCACGTGGGGAAACCGCATGGCGTTTGAGCTTGCCGGGATCACCGCACAGACCCCATCGCCCTCGGGGGGCGATATCCTGAAGGATACGAGGGGAAACCCCACCGGCATCGTCCTGAATCGGGCGGGAGAACTCCTCTCGGGGGCGATTCCGGCCCTAGACGTCGCCCAGACAGCGGAGTACTTCCATGCCGGCCTCGTGGCCATGGCCCAAGGCGGGTACGTGGCCGTACACGACGCGGGGCTCGACGCCCAGGCGATGGCCGCCCTCGAAGGCCTGGAGCGCGACGGCGAGCTCCCGATTCGGCTCTATGCCATGCTGTCCGCCCGGGACACGGCATTGCTCCGGGAGTGGCTCGCCAAGGGACCGGACCAGGACACGGAAAGCATGCTGCGCACCCGTTCGGTGAAGGCGTTCTACGACGGCGCTCTCGGATCCCGGGGCGCCCGCCTCATAGAGGATTACTCCGATCGCCCCGGACATCGAGGCACCAGCGGGGACGCGTACGGCTTCGACCAGTCCCTCGTGGCCGAGATGATGCGGGAGGGCTTCCAGGTCGCGATCCACGCCATCGGGGACGCGGGCAACCGGGAAACCCTGGAGTTTATCGAGAGCGTACTCGCCGAGCACCCCGGCGCCGCCGACAATCGCAACCGGATCGAGCACGCCCAGGTCGTTCACCCCGACGACTTCTCCCGCTTTGCGCCCGCACGCATCATTGCGTCGATGGAACCTCCCCACGCCGTGGAGGACATGGTGTGGGCGGAGGATCGGGTGGGACCGGAACGCATCCGAGGTGCGTACGCCTGGCGAACGATCCGGGAGAACGGCGCTTCCCTCGTCTTCAATTCCGACCTCACCGGCTCCGATCACGACATCTTCTACGGCCTCCACGCCGCCATCACCCGCCGCAACAAGGAGGCCGCGCCCGAGGGCGGCTGGTATCCGGAGGAAGAGGTGACGCCGGAAGAGGCAATCCGGGCATACAGCACCTGGGCTGCGTATGCCGCGTTCGTGGAAGACGAGACGGGGGTGTTGGAGGCAGGTCGCTGGGCCGACATCACCGTCATGGATGTCGACCCGTTCGTGCTCGGCGCCACCGGGAGAAGTGGTGTACGAGCGGCTGCGCGATTAGTTCAGCCCACTGCAGGGCGTCGTTTCTGTGTCGCGAGAGCCAGCCTGGAGCGGAGCGCGCCGTTCGTCCCTGTAGCGCGCGTTGGTTCGCATGGTGGGACAAGTTGAGATCTCGCACTGAAGGAGAACCGCAGCGCGCGGAAGGGACAAATGGTGTGCTCCGCTACGCCGGCCAACCCCGCGGCGTTGGTTCGCAGGGCGGGCCCGTGTCGCGACAGCTGGCGTTGAAGCGGAGCGCGCCGTTTGTCTCTGCAGCGCGCGTCAGTTCGCAAGGCGGGGCGTCCCGAGATCTGGCCTTGAGAAGAACTGCAGCGCGCGAAAGCGACAAATGGCGTGCGACGCTACGCCGGCCAACCCCGCGGCGTTGGTTCGCATGGTGGGCTCTTCCGAATTCTTGCCGATAAGAGAACCGCAGCGCGCGAAAGTGACAAGCGGCGGCCTGCAGTGTTACTCCGCTCGCTGCCCCGACCCCGTGAGCTCCATGAAGTCCGCCCCCGTGGGATGCTGGAACAGCCGGAGGTCA
>JBDHAF010000271.1:0-3824 GCA_039588255.1 Gemmatimonadota bacterium | reverse complement strand
CGCGCCAGCATCCGCACCTCGGACGCTAGGACGTTCCGGTTCTTCAGGAACCAGGCGTCGTACTGTTCGGCGTACGCGTCGAAGGGCTGCTCCGCCGCCATGGTGCGAGCATACGGCCGCTCCTGGCGCCCGGTAAGGGGGCACCCGGCCAGGAAGGACCCACATCGATCCTGCCTTCTCGTACGGGAGACTCGGGGCCGGAGACTGCTCATGCGCACGTGCGGAGGGTGCGTAAAGGCCGCCGCGCTCAACCCTGAGTGGTGGACAACACTGGCTCGCTACTAAAAAACCCCCAGGCGGGTCGGGTCCTACGGCACCCACTTGCGGCAGGTTGCGCGTGTCCGTTCGTCGGCTTTTCGGACGATGTGTGAGTGACCCGGCGGGTTTAGGGGCTCCCGATTCCCGATTCGTGCAGATCTGTCGCGGATTAGTCAGAAGGGGGAGTGATGGAGAGCGGCCGAGGCGCGCGCTCGGCGCCGTGCCTGAGAATGTGAGCCCGATACGAGCGTGTGGGATGGCATGCGCCCGGGAAGAGCTACGTCGCGGCGCTACCGTGCGGACCGCGCCCTCGCTGGCCCAACGCGGCAACCGGACGCATGTTAGACCAGGGCCCGCCGGAGCGCCCTGCCTATGTCCGACCAAGTCGAGCAACTCGACCGCCTGAAGGCCGCCCTCGCCGCCCGCTACCGCATCGAGCGGGAGCTGGGGCGCGGTGGGATGGCGACGGTCTATCTGGCCGAGGATCTCAAGCACGCAAGGTGGCCCTCAAGGTGCTGAAGCCCGAACTCGCGGCCGTGCTCGGGGCCGAGCGCTTCGTCCACGAGATCACGACCACCGCCCAGCTGCAGCACCCGCACATCCTCCCGCTCTTCGACTCAGGCGAAGCCAGCGGATTCCTGTATTACGTCATGCCCTACATCGAGGGCGAAACGCTGCGGGACAAGTTGAACCGGGAGACGCAACTCGGCATCGAGGAAGCGGTGAAGATCACCACTGAGGTGGCCGATGCGCTCGACTACGCGCACCGCCAGAACGTGATCCATCGCGACATCAAGCCCGAGAACATCCTGCTCCACGACGGCCGCCCAATGGTGGCGGACTGCGGGATCGCCTTGGCGGTATCCCACGCGGACGGAGCTTTGTCTGACGACGGAGACGAAAACGGTCGGTACTCGGGGCGGAGCACCATCGAGCCCTCACGCAACGGAGGTGTCTCATGTTTCGACGGATCTACCCATGCCTCATCTTCGCGCTTGCCTGCACGCCGCGAGGCGACGGCGCCATCGACCTCGAGCGCTGGCAAAACGCAGATCAAGAGCCGGAGCAGTGGATGGCCCTCGGCCGCACCTACCGAGGCGACCGTTTCTCGCCGCTGACGCAGATCACGACCGACAACGTGAGCACCCTTGGGTTCGCATGGGAGTACGAGGCCCGCTCGCGTCGTGGACGCGTGGAGCACGGACAAGAGGCGACGCCGATCGTGGTGGACGGCGTACTGTACGCCTCGGGTCCCTGGGGGAGCGTGTTCGCGGTCGATGCCAAGACCGGCCAGGAGCGCTGGCGGTACGACCCCGAGGTCGATGGAAGCTACAACCGGCGAGCGTGCTGCGATGTGGTGAACCGGGGTCTTCAGGTGTGGAACGGGAAGGTCTACGTTGCGACGCTCGACGGGTTTCTGGTGGCGCTCGACGCGTCGACCGGCCGGGAATTGTGGAAGACGGACACGCTCATGGACCGCGACAGCAGGTTCTACACGATCACGGGCCCGCCCCAGGTGGCCAAGAACGTCGTCGTGATCGGCAACAGCGGGGCCGAGTTCGGCGTTCGTGGCTACATAACGGCCTACGACCTCGACACCGGCGAGCAGCGTTGGCGCTTCTTCACCGTTCCCGGCGATCCGGCCAAGGGTCCCCCGGAGAACCCCGCGATGGAAATGGCCCTGAAGACGTGGGGACCAGAAACGGATTGGGAGTCGGGACTGGGCGGCACCGTGTGGGGTGAGATGAACTACGATCCGGAGTTGGATCTGGTTTACGTCGGCACCGGCAATAGCACCCCGTACTCCGGCTGGCATCGCGACCCCTCGCAGGGGGACAACCTGTTCCTGGTCTCGATCCTCGCCATCGACCCGGACGACGGCCGGCTCGCGTGGCACTATCAGCAGGTGCCGTGGGAGATCTGGGATTACACGGCGACGGCGAACATGATCTTGACGGACCTGGAGATCGACGGGCGGACTCGCAAGGTCATCATGCAGGCGCCCAAGAACGGGTTCTACTACGTGCTCGACCGCGAGACCGGAGAGTTCATCTCGGCCGAGCCGTTCGTGTTCGTGAACTGGGCCACGGGCATCGACTCGACCGGTCAGCCGATCGTGAACCCGGCGGCGGTCTACCGGGAGAAGCCGGTAGTGGTCTTTCCGACGTTCATCGGAGCTCACAACTGGCACCCGATGGCGTTCAACCCGTTAACTAGGCTCACCTACATCCCCGCGAGAGAAGCGGGAATGGTGCTCGCCGATGAGAAAGGCTATCGGTGGACAACGGGCGGCTGGAACGTCGGCACGGTGGCCGTCTTCAGCGATTATCTGGACTACCTCCAGCCGGCCGATCACGCGCTCTATCGGGAGACGGTCGCGAGGATGCCAGATCTGCCGTCCACCGATGTCAAGGAGTTCCTGATCGCGTGGGACCCCGTGATGCAGCGCGAGCGGTGGCGGGTGCCGGTGGGCGACGGCGACTATGCGGGCGGTGGCGTGCTCACGACGGCGGGCAGCCTCGTGTTTCAAGGCACCGCGGCCGGCACGCTCGTGGCATATCAGGCCGACACCGGCGAGAAGCTCGACGAGATCGAGATCGGGACCGGGATCATGGCCGCGCCCATCAGCTATGCGATCGACGGCGAGCAGTACATCGCGGTCTTTGCGGGAGCGGCCCCGTGGCTGAACCGGGATGCCGCGCGCCACCGGTACGAGAACTACGGCCGGATTCTGGCCTTCAAGCTCGGTGGAGGATCGACGCCGCTACCGCCGGAGCGCCAGCCACAGGAGACGCCGGAGCCGCCGGCAGAGTTCGTGGTGGTCGACTCCGTGGCCGATGGCGGCGCATCGCTCTTTTATACCTGGTGCTTCATCTGTCATTGGAGCCGGGGCGAGGCAGCCCTCGGCGCCTACCCTGACCTGCATCGCCTGACCGAGGAGACACACGCGATGTTCGAATCGATCGTGCTGGGCGGCACCCTGGCCAGTGCCGGCATGGCGAGTTTTGCGGACGTGCTCGCCCGGGAGGATGTTGACGCGATTCAGGCGTACCTGGTTCGTGAGCAGCGCAAGCTTCGAGAGGAGGAACAGAGGCGTCAGTGACGGGCAGATCGACGAAGCCCGATGTCTCTGGTATCAATACGATTCCGCCGCATCTGGGGACGGGCCTGCGAGGCCACGAAGGTGGGGCGGAGCAGCCACTACCGATGGCTCAAGCGGGATGCCGAATACCGCGAGGCGTTCGCCGTGGCGAAGGAAGAGGTGGCTGACCTCCTTGAAGCGGAAGCGTTCCGCCGTGCAGTGGAAGGCGTGGAGAAGCCGGTCCGAGACAAAGAGCTAGATGCTGAATCCCCAGCCCGATCCGGAAGTCCTAAGTCCACCAACCACATACGCTTAGGCGCCAGCCCCGTCCTGGATACCTCATAAGGGCAATAATCACAGACACTTGCTGATCTGGTGGGGCGTCCCGCAGCCTCCGGAGGCCCGCGCCCGAGGGCGCCTGTGGGCTTCGGAGGCCCCGAAGAAAACCCGACGATGCCCCTCAATGGCTCCAGCATCGCGTACG
>JBDHAF010000270.1:0-3846 GCA_039588255.1 Gemmatimonadota bacterium | reverse complement strand
TCCGCCACGACGCTCGCATGGCAGGCCCAGGCTGCTTCCTGCAGTGCGTCGAGGAACGCCTGGTCGTCGGTGGCGTCCAGGTCGTGATAGCATCGCATGCTCAGCGTGGCATACCTGGTCACCGTCTCGAGTGCCAGTCGGGCAGCGGTCTCCCCTTTCGTGCCGCCGCCCACGCCGTCGGCCACCGTGGCGAGAAACGCCATCCGCTCCCCCGTCAACTGGAGTTGGTCAGCGGAGGGGAGACTCGTGTGGTGCACCTGCACCTGTTTTCGCAATGAACAGATGAGGAAGTGATCTTGATTGACCGCCCGCACCTTCCCGGTGTGTGTCATGCCGTAGAAGTCCACCTCGTCGTCGCGAGGCTTCCTGAAGGAGTCCGCTTCTCGTGCAGTGTCGGGGGACGTCATGAGTACCTCCTGCTCCGGTGACACCATGGCCCGGTTGAGCCGCCGCCGCCGTCCGTGTGGGGACACGTGTGAGGCGGTCCTGGACGTTTCGCTTGTTGGATTTGGCTAAGGTATCGCCCGTGACCGGAGACGGCCATGCGGTTACACGCCTCACTCCTCGGTGGAGATGACCTCCATGGGAGCGATCTTCGCGACTCGCATCGCGGGGAGAAACGCGGCACCGAAGCACACGAACACCAAGAGAACCACGACACCAACGTAGGTGGTGGGATCACGACCCTCGACGCCGAAGACGCCCACGGTGGCGAGCAGGGTCGCGAGAGCGGCGAAGGTCAACACCAACACCGTGCGGAATCGATCGTCGGCCTCTGCGTCCATGATGAGCGCAGACATCGTGTTGGGAGCGGCGATCAGGATGTTTGGATCTGCCGGAGCGAGAAGCGCATGGCGGATCGATCCCGGTTCGGAGTGGCGTTTTGGTGTAAACCTTCAATGCTGCACTTCAAAGTTGATTTCAAGCGGCATCTCCGGCTCGGCTACTGCCTTCTCGGCCGCTGCCCAGCGCGGCACCAATCCCCACAGTGATGACCGGTATTATTACGTACGTTAGGCCAATGTCGCCCATGTACTCGCCGACGGTCATTTGCATCGGCCCACCGAATAGCATCATGGGCGCATCGATCAACACGCACATCACCAGCCACAACACACCAATCGAGGCTCCCTCCCGCACGTAGTCGAGCGTGACTTGGCGAAAATATCGAACCGCAAGCGGCACCGTGACGGCCGTGACGACCACCGGCATGATGGACTCAAAGAGGGATCGCGACGATTCGCGCAGCGGGTAGATGACAACCGCAACGACAAAGGGCACAAGCCAGATGAAGAAGCCGAAGAGGATTGCCTTGCGTACTGAAGCCATGATGTTCTCCCAAGAAGTCGGAGACCGTCTAACTCGTTATCGACGCAACTGCATAACCCAATATGCGGTGAAATGAGTCACGGCGCCGTGAAGGTTTCTTAGGTTTATCGGCTGCGTGACCGCCTTGCGGACCCGAACCCTGGGCTGCAAGGTGTAGCCGAGCATCACCCACGATCAGCGATAGATCTGATTTGAGTGCAATGAGAGATGGCGTGAGGCGGAGCGTTGCCTGGCTGTGTGTGTTGGCCGGGCCTGCGCCCGTCGCTGCCCAGGCTTCACCGGGCTCCGTCCCCGACGACGTTCGCTCCTATACGGCATATCGCGCCCCACCCGGAATCTCCGTCGATGGCCGCCTCAACGAGGACGCTTGGGAAGCAGCTCCCTGGACCGAGCCGTTCGTGGACATACGCGACGAGTCCCATCCGGCGCCCACATGGGAGACGGGCGCGAAGCTCCTCTGGGACGACGAGTACTTTTACGTCGCCGCGTATCTAGAGGAACCTCACATCTGGGCCACCCTCACCGAACGCGACGCGATCATCTATCACAACCACGACTTCGAGATCTTCCTCGATCCGGAGGGAGATGCGGTCGGGTACTACGAGTTCGAGGTCAATGCGCTCGGGACCATGTTCGATCTGTATTTGAACCGCCCGTACCGCGATGGAGGGACGGCGGACATCTCGTGGGATGCGGAGGGCTTGCGGTGGGCGGTTCACCTGGATGGTACGCTCAACGATCCCACGGACAACGACCGAGGCTGGAGCGTGGAAATCGCGATTCCGTGGAGTAGCCTCGTGCCCTCTAGATTGGCGACCGCTCGCAGCCGGCCGAACGACGGCGAGATCTGGCGCGTCAATTTCTCACGTGTCCAGTGGCCCCTCCGCATTGTCGACGGCCGGTATCAGAAGGTCCGTGAGCCGGTAAATTTGAGCGACCACCCCGAGAACAACTGGGTGTGGTCGCCGCAGGGCGCCATCAACATGCACGTGCCGGAGCGCTGGGGGGCCGTGACGTTCCAGGCGTCCCCACCTTCCGGGAGCCACGAATGAAGCGAAGGAGATTTCTCAAGACGCTGGGCGGCGGTGCCATCGGTGCCGGACTCTTCCCGACGACGTTGTTGCAGGGTCGTGGTGGAGGCAGGGACCCCTCACGCGCCGACTTCACGGCCTGGACGTGGGTGCACGGTGGCGCGGACCGGACACCCGAGGAATGGCTGGCGCGCTTCACACAGTTGAAGGAATCGGGATTCCATGCGGTGCTCGTCTCGGGCGGAGACACCGGAGTCGTGTCGACCGCGGCTCACGCGGCAGGGCTCGGGTTTCACCGCTGGCTGTGGGTTCTGAACCGCAATGGCGACCGCTGGGCAATGGAGAATCACCCCGAGTGGTTCACGGTGAATCGCCACGGTGACTCGACACTGGATGTGCCCCCGTACGTGGATTATTACCGCTGGGTCTGCCCGACCCGGGGGCCCGTGCGGGAATACCTCAACAGGCTCATCGGGGAGGTCGCGGCGGATGAGCGAGTCGACGGCGTGCATCTGGACTACATCCGCCACTCGGACGTGATACTGCCACGAGGACTGTGGGAGAAGTACAACCTGATTCAGGACGTCGAGCACCCCGAGTTCGACTACTGCTATTGCGACGTGTGCCGTGGGGCGTTCGAGGCAGAGCACGGGGTCGACCCCATGGCGTTGGACGATCCACCTGCGAACCCGGCGTGGGTACGGTTTCGCTGGGACGGCGTCACGAGGCTCGTGACCGAGCTGGCGGAGACCGTTCACTCGTACGACAAGCCGATCGGGGCGGCGGTGTTCCCCGGCCCGTCAGTGGCGCGCCGACTGGTGCGTCAATCGTGGGATGAGTGGCCCATCGACATGCTCTTCCCAATGCTCTACCACTCCTTCTACAACGAAGACCTGGAGTGGATCGGCGCGATGGTCACCGAAGGGGTCACGGCGGTGAAACCCTCGGGGGCAACGCTCCGGTCGGGGCTTTACCTCCCGGATCTGACTCCGGGGCAGCTGGCCGACGCCATCCGCATCAGTCGAAACGCCGGTGCGGCCGGGGTGAGCACCTTCGAAATGAATGGTCTGACCGACGAGCACCTTGCGGTGATCCGCGCAGCCCTCATTTCATCCTGACGGTGAGCGAGAAGAGACCGACCAGCGGCCGCACCTCAGGAGAAGTCACCGAGCTAGGTTGGTCAATCAGGCCGCAACGTCAATGGTGGTCCGCCGGTGCCGGCCCGCTCACGTCGCAACTCGTTGAACCACCACCACGAAATCATGGCGATCAATACGATGCCAAGTGCCGTGCCCAGCAGCGAGCCGGGAAATGCGCGGTGCAAGCCCTCGGGTACCCGCCCGAGAATCACCATTACCGCGACAGCGACCGGCGCGAGTGTAATGTCGAACCGTAGAACGAATACGTAGGCAGCAAGCAGCAGTAAACCTGTCACGGTGCCCGAAACGGCCCAGAGAGCGAGCTCGGGGCCGGAGTTCATACCGGC
>JBDHAF010000269.1:0-3850 GCA_039588255.1 Gemmatimonadota bacterium | reverse complement strand
GCAGGTTGCCGAGGAGGGCTGTCGCCCGGGTCACGCTGGCCCGGGCCTGGTCGCACGCGGGACCGGTGGGGCATCCGAAGCTGCCGCCGGCGATGAGGGCGTCGACCTGAGCGATGGCGTTCGTGAGCTGACTGATGAGCGCCGCCGCCTCGGCGGCCGTAGTGGCATCGCCATAGTTCTCGTTGGCGAGATTCCACCCCACGTTGGCGTCCGTACTGTCACTCGTAAACGTCACCTGGGAACGCGTCGTGACGATGGGCAGGTTGACCCGAACCGTGAGGCGGTCAGACAGGCCCAACGCAAAGCCAAAGGGGAAGTGCCGTACGTCGGCGTCGCGGATCGTCTCGAACCGACCCACGTTGATGCGATACGCGTCGTTCCCCGTGAGCGCGCGCAACGCAGCCTCGGCGGGATTCAGCGTCGGGAAGATATTGCTCCCGCTGGTGTCGGCGGTGAGGTCCGTCCCGAGGGGCTCGGCGGTTCCATCCGCGAGACCGGGGGTTTCAAAGGAGAAGCGGAGGTCGTAGCTGGCGTAGGTAGGAGAAAAATCGACGCGCAACGCACCCTTGGGAACCAAGCGCGCATCGAGGTATTGTGCGTGAAGCGACCCTGCCGCTCCTGAGAGCATCAGAGCGACGCTCGCGATGTATGGAATCCGTGTCATGAACCGGATGAATGTAAGGACACTCGGGAGTTTGACCAAGCTAGAGTGCCCCCTCGGTTTCGATGAGCAGCGCCCGGTCGTACGCGGCAAAGATCTCCTGCCGGCTGATCAACCCGACCAGCTTCTCGCCGTCGTGTTCGGCCATCACCGGGATGTGGTGGCTGCCCCGTACCCCGAGCCGCTGCAATGCGGTCCGGAGGTCATCGTCGAGAGCCACCCGCTCGTGCTCGGTGCTGGCCAGGTCTCCGGCGACGACAACCCCACCGAGGGAGTCCGCGTCGGCGATGACGGTCCGCAGATCGCTGTACGTCAACATGCCGAGAAACTTCAACTCGCCATCGACCACGGGAAACTCGGTCTGCGTGCTGGCGCCGATGGCCTGGATGATCTGCGGCACGGTGGCGGTCTCGCCGATCACGTGGGGATCGGGGTTGTAGCAGGAGCGAACGTCGAGCCGCTCGAGCAACGCCGTATCCCGGCCGTGGGCGATCTTCTCACCTTTGCGAACCAGCCATTCGGAATAGATCGAGTGCGGGTGGAGTCGGCGGGCGGTGATGTACGCTATGGCTCCCGTCAGCATCAGTGGCAGAATCAGATCATAGTCGCTGGTCATCTCGAAGACGATCATGATGGCGGTCAACGGCGCGTGGGTGGCCCCCGCCACCAGTCCTGCCATCCCCACGAGTGCGAATGCCTCGGGGACGATGGTGAACCCGGGAAGGAGCCCCGACGCCAGGCTGGCGAGCCCGCCGCCCAGCGTCGCGCCAATGAACAGCGCCGGCGTGAACACCCCGCCGACACGGGTCACCGCCACGGTCATCGACGTGGCGATGAGCTTCGCAAAGGCGAGGGCTATGAGGAAATATGCCTCCCGGGCGCCGATGATCCCGATGTTGACCGTCTCATGCCCCTGTCCCCAGAGATCTGCCCGGAACGCGATGTTGAGGATCGCCACCACACTCCCGGCGGCGAGGAGTTGTGCCCAGGTGGACTTGAAGCGCCCCAACAGGTCCGGTGCCGCGTGCATGCCCCGGGTGTAGAACACGGCCACGACACCGGTAATGACCCCGAGGAGGGCATAGAGCACGAGTTCTCCGGCCGACCCGATGCCGTACTGCTCCGGGATCTCCACCACGGGGGCGTTGCCGAGCCAGGCCCGGGAGATGGCCGTGGCAATTACGCTCGCCACCAGAATCGGAGGGAAGGCGCTCACGCCGAACGTGCCGAGGACCTTCTCGAGGGAGAAGAACACGCCGGCGATGGGAGCGTTGAATGCCGCGGAGATGCCGGCCGCGGACCCGCACGCCACCAAGACCCGGAGTCGCACCGGGCTCGAGCGGAAGAACCTCCCAAAGCGGGAGCCGAGGGCCGCCCCGGCAACCGCCACGGGCCCCTCCGCGCCCACACTCCCACCGGTGCCGATGGCGAGGGCGGCACCAGCGGTCTTCACGGCCACCGGGATGGAATGGATCAGACCGCCCCGTTTCACCAGCGCACGGGTCACGTCGGGGATGTTCTCTCCGTCGGAGTCGTTTGCCCCATGCTTGACGAGGAGTCTCGTGAGGGAGAGGCCGGCGATCACCACCACGGCGATGGAGAGACTGCCGATTCCCGTGAGGCTCCCCGCCGCCGAGAGGGCGATGGATTGGGCTAAGTCGATGAGCTTGTAGAAGGCCATGACGGCCAGGCCCACGGCCGCACCGATCGCCACAGCGAAACCGATGAGCAGTGTGCTCTCATCGATGCCGAGGGAGGGGATTTTCCTGGTGAACGCCTGGCCGCGTTCGCTCACCATCGCACCGGTGGCGCGCAGCCTGGCGGTGATTCGCGAGGCGTTTGGCATCGTTGGGCCGGAAGATAGTGGGGTGGGGGAGGAGACGGGAGAAGGGAGGGTGGCGGAAACCCCCAAGGGGTGGCGTTTTTCGCCGGCTCTGGCCAGTGTTAGGCCGCACCCGAGCACCAGGTAGGTGGAATTGACCTCGACCCGGCTTCCCCCGGACATTGACTGGAACGCGCTGCTGGCGCCCTACAAGCAGCCCGCGCTCTGGCGGAGCATCTATCAGATCGTCGACACGGCGGTGCCCTTTGTGGTGCTCTGGGTCGCCATGCTCTGGAGTTTGAGCGTCTCCTACTGGCTCACCCTGGCCCTCTCAGTCCCCACGGCCCTCCTGGTGATGAGGCTCTTCATCCTGCAGCACGACTGCGGGCACCAGGCGTTCTTCAAGTCGAAGCGGGCGAACGACACCCTGGGGTCCATTCTCGGGGTCTTCACCCTGGTCCCGTATCACTACTGGCGCAGGACCCACGCGATCCACCACGCCACGTCGGGCAACCTCGACCAACGCAGCTTCGGAGACATCGACACCCTCACGGTCCGTGAATACCTCGGTCTCTCCAAAACCAAGCGCCTGATGTACCGGATGTACCGCCATCCCCTGGTGATGACAGTGATCGGGCCTGCATATCAGTTTGTCTTCAAGCATCGATACCCCGCGGACGCGCCACGCTCCTGGAAGCGGGAGTGGGCCAGTGTCCATTACACGAACCTGGGTCTCTTAGGCGTCGTGGCGATCATGTGGCTCACCATTGGGATCGATCGCTTTCTCCTGGTGCAGGTTCCCGTCACCGTGATCTCCGGGTCGTTGGGCGTATTCCTCTTTTATGTCCAGCATCAATACGAGGACACGTATTGGCGGTACCGTGAGCGGTGGGACTACTACGCGGCTGGGTTGGAGGGGAGCTCGCACTACGTGCTGCCCAAGGTGTTGCAGTGGTTCACCGGGAATATCGGGCTGCACCACATTCACCACGTGGCGAGCCGGATTCCCAACTACTATCTGCAGCGGTGTTTTGATGAGAATCCCGAGCTGCACAAGGTGACGCAGTTGCGTTTCTGGCCCAGCGTTAAGACGCTGTGGATGACGCTGTGGGACGAAGACGAGCAGAAGCTCGTGGGGTTCCGCGACCTGAAGACCATTCGCGCCAGGCTCGACGCGGCCGAAGGGGAAGGGGTCTCGGCCACCAAACCCGACGCCGTCCCACGCACGTGGCGATGAGTCTCACCGAGCGCTTCAAGGTCGTTCCCGAGACCACCGTGCGTCTCGCCGATCAGGACCCCGGCGACACGATTGGATACTCCAACAAGAAGGAAGCCCGCAAGGAGCTGAAGAAGCTCAGGCAGCGTCT
>JBDHAF010000268.1:0-6235 GCA_039588255.1 Gemmatimonadota bacterium | reverse complement strand
TCTGGTTCATATCGGCCCAATCAGGTGCTGCGACCGCGCAACGGTCGCGTAACAACACTTGACAGGTTGGCACAAGAAGTGCATAAACCTCACCTACGTCACAGACTGTGCGCCGCCAGTGGAAGGCCCTGGTCGCGCCGCGCCCCGCAATTAGGAGCCTGATTATGAAGCGAGTAGTTGTCCTCCTGGCCGTCGCGGCCTTCGCCGCGGCGTGCGACGACCAGTCACAGACCCTGACGCCGCCGGGTGCGCCGCTGGCGGACGTCATGGATGGTGCGAACGACGGGAACCCTGAGTTCTTCTTCCTGCCACCGCTGGTCCCAACACCGACCCTCCCACTCAACTTCGACCCCATGGCGTGGCCGACGGTGGAGATCTGTCCGTACAACGGCGGCGATCCACTGTGTGGTGACGATGCGGTCGCACGGTTTACCCGCGACAACCTGATCGACCAGTCCAGCACGCACTTTCACGTGGACTGGGATACGAGCGGTGAGGACGAGGGGAAGTACCGCATCTTCGTGCTGTTCGGCAGCACGGAGCCCGGCGAGATCGTGCTGCGCGAGCTCGGCTACCGCGACGTGGAGATCGGGGGCAAGGGCAAGGCGAGGTCACGGTTCAAGGGGATCAGCCCGGGAAGCAAGGAGCAGATCAAGTTCTGGATCGGCACTAACGCAGGTTGCTACGAGGGCAGCAGCCTGATCAACGATTGCGTGCTGGGCACGGTGACCGGGGACGGAGCGACCCTGCTTACGGGCGGGGGTGAGGCCGTGTTCATCGCCAATGCGGGGCAGCTCCCCAGCGGCGAAACCGTCGCACTGAAGTTGGAGCTGGTGACAGGTGGCGAGTGCATCGGGTTCGATGATGGCACGGAGTTCACGTCGATCGACCTCGCCCAGTATCCGGACTGCTACAAGGTCACCACGTTCCCCAGCGACGCTGGGTTCACTGGGCTCCAGACGTTCGGTATCTGTCTCGATCACGCGGGCAAGATGATAGACGACCTGGTCGTGGCGACGCCCTATACTCAGGTCGAGAGCGCCAGGCTCTATCGTATGTCGGACGACCGCAGCACGGTGCACGTGATGGATCTCGTACTGGATGTCATCGCTCCGTGCCCCGATGCTGAGCTGACGAGTCTCGGCAACCCGTTCGTGAACTTCGCGCGGAACACACTGGAGAGACTGGGACTTCCCATCGCCCCGCCACCGCTCGTTGCCAACGCGTTGACGGTGCGACATGAAGGCCTGGGTGGGCGAGGCGAGGCCAGCACCCTCGGCTTCGGGATGCCGGCGTCCCTCCTCCACTACGGAGGGGTCACGGACCTGGGCACCTGGCCCCTGGGCACCGAACTCGCCGTCAAGGCCGTCGTTGAGGACGTCACCGGATTCCCCGTGATGGGCTCCACCGTGTGGTTCCAGCCCGAGGACGCCGATCTGTTCAACGGGAGCGCCGGCCCGGTTTCGGTCGTGACTACAGGTGTGGTAGGCGACGAGAACAACAACAACTCCGATGTAAACGGCGTGGCAAGCGGCGTGTGGACGCTAAAGACTCCGGGCGACCGCGAGCTGACAGCCTATGGCGTTGGGTACGCGACTCCGCCGGTGACCGGAGACGCGGACGATGGTCTGGATGAAAGGGACAACGTCAGCCCCGTGCCATTCGAGATCGTGTTCAAGGTAACGGTGACCGTGCCGCTGGTGTTCTATCCCGATCCGCCGAATGGGGACATCTACATAGATGCAGAGTCCGGAGTAGCCACGCTCGGCAATTTCAGTGTGTGCACCGATCCGGCGACTGCCGGCGTTGAAATCACGAGCCTGGTGGCGGTCAAGAACAACGGCGATCCGGTTGAATTGACGAACCTTCCACCGAAGTCGTGGATCACCCTAGGTGATGGATGTTTCCCATTCTGGGACTCCGAGACCGAGATCGGCGCGCAGATAAACAAGACCGGAGCCTATCGGTTGGTGGCGAACGGCGACTTCGAGTCACGGAAGTTCAACGTCAGGCCGCCGCGCAAGAACAACTAGTCTGGTAACTGCCAGCGGCAGCGTGGGGGCGGCTCGTACTCGAGCCGCCCCCCCCTTGTTGCCTCTCACCCAGCCTCGCTCACCAACCATCGATAGATCGCCCGCACGTTGAGCGGGAACCACTGCTCGTACTGACCCCAGTCCTCATACGCCGGGAGGCGCACGCGTTCGGCGGCTTCGTCCTCGGTCCACCCCCGCTCCACGGCCTCGGCCACGGCGCTGCGCAGGTTGCGGTAGTACTCGATCTGTCGCATCACCGACGCACGGTCACCCGGCGGCCCGTGGCCGAACGATACCCCATGCGGTCGTTGGACACGAAGTCCACAGCGAACGCGACCTCCACGTCCGGCACGTAGGTCACCAGCATGTTGTCGCTGTGGCTGGGACCGAGATAGTGCAGCTCGACCGGACGTTCGCCGAAATGCAGCGTCATCTGCTTGGTCAGTGTGACGTCGGGCGGCGGCCGGTCGGCATCATCGGCGTCAGCGATCTTCGCGTACGCCTTCTCCTGCGCGATCACCGGCGCATCACTGTCGAATGCGCTCCGCAACACCCCCGCACCGGTGGCGTGATCGGCGTGGTCGTGACTGTAGACGATCGCGAGCAGCGGTTTCCCAGGTGCAGCAGCCTTCATTGCGGCTGCGAAGTGCTCCGCCGCCGCGGTCGAGATCGGATCGACCGCAATGATCCCCTTATCCGTCACCACGAAGAACCCGTTGTGGTTACGGAAGCGGAACTGGTACACACCGTCTGCAATCTCGGTGGTCTCGGACTCCGGCGCCTGGGCCAACCCCGGGGTGACTGTGAGGCACGAGAACAACACCAGGTAAGCGACGAACCGTTTCATGTGACCTCCAATTGGAGTTGGGCCGTCACCCACCGGGTCCTGCCCCTACTTCAACATCATCTGCGGCCCGTTCTGGTTCATTTTGACCCAGCCTGAAAGCGCTGCATGAAACGACGCGCAAAACCATCTTGACACGCCGTGACCACAGCGGCAGGATAGGCACCACTACAATTCATTCTGCGGCCCTGGCACTGCGCCCGCCAGGCCAAGGAGAGACCGGACGATGAAACGCGTCCCCCTGGTCCTCCTGGCGGCGCTCGCCTTTGCGGCCTGCCAGGATCACCCGACCACCCCCGAGGCTGCGCCTGAGTCCGACCAACCCTTGGTCGAGATCCTGGATGGCGCGCACGGCCCTGCCGGGGAAGTCGGCAACCCCAACTTCTTCTTCCTGCCACCCATTGTGAGGGGCTTCCCGGAGGTGAACGGTACGTTCAATCCGGATCTCGAGCCTATCGTGAAGATCTGTGAGTGGGAGGAGGGCGCCGACAATCCCTGCGTGGAGATAGTCGAAACGTTCACGACCGACCCAGAGGCGGATCCGCATATCAGGATCAAGCTGAAGCACGAGTTTTACATGGTCATCTGGAAGACACGGCGCTCGGGGCTCGAGGCCGGCAAGATCTACCGCATCCGGGTGCTCGTAAACGGGTTCGAGCTGGGACACGCAGATGTCAAGGTGGTACGCAACTTCTGGCAGTGGCTCAAGGTGCTGATCCACGACCGGGACGAGTTCATTCCCGTGAAGGAACGGAGTCGCGGTGCGCTGCCGATCCCCTTCCGCATCGAGCAGGGGGCCATCTCCTACGCAGCAAGCGGCGGCGAGTTCACCGGCTGTGCGGAGGGGCAGCAGTGCGGCGAAGAGGTCGTGACCCTGGAGGAAACCCCCGAGGGGACGTTCACGAATCCTGAGGAGGAGACGGTCACGGCCGAGAACGAGCAGGGCGATCCCCAGGCCGGCGTCCTCATCCCGGCGGGCGCACTCGTCATCGGCGGCGGCGGCGGCGGAGGCGCTGCTCCCGCCGGTAGTCCCGCACGCGCACCCGCCCAGGAGAATGGTACAGAGACGGCTGTCATCACCGTGAGCCGGATTCTGATCCCCGAGGAGCGGGAGCGCTGCCTCCCCATCGACCTGCCACAGTTCGAGGGCTGCTACCAGGTCGAGATCTTCCCGGAGGGCACTGAGATCGCTCCGCAGCAGTTCATCGACATCGGGGTGTGCGTCGATCACGCGATGCTGAGCCCCGAGCAGGAGGCGCTGCTCCAGCTGCACCGGTATGACCCGGACGCTGCGGAGCCCGTTCCGGAGGCTCTGCCGCGGGTCGCGGCCGGCTTCCTGGAGTGCACCGACTTCGTGGCCTCGAACGCGGAGAAGAGCTGGCTGGGCAACTTCGCCCAGTCCACGTGGCAGCGCGTGGCCAGCGTGTTCAGCCCCGAGCCGCTGCACGCGTCGGCTGCTGTACGGCACGAAGGACTCGGTGGCCGCAGCGGCGAGGCCAGCGACTTCGGTTGGGCGCTCCCCGCCAAGTGGGCGCTCCTGGAAGGCAACAACCAGAACGCCGGCAAAGGCCAGCCGGTCCCAGTTGATCCCGCGGTCATCGTTACCGACGACAACGACGACCCGGTCGAGAACGCCACCATGACGTTCGAGGTACAGCTAGGTGGCGGCGCCGTCGTTCCCATGACGGTCACCACCGGACCTGACGGGATCGGACGCGTTGATTCCTGGACGCTCGGTCCGGCCGAGGGCGAGAACATACTAACGGCAACGGCGGTTGGGTTGAGTGGCCTCCCCACAACGGAAGGACCGCTTCCGACCACCAACATCAGCTTCATCGCGTCGGCCAGCGACTTCTGTGGCTTCGGCCCGGCGAACTCCCTGGCGTCGGTGTATGTGACGCACAGCGCCGATTGCGTCACGCCCGGCGAGGTGCGCTCGGTCGCCGAGGCGCTGTTCCTGGTGGAGCCGGGCGGGACCGTGGACATCGCGGACGACGGCACGCCGCACGTGGTGCAGCGTCTCGTGGTGGACCAGCCCGTGACGTTCACCAGCAGTGACGAGGGAAGCCCGACGATCGATGCCGACGGCTCGGCGTTCAGCTTCATCGTGAATGCGGTGCCCTCGGGCGAGGTGCGGTTCGAGAACCTCGAGTTCGTGGGTGCCGGCACCTACAGCATCTGGTCCCAGGGCACTTACGACCAGGTGGTCGTGGACAACGCGAGGTTCGAGGTATCCGGAACGTCAGGAGTCACCGCCCAGGGGAGCACCGAGGAGGGTGCCAACGTAACAGTCCAGGCCTCTACATTTGTCAGCGCCCCCCCGAATCTGGGAACGGTGGGGACGTTTGCCATCAACACCGACTTCGATGTGCTGAGCAGCGAGTTCAGTGGCTTCTCGTTCAGCGGTATCCAGTACCAGACCGGCGCCACGGGCCGGGTCGAAGGCAACACGGTGACCGACTGCGGTCTCAACGGTTGCATCCGCACCGTCAACCTGAATGGCGCGACGGTGGAGATCATCGACAACTACGTGAGCGTGAACTTCGGTAGCAGCGCGCGCTGGGGCATTGTCGGTGACGACGGTCCGATGGTCATTCAGGACAACACTGTCACGGGCGTAGGTAACGGCGCGGACTTGACCGACCGGGCGAGCTACCCATTCCAGGCCGGCATCCGGATCGGGCTCGTGGCGCTCGGGTCACCCGGACCGGGGAACGCGACCACGCTGTCCGGCAACACCGTGACCAACGCAGCTGTGGGCATTCAGACCGACACGGCTGAGGTAGCTGGCAGCGACAACTTCATCACAACGGTGCACACGGGCATCGAAGATCTTCCCGGCAGCGTCGGGTTCATCACCGAGAGCGACGTCACCGGGTATCAATTTGCGATCGACGGTTTGGGCAACCTCGATCTCACCTGCAACTGGTGGGGCAGCGCGGCCGGACCCACCGCTGTGGGGGTAAGCATCACCGCAGACGTCTACACACCCTTCGCCACTGGTCCGATTGCTGGTACCGGAGGCACCTGCGGTGAGGAGATCGGCGCACCACCGGCCGGCTTCAGTACACGGCCACCGACGGTCCCGATGCTGCGAGGACCCGCCACCGCGGGCGCACTCGAAGGTCCGACGGTGATCATCAACGGAAAGGCCGTGAAGCTGCCGGTACCGCAGTAATCGGCACGGAGTAACAGTAGCAGCAAAGGGCGGCTCCTTCGGGGCCGCCCTTTCTCACCCCCGCTTCATCACCACCACCGCATTCACCCCCCCAAACCCGAACGAGTTGGACATCGCGAACTCGGGCGCGCCATTCAGCCCCGCATCACCATTGCCGTTCCCCAGGTAGTTGAGGTCGCA
>JBDHAF010000267.1:0-4157 GCA_039588255.1 Gemmatimonadota bacterium | reverse complement strand
CCCAGAGAGCTCGGACATTGTGATCGCCATGGAAAGACCTCTCTACGCATTCTCGCGTGAGGTGGCCTATCCGTCCAATGGCTAGGCTGCCTTGGGAACCCAGCGCTCTTGGATCAGCTTGACCGCTGGCTCAATGTCCGTCAGATCGGCGATCTGGATCAGCTCTGGGATCGCCTCGACGGCCGCCAGGTCCACGACCGTGGGCAGCTTTGGCTGGATTCGTACGTGGCGACCGTTGATCCCCTGGCCAGAGCGGAACGAGCTCGCTTTGACGCCGCCGTCCATGACCACGTTCAGCAGCATGGGGATCACTTGCAGGATTCCGGCGTCGTACCGCGGCTTCTTGGGCGCCGCGTGAGGCACTGCACCCGTTCCCAGGCTAATGACCGTGATCTTCCCCAGGGACCGGATAGTCGCCACGATCTGGGCGACGTCGGCGAGATCGACCGGGGCGCCGACCAGGATCTCGACGTTGTCCTTCATGGCGGCGAGCGCGTCCGGGTCGTTGAGGTCCTGGTCCTCGGCGAGGTGCTTCTTGCGGAGGTGGCGCAGACATGCAGCGATCGCCGAATCACTCGGGTTGTTGGCGAAGAGGCCGCCGTCGAGGCACCACTGGTGCGACTCCCAGTAGGTGGGCGCCGCGCTGGTGCAGCGCGCGATCTCCCAGAGCTTCTGGTCCAAGTCTCTCTCGTCACCGGGGAAGTTGTCGAAGAACTTGGTGTTCCACTCGCGCATGTCGAATGTGGGAATGATGACGATCTTGTCGCAGTCGCGCAGGACCTTATCGGTGCCGAGCTCGTCCTTGAGGACCTGCTCGAAATGGGCGGCCGAGTAGTCGGCCCGGAACAGCTCGTCCAGCTTGGCGGCGAGGTTCAGGAGGACCACGCCAGAAAGGAAGCAGGAGAGCGTGATCAGGGCAGCGAGCTTGAACCCGAGGGCCAGGAGGACGCCGGCGACTCCTAGTGCGAGGACGAGCAGGATCACGCGCAGGCTGTTGGGGATCACGTCGAGCATGTCGCGCGGCCGGAAGATGTCCCGACCCCTCTTTTCGTAGAGCCCGGTCAGCTCGCTGATCTTCCCGCCCGACGCGAGCTTGAGGGCCTGTATCCCTCCCGTGCTCGCGCCGGCGATCACGTCGACGTGATCCATGAACCCTGGGCAGGCCTTCTCGATCCTCTCGAGGAGGCGCGCGGTGACCACGCCACGTATTCCGCCGCCGTCGAGGGAGAGAATGTTCAAGCGGCCTCCTACGGAGTGATCAGCTCGACCGCGAAGTGCCAGTACTGGGCGGATCCGCCAGCGGCGCTAATGTCCACGAGTACGGCCTGGTCGAGTGTGAGGTCTTTGGCCAAGAGCCCGCTGTTGAGGCTGTCCGACACATTGTCTCGGGTGAATACAGCGGACCACCGAACAGAGCTGGCCGAGATCCGGGTGATCACGCAGTAGATGGCCATGCACTCGGTGGCGCTGGGACCGCCTCCGAGGCTTTGGTCGAGCTGGGTCCCGCCAAAGTGGATCCTGTAATTGCGCGAGGTGTTGTCCATGCGAGCGCGGGCCCTGACTCTCAGGCTGGCGCCATTCACCGCGAGGGTACCACCCGGAACGGTGAAGCTGCGTGACGTGTTCGGGCCGTTGAAGATGTGCAGGATCTGAAGAGCTCCTGAGGTCGGGTCAGCTCCCGAGGCCCCGGAAGGGCCGACCGGGCCCGTATCCCCGACCGGGCCTGTCGGAGATCCGGTCGCGGCGGGCCCGGTCGGTCCATCGTCTCCTGTGGGGCCCGTAGGTCCTGTGAAACCTGTTGACCCTAGGAGCGGGAGCCCGTCTGGCCCCACGAGCACGTCTCCGGTGTGGAAGGGGCCGAACTGCGGGCTCGTGACACCGCTAATGTCGTAGCCGACTGGAATGCGATCTGCCATTAGACGACGTCCAGCTTCTCTACGAGGAGGTAGTTCGTTAGCGAACTGGCTACCGACACCCATCTCGCCGTGATGGTTTGCGGGCTACTCAGGGTCACGGATGGCTGCTGCCATTGCGTTTGGCAGCGGGTGCTGAACCCGGCCGCCACCCCGCAGGTGAAGGTCGACATCTGGGTGATAACCGAGCCGCTGTTGTAGTAGAAGATTGCTGAGATCTTCGCGTAGGCCGACGCGGGCGGTATGGCGCCCATCAGGACCGTGCTCCCGATGCGGACCTGGAATCCGTTCGTTCCCCCGTCAAGCTCCTGGCCCCAGGCCGTGATCCTTATCGCCTCCCCGGCCGACGTGACCAAGGTGTTCGCGGGCATGACGTAGGACAGGGAGAATGCCGGAACGAACTGCTGGGAAAGGACCGTGTAGTGCTGAGTGGGGGAGAAGCCCGTTGGACCCGTTGCCCCACTGGGCCCCGTCCCCCCAGTCACCCCGCCGGTTACTGGCCCGGCGGGGCCGGTGATGGCTCCTGTCGGCCCTGTCGGCCCGGTCGGTCCAGCTCCTCCGAGAGGCAGCCCGTCCGGTCCTACGAGGACGTCCCCAGTTTCGAAGGGGCCGAGCTGTGGGCTGGTGACTCCGCTGACGTCGTACCCTGCAGGGTTTCGGAAGGTCATGGTCTACCCGATCTTCTCTACGAGGAGACTCACGGTGTCGTTGTTCGTCCCGAGCAAGTACCCAACCACCAGGGATTGGTCCGAGGCCAAGGTCACCGCCAGCGTTCCGCCGTCGCAGGCCCCGGACGCGGCGTCACCGCGCCACTCTGCATGCCACCTGATGGACCCAGCCGCGGTCCTCGTAATGTACGCCTCAAGGCTGCCGTTGATTCCACCCAAAATCTCGAGCCCTAGGGTGGTTCCCCCGAATGAGAACCCGAACTGGTTCCCAGGGAAGTTCTCGCCGTCGTAGATCCCCTGAGCGGTGATCCTCAGCGTGTCGCCGTCGTTCGCCAGCGTTCCGCCAAGCACGTTGAAGCTCAGGGTCGCTGACCCTGGAACCACGCCCTGCGCAGAGAGGACCGTCTCTGTGAGGACGACGTCCGTTCCGCTCGGACCGCTTGGCCCCGTGGCTCCCGCGGGGCCTGTTGGACCTCCGGTTACCGGGTCGCCGGATGGACCCGTGGGACCTGTGATCCCTCCAGGGCCGGTCGGTCCAGCGGCAAGAAGGTTCCCGGCTGGGTCGACAAGCCGATCGCCTGTCGCGAGGGGGCCGAGCCCAGGGCCAGGCACCTTGTAGGCGAGTGGATTCCTGTTCGTCACGAACTACTCCTAGCCCACGAAGAGGCAGACCCGGCACTCGACGGCCGGCGCCGGCGGGGCTGTCGTGAGGTTGATCGAGACGAGGTCCCCCGCAACGATCGGGACCGGAGCTGGGAGAACGGCTCCCACGAGGCCAGCGCTCGGAATGGCCGCCGGCGTGACGGTGAACGTCACTCCTGGGACGACTACGCCATTCACCAGGATCTCGAAAACCATGGGCAACGCTGCGGTGCCTGCAGAGACGAGCACACCTGCAGCCAGGATCCCTGCGGGGGGAGTGGCTGGGGTCACGTACTGGAATGGGTTGAGCGGCGCGGCTATTCCTCCGCCCAGGACGGGGACCAGGGTGGCCGGTGCTGCCGCAGCAACGAGCCCAGCTCCCTCGTACGTCCAGATCCACGTCGCCGCGGCGGGCCCAGTCAACCCCGGCTCGCCAGTCGGGCCAGTCGGGCCGGTCGGGCCCAGGTCGCCTGTGCCGCCCGTTGCACCCGTGCCAGTGTCGCCCGTCGGCCCAACGGGGCCCGTGATACCGCCAGGCCCTGTGGGCCCGAGCGGGCCCGTGGTGCCGGTGTCTCCCTCGACCCCAGTCTCGCCCGAGGCACCGCTCGGGCCGCTCGGGCCAGTGTCGCCGACCCCAGTCTCGCCCGAGGCACCGCTCGGGCCGCTCGGGCCAGTGTCGCCCGTCGGCCCGGTGCCGTCTGGACCGGTCGGGCCGGTGGGTCCGGTGAACGGCGAGGTGGGGCCGGTCGGCCCGGTGGTGCCCGGGAGCGGGTTCCCGTCTGGGCCCACGGCTCGATCGCCAGTGCCGAACGGCGCGAGCTGGCCTGTGACTCCACTGATGTCGTACCCGAGGGGGATTCTGTTGGGCATGGCTTAGACTCCTGCCGAGACGGGGTTGGCTTGTTTTGTTTCCGCGGCCTGGTTGGCCGCGAGG
>JBDHAF010000266.1:0-3935 GCA_039588255.1 Gemmatimonadota bacterium | reverse complement strand
GCAGCTGGGTGAGGAGATCCGGCTGCGAGAACACCGTGCGGAGACGTCGAGCGTAGAGGCGTGGGCGCTGGTGCAGCGTGCCGAACGACTCCGCAAGGACGCGGAAGAGTTGGAGCGCGACGATGTTGACGCCGCCATTGACGCGTACGAACGAGCGGATTCGGTCCTGCAGCTCGCCGAGGCCGCGGACCCACAGTGGGTCGAGCCCATCGTGTTGCGCGGCTGGATCTTGCACAGCCGAGCGGAACTTGCCCAGGACCCTGCGGAACAGGATGAATGGGTGGATCTGGGATTGACCCACGCCGAACGGGCCCTAAGGCTCGACGCTGACGATCCGAGGGCACTGGAGCTCCGGGGCGCGCTGCGCTTCGCCAGCTGGTTCTATGGCCCCGAGCCGGAGGCGGAAGAGACCGACAGGGTCCTGGGCGGCGCGAGAGAGGACTTGGAGGCTGCGGTTGCGGCGGACCCCACACTTGCCAGCGCGTTCAACACGCTCAGCAGGGTGTTGTATTTTTCCTACAACTTTTTGGACGCGAACCTGGCCGCATTACGCGCCTTTGAGGCCGATGCCTATCTGCGCGACACCGAGGACCTTCTCTGGCGGCTCTTTCAGATGTCGTACGACCGCGAGAACTTCGGCGAGGCCAAGCGTTGGTGTGACGAAGGAGGGCGCCGCTTCCCGACCGATAACGGCTTCGTGTTATGCCAGCTCTGGCTTTTCACGACCAGGGCGGTCGAGCCGGACGTTGAGCGGGCATGGCTTTTGCTAGACGAGCTGGTCGAGCTGACACCGGAACAGAACTTGGAATTCCTTCGCCGCAGCGGACAGATGCTGGTTGCGGCCGCCCTCGCGCGGGCTGGCCTAGCAGACAGCGCGCGGAACGTACTTGTGCGTTCGCGAGGCGACCTGGAGGTCGACCCTGATCGCAGGCTCGTCACCCAGGAGGCGTTCATCCGGACGTTGCTGGGCGACACGGACGAAGCCCTACGGTTGTTGCGCTCTTACATGATATCCAATCCACACCATCGGGAGGAAGAAAGCGAGGATGTGCATTGGTGGTGGCGGGGCTTGCAGGATGACCCTAGATATAAGGCACTGCTAACGGAGACCAGATGACCGCAGCCACGCCTCGCCTCGGGCAGGGCTTGCGGGCCGAAGCAGGGTAACTAGAGGCGTCAGTCGCCCCGCCATGTCAAGCAACGCGTCCGGAAGCTGGCCGCAGATCTCCTCCCTGCGACCGGGAGACGGCCACTCCGCAGCGCCCAAATAGGGAGTGGACCCATGAAACGCTTTAGCTTATCCTCGCTGGGCGCGGGCCTGGTTGTCGCCAGCCTGTTCGTCGCCTGCCAGGACCAGCCTGAGCCGACGTCGCCACCGTCGGTGGGAACCCCTCAAGCGGCCATCTCCGATGCCCTCCACACAAGAAGCACAGGCAACCCGCACTTTTTCTGGCTTGACCCGGTCGTGCGCGGACCTAAGCAGAGAGACTTCAACGGAGAGTTCGACCACACGGCACAACCCACGGTCGAGGTCTGGCTGCTGAGCAGTGATCCCGATGCTGGGCCGCCGCCGGACTTGGTTTGCGTAATCGACCGCTTCGATCCAGCAGAGATCGACGGGTTCAGCGACCATTTCCACGTCGGTTGGACGCCCGCGCTCGGTGCGGAGCCGGACTGTGGTCCGCTCGAGGACACCGACTTCGTGCGGGTCTTCGTCCAATTCGGCAGGTCGGACGAGATCGTGCTAAGGTATCTGGGCTACCGCGACTACGAGATCGGCGGATCCGGACACCAGCGCGACGACACGAAGGGGATCGGCCTGACCGAGACAGAGGCCCTCAAGTTTCGCATCGAAGAAAAGGCCGGCTGCTTCGGCGATCCTAATAACCCAGTCGGCCCCGGCACCTATGAATTCCCTGGTTGCGCGATCGGAACGCTCACCGAGGGTACCTCCAGCTTGATAGGTAACGACTATAGGAACGGGCTCTTCGTCGAGGCCGGTACCCTGAAAGATGGGACGAAAGTTATAGCGCTGGTCGAAAAGGTTACCCTCGGGCCCGGGGAATCGTGCGTCAGTATCGGCGGCGTCCCCGTCGATCTGGCGCAGTATCCGGATTGCCTGAAACTGACATTCTCCCCCCCCGAAATAGAGCTGTTCTTTGAGGAGGATGCCACGTTAACGTTTGCCTTTTGCCCCCAGCACGATGGCCTGATGATCGACGAGGTCGGTCAACTGCCCGATGCACGCGTTCTCGACCAGGAGGACGGGGAAGTCTTTGTTCTAGACTATAGGCTCGTTCCCGCCCTGAACTGTCTGGCGCTATCCAGCCTGGACTCGAATCCGTTCACAAGGTTCGCGCGGGGGCTGCTGCGACGGATAGTAGCGCCGATTGCCCCGCAGCCCCTCTACGCCAGCGTGGCCGTCCGGCATTATGGAGTCGGCGGAGGCGGACGTTCCGAGCGCATCGTCGTCGGGATGCCGGCATCCATCAGCGACCCCGATGACAACATCAACGTGAATCTCGGCGACGTGGCGATCGGGCAGCCCAACCCGGTATCCGTCCTAGTGAGGGATGTGGATGGCTTCCCGGTCATGCTTTCCTGGGTGAATTTCACACCGGGTAGTAGCGGAAGCAACTTCAACGGCTCCACGGGTACCACGCGTTTGCCGACCTTCGGTGATCCCGATAACCAGCTCGATCCGGCGAACGGGACCGCTGGCGGGTCGTGGACTCTAAACGAGACCGGCACGCACACCCTAACGGCGGGTGGTCTCGGCTACGTCGCCTACCCGACTCGCCCGATCATGGGGGACGATGAGGGTGACGGGGAGATCTCCGGTATCGATCGACTCTCGCCGACGCCGGTAAACGTGACCTTCACCGCTAACGGCGTCCTCATCTTCCTTGTCGAATTCGGTCAATTCGATAAGAGAGGAAGCGTCTGCGACTCTAACGGTACACTGGGCGACGTGGTGGTTCAGGTCAGAGAGGCCGACGGCACGGCGGTAGGGGACGGGATCGATGTCTCCCTACAGGCTTTCAACAACAACGGGACGCCGGCTGAGATCGAGCCATTCGATCCCGCGCTGGCAGAAACTGATGAGTTTGGCATCGCCACCTTCACCAACCTGTGCATCACGAAGCCAGGGGCCTACAGGTGGCGCGCGACGGCGTCCGCGCCGGACTACTTGGACAGCACGGGTGAGTCGGGCAAGTTTAGTATCAGGCCGAAGAGTTCTTGAGACGAGACAAACAAGGGAGGGGCGGCTGAGTAGCGAGCCGCCCCTCCTTTCTTTGGTGCGCCGGGCACGGCGCTGAGTAACCGGGGAGCGAAAACGAACCGGGAAGTGACTGGGAGGTGAGAGTCCTCAGGCTGGCCTCTCGCGAGATCGCGCGAGCGCGCTCTCGCTTGGCATTCGGGCGCGCGGCGTGGACCGACTGACCGCGCCTCGGCCAGGCGTCCGGGGCCGGCGGCCTCACCCTTGCTTTGCGGCCGCGCAGGCCTCATCGTGCATTCCTCAACGACATATGTGCCCGCAGCACAGGCGATCATCCGGCTGAACCGGGAGGGCTGGTATGAAACGCGTCGCCACTGCACTGCTCATGCTGTCTATCTGGATCGTAGCACCCCTCGCCGCGCAGACCGATGAGACGGGCATCCTGGAAGGGAGGGTAGAGGACGAGAGCGGGAACTCGGTCGCGATCGCGGACGTGCGCATCGCCCAGGCCGACGGATCGTACCCGGGCCGGGCCATCGCTGACGAGGACGGGTACTTTCGTATCGGCTTCATCAAGCCCGGGGTCTACGACATCACCGCAAGCGCGCTCGGCTATCGCACGGCGGTGCTGAGTCAGGTCCGCATACGGGCCGCGCAGGTGACGCGGGTGACGGTCGTGACGGAGCCCGCGCCCGTGGAGTTGGAAGCCCTCACG
>JBDHAF010000265.1:0-3980 GCA_039588255.1 Gemmatimonadota bacterium | reverse complement strand
GGCAGTCCCAGGATACCTCCAGACGTTTCCGATCCCATTCCCAGTAGACGGTCGAACCGGACTTCGGTCGCAAAACGTGTTAGGGATGATTCCTGGTGAGGGCGCGCTGGCCGGACAATGGCTCATCGTCGGCGCACACTACGACCATGTGGGCATTGGCCCGCCTGCAGGAGCGGACTCGATCTATAACGGCGCCGACGACAACGGGTCCGGGACCGCGCTCCTCCTGGAGATCGCTCGGGTATTGAGCGACCGGTTCGCCGCCGGTGGAGGCACGCACGCTCGTCGGTCGATGATGTTTCAGGCCTACGGCGCCGAAGAAGTCGGGCTCGTAGGGTCCAGGCACTTCTGCGCGCAACCGACGGTTCCGATGGACAACGTCGTGGCGATGGTCAACTTCGACATGGTGGGCCGGCTACGTAATGGCGCGCTTGTTCTCTTCGGGACTTCATCATCGACCGACTGGGCCGTTCTCGTCGCCGATGCGAACACCCCATCACTACCACTCAGCTACCCGAGCGGTCTCGTCGCAAGCAGCGACCACTGGTGCTTCTTTGAGCATGCGAGGCCCGTGCTGTTCCTGCACACGGGATTGCACGAGCAATATCATCAACCGACAGATGAGACGGCGCTCATCGACACGGAAGGGATGGTCCATGTGGGCGAACTCGCCGCTTCGCTGCTGCTCGATCTCGCATTCCGGTCAGAGCGGCTTTCGTTCACAGGAGGACCGCCGAGGTAGAGGCCGCGTGGATGATTTCAGATTTGAGATTACCGGCAGCCGCAAGGCCACAGGTCCCACGACAAAGCGGCGCAGTCGCGCCGCTTGCAAGCAGGTCAGGCCGAGCAACTCGAACGTCGCGGTCGCGTTGGCCGGGCAGCAGGCGCCGCCGGACGCGCCTTGACCCCGCTGGTCGTACGAAAACTGGGGGTGTTGAACGCCTCGAGAAACGCCGCGGCGGTGACGTCATACGCCTGCGCCAACGACTCCACCATGATGAGTGTGAAGAAGCTGGCCGAGAGCCCCACGAAGTTGTCGCGACTGATCGCCCCAGCCTGAGGTGCCTCGCTGTAGAGCTTCAACTGAAACTGGCTGGGCTCGTACCCGGCGAACTCGATCTTGGCCACACCGAACTCCTGGTAGACCATCTTGCCGTCTCTGATGGTCACGAGATCCGCGCCGAGCTTCTCACGCCAATCCTGCGCGTGAGCCGAGGCCGCGAGTAGTGAGAGAGAGCAAATGAGGGTGAGAGGCTTGAGCATGGTGCCTCCTGGGGTAGGATCGCGTGATCCGGTCAATTACAGTGTGCAACCCCGGCGGCGGGCTCGGTAGCGCAAGATTGGGGCACTGAGTGCGGGAATTGGGACATTGGGTGGGGGGGCATGGGGGGCAGATAACCGGGCGTTGAAACGCTCGCTCGGCGCTCCGCGGAGCGTGCTGAAGCAATGCCGCGGATGAACGCAGACATCGGCGGATCTACGCAGACGGGGGTCGGGCAGGATAGGGGCGACGTGGCGAAGTCGAGCGCGCCGAGCCGAGGCTTCAGCCTCGGGAATCCGGGCGCGGATGAACTCGGATGATTGGGTACCGACGCGAAGGGTGGAAGCAGAGCGGGAGAGTGGCAGTCGGCCGGCCACCCACCAACTCAGTGCAACGCCACGATCAGTCCAAGGATGAGTCCGCCCAGCGGCACGACAGTGCCAAGTCAGAAGTAGAACATCCACTTCACCATCTCGGCGCTCCGCCGCTCCAGCTTGGCGTCCAATTCGGCAAACTGTCGACCGAACTCAGCCCGAAGCTCGGCAACTCGCTGGTCGATTTTGGCATCCAACTGCGCGAACCGTCTATCGAAGTCAGCTCGGAGCTCAGCCACTGGAGTTCCCCCCGTTTCGCGGACGGGTAAGGATTAGGCCCCTCACGCCGCATGGTACCGCCGCTCATAGGTGAGGGGGGAAACGCGCCCGAGGCTGGAGTGCCGGCGGCGCGGGTTTTGTACCAGCCTTCGATCCAGTCGTCCACCACGGTGCGGACGATGCCGCCTTCCACAGCGATCACGCGGATGTCGGCCCCGCGGGCATCGATCGTCTCAGGCTGGCACCACCCTGGCGATGGTCTGCGACCGGAGTGCATTGCCCAGCGCGGCCAAAGCCTGGGCGTCCGTCCTGGCCTGAATCAGCCGTTCGCGCGCGGGCTTGGTGCCGAGTCCCTGCGCCAGCGCCGCGAGGATCTGGAGTTGAAGGCTGTCCTCCTCCGCCGGCGTGAGCAAGAGGAACACAAGATGCACGGGTTGGCCGTCCGGCGCATCCCAGTCCACACCTGCGGTGGAGCGGCCGAATACCAGGACAGGCCGCCTCAGGTCCGGCAACCGCGCGTGTGGAATCGCGACACCGCCCCCCGTACCGGTTCCGAGTAGCTCCTCGCGCGCCCGCACCGCAGCCACGCACGTCTCGACGGCGGGGATCTCGCCGTGACCCTTCAGCCCGCCACAGAGTTCGTCGATCACCTCCCAGCGCGTGTGGGCGCGTAGGTTCGGTACCGCCGCCGACCGCACGAAGTAGGCAAGGACGTTCACCGCCTCGCGCCGCTGGATCGACCAGGACAGCCACGGCGCGACCAGGAGCGACGAGACGATCGCCGAGATCACGATGCCGACGAAGACCGGCGTGCTGAGTATGCCGTGCTCGAGAGCAATGTCCGCGACGACGATTCCGGTGACGCCGCTCGGTGTGAAGGCGATGCCCACGGAGAGCCGGTCGTCCCGCGAGAGGGCCGTGCCCAGTGTGCCGAGCCAGGCACCGCCGAACTTCGCGGCAATGGACACGACCGTGACGAAGGTGACGATGAGCCAGTCGAACCCGGCCAGGAAGTCGTACTGCAGGCCGATGCCGGCGAAGTAGAGCGGCACGAACACCGAGTGCACCATCTGGCTCACGACGTGCCGCGTGCGCTCGCTCAGCGCGCGGGATTCCCCGGCCATGATGCCCGCGAGAAAGAAGCCGAGCAGCGCCGTGAGGCCGGCGGCGTGGGTCACCGCGCCGCAGGCCAGGCCCAGACAGCTCACCAGCGTCAGCACCGCGCCGGGTTGCTGAGGCAGCCGCTCGTTCAGGTACGCAATGGCCCAATCCACCCCGCCCAACCCCCAGGTGAGACAGAACGCCGTAAAGGCCACCGAGAAGAACAGGGCCAGCCCTACCGAGCCGAAGCTCACGCCGATCGGAGTCGCGACCCCGAGCACTACGCTCAGGATCACCCATGCCAGAATGTCGTTCACGGCATACCCGCACAGCGTCACCAGCCCGAGATCGCTCTTCACCAGGTCGAGATCGTGCAGCACGCGCGCAATGATCACCATGGCGCTGATGGCCATCGTGGTGCCAAGGAAGAGCGCGAACGCGATCCGGGTACCGGGTTGCGCCAGGTACCGGTCGGGCAGCGCCAGCGAGAGACCGAAGCCGACGGCCAGGGGGACCAGCACGCCGATGATGCCGACCCGCAACGCGGGCCCGCGCTGGCGCCACGCGGCAGACACGTCCACTTGGAGCCCGGTCTCGAGCAGGAGAAACAACACTCCGAACCAGGCCACGGTATCCAGCATGGCCTGCTGGATCTGGTCGGGAGGGAAGAGGGCGGCCTGGAGTCCGGGCCACGCACGGCCCAGCAGTGTGGGTCCCAGCAGCAGGCCGACGGCGATCTCGCCGACCAACGGCGGATGTCCAAACCGCCGCAGCACCTCGCCCAACCCCCGCGCCAGGGCCAGGAGCAAAAGGACTTGCAGCAGGAACAGTCCGAGATGCTGCTCGGTCATACATCTCTCCGAGGACTTGGGGACGAACTCGCGTCCCGGCGGCGTCGCGGCTACGCATCCTCCGGTGACGTTCCCGGCCGGGAACGTGACTGGGGCACGGGCAACCATGATAACGAGCGCGGGCTACGACGGGGAGCCACGGACCGTGAGTGCGGCTTTCGTGGCGGGGCCGGG
>JBDHAF010000264.1:0-4009 GCA_039588255.1 Gemmatimonadota bacterium | reverse complement strand
GGCCAGGAGCCAGAGTTCGCCATGGGCCACGGCGTATGGGAAGCCCTCGGTGAAGAGAGCTTCGCGATCGGGTTCACCTCGTATACGGGGGCCGCCTACTGGGTGACGCAGCCCGAGGAGCAGCAGCAGCACATCGTCGCGGATCAGCATCCCGGATTCGAGTTCGAGGAACTGATGGTTGCGGCAGGCCATGAGCTCGCCTGGGTGAACCTTCGCGAAGCGCGCGGGGCGGGCCAGTGGCTCGGCCGAGCGTTCCTGGCCCGCCCGGTCTACTTCAAACCCACGCGAGCGCCCTGGAGTGAGCTCCTGGATGCCTTCTTCTTCATTCGGACCCAGGAGCCGAGCCGGAAGGTGGCCGGAGTGAGATAACGGAGGGCGCGTGAAGCGCACCGAACCATCCCCGTGAACGGAGATTAACGATGAAGCCGTATGCAACTATCGCCGCGCTCATTCTTGGGTTGATCGCGCTGGGGCATCTACTCCGGCTGATCTTTGGGTGGGGATTCGTCGTCCACGAGACCGCCGTCCCCATGTGGCCAAGCGTGGTAGTCATTCTGGTCTTCGGGTTCGTGGCGGCGATGCTTTGGCGCGAGAGGGGAGGGGAGCGGCCAGGACCGCCGACAATGTAGCGCCCTGTTCCGCGGCACCGGCGAACCCAAACCCGCTCTGGCATGAGTGCACCCGAATCTGCACCCGAATGGACCCCGGAACTTCCGGGCTTAGGAGGATTCAGACCCCGGAACTTCCGGGGTGAAAGCCAAGAATGGCCCGGAGATTCCGGGGTTTGGGGGTGTTTCGAGACCGCCTTTTAATCCGTAGGTCGTGGGTTCGATCCCCACCCCGGTCATTGCTGCCTCGACGGTTGTTCTTGGGGCTGCGCGTAGCTCTGAGATCGAGCCGCCGCTGCGCTACGTGTTTTCTCTCCCAGGCCTTAATCTGATTGTGGGCCATAACCTTATGATATTGAGTCGATTACGGGTCATCTTGTCCAGAATTGGTGTTGTGTATCTGCACCTCTTGCGGTCCACAACGGGGCTCGTCTAACCTCGTCAGCGATCTAAGGACAGGGTGGATGGGACGTGTCGTACTCCTACGCTTTCGTGCGGGAGGGGACACGCTCAATTGCCGCATCTCACACGCTGGCGGACCGACCCGGAGGTGACGATGTCTCGTTTTCTGACTCGATTAGTGGTGACCGGGTTGGCGGTCGCTGTATATGGATGCTCCTCTCAGACATCGACGTCCGAAGTCGCGGGTGAGTGTGCAGACGCCTACGGAGCCGATGTCTGTACCTGGGCCATGATGGAAGGTGACGCGGTGGTCGAGGTGGGTGCGACCGTTCCGTTGGCGAGCATCGAAGGGGCACCCGACGATTGGCCTTTCACGTGGCCGGTTACGACCAGCGCGGTCGTCGGCATGCCCGAACCCGCACTCCGTGAGAACGGCTTGAGCCACCTCACCATGTACTGGGAGCCGATGGGACACCCGCCCGCGACCTACCTGGTGCCGCACTTCGACTTCCACTTCTACCTGATCTCGCCCGAGGAGCGTCTCGCGATCGACTGCAGCCAGCTGTCCAAGCCGTCGGACCCGCCCGAGGGCTATAGCCTGCCAGACGAGCAGCTGCCGCCGGAGCTGGTGGAGATTACGGGCGTCGAGACGCTGGTCGGCGTATGCGTGCCCGAGATGGGGATGCACGCCCTCGTGACCGCCGAGATGGAGAGCCTGGAACCGTTCGACGGCACGATGATCGTCGGATACTACGAGGGGGCACCCATCTTCTTGGAGCCGATGATCTCGCGCTCGCTCCTCCTGGAACGGCGCTCCTTCGATCTCACGGTGCCCGCGGTCCCGGGCCTCCAGGGTGGGCAGCCCACGATGTTCCGAGCCGACTACGATGCGGGGCAGGACGCCTATCGGTTCACGTTTTCGGAGTTCTTGCAGGGCGGCTGATTCCACCTGCACTGCTCGATTCCATGTGGCCCGGCAGCAGGGCGGTCCGGGCCGGCCGCCCCGGCCGCCCCGGCCGTTGTATGCACCCGAATCTGCACCCGAATAGACCCCGGAAGAATCGGGGCTGGGCAGCTTGAGACCCCACCGGAATCGGGGTAATTCGCTTGCAGACTCCGATAATGTCGAGGTTGCGGCCTGTTTCGGAGGTGCCTTTTAATCCGTAGGTCGTGGGTGGCTCCTGCGGACGCTACGCGTTCCTCGGAGTGTCTTCGACGCCGATCCCCACCCCGGTCATTCTCCGCGGTACGGGCTCCAAAGAAGGCCACGCACAGGGCCTACCCCTTCGCAAGTCGTTGTCCGTGCTGGCCGTGCATCGGTTTCCATAACCGGCACACGCCCGCGATGCGCGGATTGGCGACATACGGACGGAGACGCTGACGGGCCTTCCGTCGAGGCACCTCCAACGGTACAGCGATTGCAGCCTACAGGGTGCTGCGAGGGACGGAACGCCCCATTCGGAAGAAACGTGGGCGAGTTTCGCGGACCTCATGCACGACGGGTTGGAACGTGATCCGTGGACTTCGCCCGATTCGTCGGATCATGCAACGGACACGTCTCGGCCTTCTGATCTTCGCTGGCACGTGGGGAGGGTGGGTGGAAGATGAGTGCGATCGCGGGCAGCCTCAAACGGGAGCGAGTCACCAAGGTAGAGCACCCCAGAGTTCGACGCGCCCCCCGGGCCGTTCGAGCATCCCTTTTTCTCCTCGTGGCCATCCTGGCCCTCGCCTGCAAAGACTCGGGACCGACGGCTCCGTCACCGCCTGCACCACCCGAGGGATCGGAGTCGGCGCCGGTCACTTCCGTCACGGTCACCGCCGACTCGGCGGAGGTCGCGGTGGCGGGGCAACTACAACTCCAGGCCACCGTTTACGATGGGTCGGGTAATGAGTTGCCGGGTCGGGCGGTCTCTTGGGTATCCAGCGATCCAGCGGTGGCTTCGGTGGACGCGGCCGGGGTCGTCTCCGGGCTTGAGCTGGGATCTGTTACGGTCACGGCAACCGTAGAGGGAGTGAGTGGTACGATCGCGATCGACGTCCGGGGCTTCCTCATCGGACCTTCCGGCGGCGTCGTGATGTCTGCGGACGGCTTCGCCTCCGTGAACGTCCCGGCCGAGGCCCTGGATGATCCGGTTGTGATCACAGTCGAACCCGCGAAGATCGCGGATCTTCCGACGCAGAACGACGAGGTCTTCATCCAACGGAGCGCATACGAGTTCGGTCCCAGCGGCCAGGAGTTCTCCGTTCCCGTCGAGCTGACGATTCAGTATGAGCCCGGCCGCATCCCGCCGAACATCGATGAGAGCTCCCTGCGGTTGGGGCGTGCAGACGGGGCGTTCTGGACCCCAGTCACAGGAGGATCGGTCGATGCGTCGGCTGAGGAGGTCCGCGGCGAAGTGACCGGCTTCAGCATCTACGGGGCGATTGGCGTGCCGATCGATTTCCTACCGACGGCGACGATCACGGCACCGGCGAGCGGGTCGAGCTTTGCGTCGGGGACCTCGGTGACGTTCACGGGGACGGGCACGGATCCGGAGGACGGTGCGCTGTCGGGCGCCTCGTTGGTGTGGACGTCTGACCTGGACGGTCAGTTCGGGACCGGCGGGTCGGTGACGACGAGCGGGCTGTCGATCAACGTACACACGATCACGCTCACGGTCACGGACTCCCACGGCGGGACGGATACGGACCAGATCACGGTCACGATCACCTAGCCGGTGTGCTGCCCTCTCACGGGTAAGCCCTAGATGTGGCCATCCGGGCTCGGACTCCTGCGTACTCACCCGGATTAGTTCGGACAACGAGCCCGCGCCAGCCGGATGTATTCGGACGTTGGAGTTGACCCCATCGCGTGGACACCTGATCTCTTGAGAGAGAGAGGAGTCCGATGGGAAGAACGAGATTGCCGTACCCACCGGAGTTTCGGGAGCAGATGGTGGCGCTGGTCCGTGCCGGCCGTACCCCGGAGTCGCTGTCGCGTGAGTTCGAGCCGACGGCGC
>JBDHAF010000263.1:0-4021 GCA_039588255.1 Gemmatimonadota bacterium | reverse complement strand
CCCACGGTTGACTTGCCGGAGCCGGAGACTCCCATGAGGATGATGATCATAGGCCGTTGAGTAGGAGGGGGCAGATACCGATGAATGATAGGTGGCTTCGGGATATGTCGCTCGCTGAAATCCCTCTGGGGATTCCTGCAAGGGCTGTTGCCCTATCAGCAGATGCCCGAGGAGAGACTCGAACTCTCACGGGGTCGCCCCCACCGGATTTTGAGTCCGGCGCGTCTGCCATTCCGCCACTCGGGCCAGTGGGCCGGGAATATAGTGGAAAAGTGCGCCGCGGAGAATCGGCTTTGGGGTGTCCGTTGCTAGAGCGAGTTGCCTTCCGGCATGTTCCCCCGGCGCTGCATCTGCTGTCTCCGCTGGACGCCTTCTATCTGCCGTTGGAACCTCTCGAAGTGAACGACAAGCAGCGCCCGCTGCACGGGTGACAAGAACCCGGCGTATTCCTCTTGGCGCGCCCGGGCGGTTGCTGCAGTTTCTTCGCCCAGGCTGACCAAGGTCTCGAGCAAGCTCGTTACGCTGTCGGGATCGGCGGCCACGCCGGGGCGCATCTGATCTTCGATGCTTCGGAGGAGCCGGTTACGACGCTGGGTGAGCTGCTGGTCTTCCCGGAAATTGCGCTGCAACGTCTGGCGGAACTCCACCCGCTGATCGTCCGAGAGCCCTGCCTGCTGGATGAAATTCTGCATGAAGCGTTCGAGGACCGCCTGGCGCAACGCCTCACGTCCCGGCGGGCCTTGCTGCGCCGCAACCGGACCGGCGACCAGGACCAAGAGAATCCCCATGATGCCTCTTTGCATTATCCCTCCATCGTCGCGAGCAGTTCGCGAAGTTGCTCTTCATCCAAGTCGTCGAACGAAGCGGGCTGAAGCTCGTACGCGGGCGTGAACATGTCCAACGAGTCCAGCACTTCGGTGAGTCCGTCTTCGGAGAGCTCGTCGAGTCCCAACGGCAGCGCAGCCTCGGCAATGATCGTCTCCGGCTCGTTGGTGAACCGCTCGATCAGCACACCACCGATAACCAGCACCACCGCAGCGGCAGCGGCGCGCAGCGTCGCGGTCTTCCTCCACCAGGGCACCGTTGCCGCGGGGGCTCGAAGCTCTGCCACGACACGCTGGGCCACTCCTTCGACGTCGATCCGTACGTCGTCGCTCAACTGTGCAGCGGCTCTCTCGATCTCGTGCTCGTTCATGGCTCCGCCAGGAGCGCCTTAAGGCGCTTCACCGCGTGGTGATAATGTACCCGTGCCGCCCCGGTGGTGGTGTCGAGGGCCGCGGCGATCTCTTCATACTCCATACCCTGCTGGGCCCGCAACAGGAATACATCCCGCTGCATTCGGGGCAGCCGTTGCACACCCGCACCCAGCCGTTGGGCCAAGTCCCCGGCGACTGCCTCGCCCTGGGGGTCGCTGCTCTCGTCGACAAGGTTTCGATCCTCCAGCGACACCATCGGTCGCCGCACTCTGCGACGCCAGCTGTCCTTCAGCAGATTCGATCCGATGGTCATCAGCCATGTCCGGAAGCTCGATACCCCTTTGAAGGTCTCGATCCGTCTGAAGGCCCGGAGGAACGTCTCCTGGACCAGGTCCTCTACCTCCTCCCCGGCCCCGGCCGAGGCGAGGAATCGGGCCAGCGGTGCCGCGTGTCGCCGGACCAAGTCGGCCGCCGCTTCCTCGTCTCCGCCCTGCCAGGCACCGATGAGGTCGGAGTCCGACCGCGAGTCATCGGGTGCCGGCATCGGAGTCGTCACACTGAGATAGACGTTTCCCGGGGGGCGTCGTTAAGTCGACTGGCCCTGGAGGCAGGCACTGGTAATGGACTCTGAGGTGATAGTTCGTAAACACTTGTCACATAATAACATAGTAAGCGGCGAAGGGGATCTTCTCGGCTGGGCTTGACGGGCCTTCGTAAAAACCTTAGGATTCCTTACCTTTTTACCGAACGAACGTTCGAATGGTTATGCTAACGTACGACGAGCGACTGGACCGCCTCCTCGCAACGGCAGCGAATGTCTTTGCCGAGAAGGGCTTCCACTCCACGACCATGCGGGATCTAGCGCGGGAGACGGGGATGAGCCTCGCCGGCATGTATCACTACGTCGGTGGCAAGGACGAGCTGCTGTTTCTCATCCAACGGCGCTGCTTCACGGACGTGCTGGCCGGGGCCGAATCTGCCGTCAGGGGGTCTTCCCCGCCCCCTGAGCGGCTGGAACGGTTCATCCGCCACCACGTGACGTTCTTCGCCGGCCACATGAGCGAGATGAAGGTGCTGTCCCACGATGCGGAGAGCCTCCACGGGGAGCTCCTTGCGGAGATCAACGAGCTCAAGCGGCGCTACGTCGCGGTGCTGACGGATCTCATTCAAGGTGCCGGCGTCATCGCCGAGGCCGGAATCGATCCCCATGTCGCCAGCTATGCGTTGTTCGGCATGATGAACTGGATCTACAACTGGTACGACCCCGAGGGAGCCGTGTCTCCCGAGAGGCTTTCGGAGCAATTCACCCGTCTGTTCCTCGACGGGTTGATGACAACCACTCACCCTGCTGTGTCCGCTGGAGGATGAACCGAAAATGGCAACGACCGCGACCCCGAGCACCGACACCGAAACCCGCGAGCTGATTCACTACACGGTGGAAGGCGGCATCGCGATCATCGCAATGGATGATCCTCCTGCCAACACGTACACCTATGAGATGAACCTGCAGTTGGACACGGCGATCCTGAGGGCCCGCATGGACGACGAAGTGCATGTCATCATGTTGCGTGGCGCAGGCGACAAGTTCTTCTCTGCCGGCGCGAACATCGGCATGCTCAACGAAGTGACACCGCGGTTCAAGTACTGTTTCTGCCTCCACGCCAACGAGACGCTGAACCGCCTCGAGCACACGCCGAAACTCGTCATCGCGGCACTCAATGGACACACGGTGGGCGGCGGCCTCGAGATCGCCATGGCGGCCGACATCCGTCTCGCGCGCCAGGACGCCGGGAAGATCGGATTGCCCGAGGTGAACCTCGGCGTGCTGCCGGGCACTGGAGGCACCCAGCGGCTCTCCCGCATCGTGGGCAAGTCCACCGCCATCGAGATGATGGCCAAAGGAGAGACGTTCTCCTTCGAGAAAGCCAAGGAGATGGGGCTGGTCAACGAGGTCTTTCCCAAGGATGGGTACTGGGACCACGTGATGATGTACGCCAAGCAGTTCTGTCCGCCCAACAAGGCGGCCAAAGCGGTGGGCCTCATCAAGCGGGCGGTCCAGTCCGGCTGGGAGGTGCCGTTCGAGAGTGGCCTCGCCATCGAGCGTGAGCTACAACAGCAGCTGTTCCAGAGCCAGGACGCGAAGGAAGGGCTGGCCGCCTACGCCGAAAAACGCATGGCCAAGTTCGAGGGCCGATAGTGAACACCGACCTGTTCATCGACAACGATTGGTGCGCCGCCGCCTCCGGCGAGCGTTTTGATGTCATCAATCCGGCCACCGAAGAGGTGGTGGCCCAGGTGGCCAAGGGCGATGCGGACGACGTGGACGTTGCGGTCGACGCCGCTCGTGCATGTTTCGAGAGCGACGCCTGGCAACAGATGAACGCCCGGGACCGTGGCAGGTTGCTCACTAAAGCGGCCGAGCTGCTCGCAGAGCGCCTGCCCGAGGTCGCGAGGCTCGAGACGCTCCAGAACGGAAAGGTCCTCTTCGAGTCGAAGATCGACGTCTCTATGAGCGTCGAGACGCTGCGATACTACGCGGGATGGGCAGACAAGATCACCGGCGATACGCTCCAGGTGAACGGGCCGTTCTTCGCGTACACACTCCGCGAGCCCGTGGGGGTCGTGGGCGCGATCGTCCCGTGGAATTTCCCCCTCAATTTGGCCACGTGGAAATTCGCCCCTGCCCTGGCCGCCGGGTGTACGGTGATCCTCAAGCCGGCGACGGAGACGCCGCTCACCGTGTTGGCCATGGCGGAGATCATGCTGGAAGCCGGGTTTCCCCCCGGGGCGTTCAACGTGTTGCCCGGCGGCGGGTCCACAGCCGG
>JBDHAF010000262.1:0-4413 GCA_039588255.1 Gemmatimonadota bacterium | reverse complement strand
TTACATCTGAAACGATTTTTACACTAGCCCCAGACCGGAGTTCCCGATCCCGGCCACCCGCTCCACCCTACGGTCACGGCATACAGGGGTTGCAGAATTATCGGAAGACAATATATTGTCTTCCGATAATTCTGCCTGCGAGGATGCCCGTGTCACCCAGAGGAGCCAGCGGGGCCAAGCCCCTCACCAGTTCGGTCTTCCATATTCTCCTCGCCCTGGCCGACGAGGAGCGCCACGGCCTGGGGATCGCCGACGAGGTGGAGCGGCGCACCGAAGGCGCCGTCGAGATCGGACCCGGCACCCTGTACAACGCCATCCGCAAGATGCTGGAATCCGGGCTCATCGAAGAGCCGGCCACACGTCCGGATCCGGAGGCCCAGCGACTCGACCGGGTCCTCGCCGCTGCTCGTGACAAGGCAGTTCTCCCCGAGCGGCCCGCCGTATGATGATTTCGGATCGCGTCTATCGACTCCTCCTGCGGCTCTATCCACCGGGTTTCCAACGGCGGTTCGGCACGGAAATGGTGACGCTGTTTCAGCACCGCCGCGCAATCCAGCCCACACGAAGCCTCTGGTGGTCGGTGGCCAAGGACACCGTCCGCACGGTCCCCGCCGCGTGGCTCGGCGTCATTCGACCCGGCATGCGGACGCACCGGACGCCGTTCGCCGTGACGTACCAACGCGGTCAACGGGAACGCCTGACATTGGGCAACCTGTTCCGGGACATTCGGCTCGCGGTGCGCAACCTCAGGCGCACCCCGGGGTTCACCATCGTCGCCGTCGCGACCCTGGGCCTGGGCGTTGGCGCCAACACCGCCATCTTCAGCGTGGTGAACGGCGTCATGCTCAAACCCCTGCCCTACCCGGCGCCGCATCAGCTGGCGATGATCTGGCAGACCGACCAAGAGCGGGGCGTGACGACCGGTGTCATGTCGCAGCCGAACACCCGGGACATCCAACGGGAGGTCGAGTCACTCCGGGCAGCGGCGTTTCAGCGGTCGAGCACGGCCGTGACGGGATCGGGGGATCCGGAGGTGGTCACCGCCGCCCGGGTCACTGACGGGCTCCTGGATGTCCTCGGAGTGGCACCGGTGCTGGGACGCGATATCCGTACGGAAGAAAGCGTGCCCGGCGGGCCTCGCGTCGTGGTCATCGGCCACGCTTTTTGGCAAGAGCGCTTCGGGGGACGGGACGAAGCTCTCGGAACCACCATCGAGTTGGCGGGCCGACCCTACGAGATCGTCGGCGTGGCGCCGCCGGCATTCGATTTTCCCAACGGTTCCCAGCTCTGGTTGCCGTCGTACGTCAACACGGAAGGATGCGGCCGGGGCTGCAATTTCCTGAGAGTAATCGCTCGACTCGACGCCGATGCAACACACGAGGCGGCACAAGCAGAGCTGAACACACTCGCCGCCCGCTTGCAGGAGGCCTACCCCGAAGAGAGCGCCGCAAGGGGTTTCCGTCTCGAGCCGTTGACCGAGACGGTGTACGGAGACGTGCGGACGGGTCTCTTCGTGCTGCTCGGTGCGGTGGGCATCGTGTTGTTGATCGCGTGCGCCAACGTGGCGAACCTGCTTCTCGTGCGGGCATCCACACGGACTGGTGAGGTGGCCGTGCGAGCCGCCCTGGGCGCCAGTCGTGGGCGGTTGATCGGGCAACTGCTCCTCGAGGCGACCGTGTTGGCGGTGTTGGGCGGCGTGGTCGGCCTGGGGCTCGCCCGGGCGGGGCTCGCCTTCTTGCTGCGGCTCGCCCCGTCGACGCTTCCTCGCGTCAGCGAGATCGCCGTCGATACGACTGTGCTCCTCTTTGGCCTCGGCACCGTCACGCTGGTGACGTTTCTCTTTGGCTTGGCCCCGGCTCTTCGGTTATCGCGGGTGCCGGTGGCCGAAGCTCTCAACCACAGCGGCCGGGGGGGAAGCGGCGGCAACAGCTCGCAGAGCTGGGCGCGCTCGGCTTTATTGGTCGGCGAGGTCGGACTCTCCTTGATGTTGCTGTTTGGGGCGGGTCTACTGCTCCGCACCTTCTCGGAGCTAAACGCCGTCGAACTCGGCTTTGATCACCAACAAGTGCTCACGTTTGAGATCGCACTGCCGGACGTTCGGTACGAGACGCCGGATGACGCCGCGCTGTTCTTCGAGACACTGGAGGAGCGACTCAGGGGAATCCCAGGTGTCGAGGCCGTCGGGGGGGCGGTAGGCAGTCCCATGGGGGGCAACAATGTGGGCGGCTCTTTCCTGATGCTCGATAGACCTCCGCCCCCGCTGGGCCGAGAAGAGGTCGCGAGAGTTCGCTACGTCACATCTGGCTATTTCGATGCCCTGCGGATTCCCATGCTGCAGGGCCGTGCCTTCAGCCCGGCGGACCGGTACGGCACCGCATCGGTTGCGCTGGTGAGCGAATCCTTTGTGGCACGGTACTATCTGGACAAAGATCCCGTGGGCGAGCAGTTGGAGCTTCAGATAAGCCTCGGGTATCCCGAACACGAGCCCCGCACGATCGTCGGCGTGGTAAAGGACATCCGCTCGGCGAGCGTCCGGAGCGAGCCCCGGCCGGAGATCTACGTGCCCTATGCCCAATCGGGAGCGGGCTTTCTCACCATGGTGGTGCAGTCGATTCCCAGTCTGAGCGATCCCCTCCCCCCCGTTCGTGCCGCCGTGCGCCAGGTGGACCCCAACATCGCGATGCGCGACGTGGAAACGCTCACGACGGCGGTGGAGCGCTCCTTCGGACCTGCGCGATTCTATCTGTCCCTGCTGACGATCTTCGCCGGAGTAGCCGTAGCGTTGGCGGCAATTGGATTGTACGGCGTGATCGCGTACCTCGTGTCGGGACGCACCCGGGAGATCGGCATTCGCATGGCGCTGGGCGCCAACGGCCGCAACGTCGTGCGCATGGTGCTCGTGCAAGGCCTCCGCCCGGCAGCGATCGGCGTCGTGTTGGGAATGGCCGGAACCCTGGCCGGGTCCAGAGTGCTCACCTCGTTGCTCTTCAATGTCACGCCATGGGACGCCGTCACGCTCATGACCGCAACCGGAATCCTCCTGGGTGTGGTCGTCGTGGCGATTCTCCTGCCGGCCAGTCGTGCCAGCAAGATTCCACCGGTGGAGGCGCTGAAGCTGGAACGGTGACGAGTTGTGGGTGCAGGAAACGATGGAAGGGATTGAGTCAGGCATGGCCGACCACATGCAGGCGTTCTTCGAGAGCATTCCGCCGCCGGAGACCGTACCGCCGTACGACGCGCTCCTTACGGACGTTGAGGGTAACCTGTGGGTGGAGCGATATCGTCGGCCGTCCGAGGCGCAACACGCGTGGACCGTTTTCGACAACGATGGCACAATGCTTGGCACGGTCGACGTACCCGGAGGATTCTCGCCGTTGGAGATCGGGACCGACTACGTTCTCGGACGACATATGGACCAACTCGATGTGGAACAGGTCCGTCTCTACCGATTGATCAAGTCGTGATGGGCTGACCAGACAGCAGAGGGCCCCCGCAACCGAATGTGCGGGGGCCCTGCAACATCTCACGCATCACCTCTCCACCGCCTCCAGTACATCGCCCACCAAGGTGTTGATGTAGCGATTGAAGCCTCGCGCACTTGGTCCCAACCGTACGATCACCATGTCACGCGACGGAATCACGATCGTGCGCTGGCCCATGTAGCCCGCCGCCCAGTAGGCGTCTTCCGGCGCCCGGCTCATGGCACCACCGCGATTGAGCCACCAGAGGCCACCGTATCCTCGACGCTCGTCGGCCGGCGCCGGCGTGGTGATGAAATCCGTCCAGCCCTCCGGCAGGATCCGCTCACCCTCGAACACGCCGTCCCACAGATGGAGCAGACCGAAGCGAGCCCAGTCCCGGGCGCTGCCGAAGTCATACCCGGTCATGATGAAGTTGCCGTAGGGGTCAGTCTCCAGCACATAGTTGCGAGCACCGATCTTGTCGAAGAGGTGTCGCTGCGGAAACGTGAGGTAGTTCTCCCCGCGGGCTTCGACGGTCTGCCGGATGATGCTGCCCAGCGTCAACGGATCACTGTTCTTGTAGCGCCACTCCTCGTCCGGTGCAAACGCGGGCGGCTGGTTCACCGCGTGCCTGAACACGTTGGGCGCATCGAAGTAGATGAGAAAGTGCTCGTTGTCCGATGAGTACGACTCGGGTCCGCTCAACCCGTAGTTCTTGAAGTCGAGCCCGCTGCTCATCCTGAGGAGGTGCGCGATGGTGATGGCGCCACGAGGATCGCCCGAGACGCGCCATTCACTCACCGGCGCTGGATCGTTCCAGTGGAAGTGGCCCTGGTGGACCAACACCCCGACGAGAGCGGCGGTGATGCTCTTCCCCATCGACCAGCTGATCTGTGGCGTGTCCTTGGTGAAGCCTGGCGCGTAGCGCTCGCCGACGATCTTTCCTTTATAT
>JBDHAF010000261.1:0-7798 GCA_039588255.1 Gemmatimonadota bacterium | reverse complement strand
GCGAGAAGCTGACGGAAACCGGGATCGCGGTGGGCACGCCGGCCTACATGAGCCCGGAGCAGGCGGCGGGCAGCACGGAGGTGGATCAGCGCAGCGACCAGTATGGGCTGGCGTCTGTCGTCTATGAGATACTGGCGGGGGAGCCGCCGTTAACCGGGCCGACGGCAGAGGCGGTCTTGCGGAAGCAGGCGACGGCGGCGGTTCCCGACATCCGGGCGGATCGGCCCGGGCTGCCGCCGCAGGTCGTCGCGGCGCTGTCGCGGGCGCTCGCGAAGACGCCAGCCGACCGCTTCACCACGGTGGCACAGTTCGCTGAGGCGATCACGCCGACGCCGACCGACATGCGGCCCGTCAGGACTGCAGTGATCCAGAGCAGGACGCTACGGATCGGCGTGGCGGCGGCGGCCGTCGTCATCGCGGTGATCGGGGCCGCGCTGCTGCTCCCTCGCGGGAGTGGTGGCGCGTTGGACCCCACTCGCGTCCTCGTCGTCGCGTTCGCCGATGAGAGTGGACCGGAAGGGTCCGCGACGCTGGGGCGCATGGCACAGGACTACATCATCCAGGTTCTCTCCGAGGCGGGATTCGTGGAGGTGGTGGATCCGCTGACGGCGCTGGCGGTGTCGCAGAACGTGGCTGCAGCAGGCATAGCCAGGGGGCCTGGAAACATTCTGGCGCTGGCGGATGAGGCTCGAGCGGGGACCGTCGTGTCCGGCAGCTACTACGCCGAGGGCGATTCCGTGCACGTCCAGACCCGGATCGCCGATGCCCGGGACGGCAGGTTGCTGGGAACGGTCGGGCCCGTCGTCGGCTCGATCGGCGCGCGTCGCGAGCTGGTTGGTCGCCTCGGGCAGGAGGTCGTGGCGGCGCTCGCCCCACTGCCTCGCGTGCGGGCGCCAGCTGCCTGGGGGCGATCGGCAGGGTGGGTGGGCTGGTGGCTGATCGGTCGCCGCGCCCTAGGAGTGCTCGGCCACCCGGCGCGTGGGCCCCGTCTGGGCCAGCGCCAGCACGTACCTGCTCTGTTGAGCGTCGGCGCTGGACGGCTGTTCGACCAGGGTACGGTGCGGCGGGCAGCCCAGCGCCTGCGGGCCCCGCCTCGGGCGTGATGGTTGGTCGATGCCCAGAGGGCCGTGGCGAAGACTGCATTCACGCACCACAGAACCGGGTGAGGGTGATGCGCGATTCGGTCGCGGGCCGGACCCGGAACCCGGATGGGTCGCTGCAAGATCAGTCGCTCCCCCTGGGGTGGGTTACCAGAGATCGTGGCTTGTGACGCAATCTCGCGCGATTACGGGGCATCTGACACCAATAGCCGAAGATACGCCGAAGCCGATTCTACGGCAGACGGCTGCGACGAACCCCATAGCTTGAGAGCCCACCCTGATCCACCGTGCCGGGGATGGGACTCAGGACGCCGACGTGCTCTCCTCCCCGCACCCGGACGGCGCTGCACTCGGCGTTGGCCCCGCTAGCGTCGGAATCCTTGCATTCCTTTAATAGTCAAGGGCAGGTCGCGGTCGAGGCGCTCGCGGGGTTGGTCACGCGGACGGGCACGGTTGCGTTGTGTGGGATCGCGCTCCTGGGCCCTGTCGCGGCAGACGACCTCCGGCGGCGGGAGGAGCCCCCGCTCGCAAAAGTCTCGTGCCCCGTGATTGCGCCGCTGAACACGTACGAAGGGTCGGCTCGGCCAGGCCTCATCTCGGTGGCAACGAGGCAGCGGCACCGCCCCGCTGGTACGTTCGTCCCCGTCCCGAGAGCGCCCCGGCGCAAGGGCCGTACGAGGCAGGCATCACGATGATGAGGGTGTGACCCTCGCTGCCCCGGTCTACCGTCGGCGTCGGCGCTCCCTCACGAACAGCTCACCGGGCTTCACCCGTAGCACCTCGCACATCGCCTCAAGGAGCGTGGCGTCGAAGGTCTGCAGCCGACCGCGCATCCGCACGATCCGGTAGGCGGTGCTCATGCTGACCCGGCCCTTGGTGGCCTTCGAGAACGCGTAGGGGGTCATGCCTCGTTTCTCAAGGAGCTCGGGAAGTCGAAGTCTCAGTGGCATGTCTCGACACTAATTGATATTGCGAGCATTGGCAATACGACCGACGCCCGCAGTACGGACGAAATTGGGACGCCGGCTCAAGTCGGCAGGGTTCCTAAGAACGGGCGCGCGTTTGCTCCGCCACCGATTTCGCCTACAGAAACCGGTCGATGTCACGGGGGCTGAGATGGTGAGGCGTTCTTTAACTGTCAGGGGGTGATGTTGAAGGGGTCGCTATGGGGGCCTTGAAACGTAGTCCCACCGATCGTGGTCGAAGCAATGAGTGTGTAACCGGTCCCCGCCACATCGATACTGAGATCTGAGAAGGTGGCGACACCCGCGACCGCTGCCACTGTCGTGCTGCCTGAGAGCCTGCCCCCTGCGGGGTTGTTTCCGATCGCCACCGCCATGTTGCCGGTATAGGCTGTGTAGATATTGCCGAGCGCGTCCTGTATCGCGACCTCCACCGAGATGGCTTGGCCCGCCTTTGAGTCCACAGGCTGCACAGTGAAGACAAGCTGAACCAAGCCATTGGGAACGACGTCAAAAGGAGCACTTGTGGCCCCCGATAACCCCGTGGCGGACGCGGTGAGGGTGTACCCAAGCCCGGTCCTATCGATGCTCAAGTCGTCGAAGATCGCCACACCATCAACAGCGGCTCGCGTCAGCGTACCGGACAACACGCCGCCGCTCGGGTTCGTCCCGATCGCTACCGTCACGTCATCCGTGAACGTCGTCACCGTGCCGCCAAACTGATCCAGTGCGGTCACCTCGACCGGGGGATTGATCGGATTCAGCACTCCGCCTGAGTGGGTGCTCGGCTCCACGGTGAACGCCAGCTGTGTCGCTGGTGCCGGATCGATCTGGAAGGCATCACTCATCGCCTGCGTCAAGGATCCTGACGTCGCCACCAGCCTATAGCTGTCTCCTGCGGTGTCGATATTGAGATCGCGGAAGGTCGCCACTCCACTCACCGCCACCACTGTGGTCGTCCCGTCTAACACTCCACCCCAAGGGTTCGGCTCGAGCGTCACCGTCACATTGTCGGTGAACCCTATGGCGGTGTTGCCGAACTGATCCACTGCGGTCACCTCGACCGCAGGGCTGATCGTCACGCCCGCTGTCTGGGTAGTGGGCTGAACCGTGAAGGCGAGCTGGCTACCCGGCGCCGGCGTGATACTGAACGGGGCGCTCAGCGCCGACGCGATGGTCCCGGACGCTGCTTGGAGTTGGTAGCTGGTACCGGCCTTGGCAATGCTGACCTCTGAGAACGTTGCGACACCGGCCACCGCGGCGACCGTCAGGGTCCCAGAGAGGGCTCCGCCGGCTGGATTCGCTCCCAGGGTCAGCGTCACGTCACCGGCGTAGTCTGTGACTGTCCGGCCTTCTGTATCCTGGACGGTGACCTCAACGGTGATCGGCGCTCCGGCCTCCGCACTCGTCGGCTGGACGGTGAAGGCAAGTTGGGTCGCGAGCCCAGAGGTGCTCGGCATGTCATTGCAGGCGGCAGCCAGTAGCGCCAGCGTGGTGAGGGAAGTCAAGGCGGCACGCGTCATGGCGGAACTTCTTCACCGCAAGACTAGGACCAGTACGATCTACTTCACCGCCTCCCAGCGTGTGGTCCAGGGGTCCACCGCTTACCAGTCCACGCTGGTCAACACGATCCTACGGGGTTGGCGTTCCTCTCCGAACGTTGCGATCAGACGAGATCCTAGCCCCCGGACCTCAACACACGTCACCGCCGCCGCGTCGGGACACTGCAGGACGATGCGATCTCCGGCAAGTTCCAGCAACACTCGCGTGGTGTGCACATCGAAGCGATGGGTTCGACCGCAAGTACAGTTGTAAGCGACACCGTTGAAGGTACTGATCTTCCGACGTGGAAACCGTCCGCCTAGCGTGCGACGGACGAACTTCGGCATCGAAACGACCTCGATGCCAGCGTGGCGTGGATCGGATGCCGCCATAAACGCACCCCGACGAGCAACACTCCTGTCACAGTGGAAGGCCGATCGACAAGCCTACTTCACCCTGAAATCGGAGAAGCTACGGAGTAGGGGGCGGCTGTCAACATTACGACGAACGGCGCGAATACGGACGAAATTGGGATGTCGGCTCCAGTCGGCAGGGTCCCTCACGGCGCCTGCGCCGAAGGTCGCCCGCTCTACCTCCGCCCCTATCCAGCGCCCCGGGGAGGGGCCCCATGGCTGGGGGGCCTTGTCGCGAACCTGTCCCGCCCGGGCGCCCCGCGTACTGCGAACAGTGGCAATACTTTCGGCGGCCAGTGTAGTCGCACGCGCGCGATAGTGTCGCAGGCTGGGTCTCTCACGTCTTAGACCGTCTCCAGCGCCCGGGGGTGGGGCCCCATGGCCGGGGGGCCTTGTCGCGAACCTGTCCCGCCCGGGCGCCCCGGCGTACTGCGAAGAATGGCAATACTTTCGGCAGCCACTCTCCTTGCACGCGTGCGATAGTGTCTCTGGGTGGTCTCACTGGCCCAGGTCTCACCTACCTGGTCAACCAATCTCACCACCATCGCTCCCTCGCCCACACCGAAGCAACGCATTGCGTGGATCGACCGCACATGCCGAAGCGACCCACCTGTCCTGTCCACCCCTACCTTCCGTGGTTTAGTGAAACTGATCCAATCCCATCCGCCGCCACAGCGTGTCGAGTCGAGGGTCTTGGACCAGCTCGGAAGGCATCCTCCACCGTTTGTTTTCTACATCTGTCATGCCGTGGAGGAGGAAGAGATCTGTGTCGTGCTCGTCAAATGCCCGCTCAAACCATTCGAAGGCCTCGTCCAATCGTCCCAGGTATCCTGCTATCACACCGATGACCGTTGGGTTGACATACTCCTGCCGAGCGCGCGTCACCAACTCATCGAACAACGACACGGCGCGTGCCGTATCGCCGGTCGCCGCGAGGGCGTGCGCGAGCGACCGCAGCGTCCAGGGATGGCGCCCCGAGAGCTGCGCTGCGGTATCCAGCACCGCGATCGCTTCCGCCTGCCGCCCGCTGGCAAAGTAAGCCGGGCCCAAGAAGCGATAACTGTTCCAGTTCGGTTCGAGCTGCACTGCTCGCTGCGCCTGGACCAGCGCGTCCGCATACCGCCCGGCGGAGAGGAGCCCGCTGGCAAAGATGCCCGCCGAGATCGGCGATAACGGGTCCAACTGGACCGCCCGCTCGTACGCAGCCACGGACTCGTCGATCTTGCGTTCGATGTAATGCAAGTAAATCCCGTACCACAGATGGGCCAGCGCATAGTTGGGATCCAACGCCAGGGCCTGATTGAAGAGGCGCCGAGCCGCCGCCCAATCCCACTCGTAGATCGTGCTCACGATGGCAAGACCGGTGTACGCCTCGGCGAGCGACGAATCCAGCGCGAGTGCCCGTCGACCTGCTGCGCTGGCACGAGGCATTGCTGTTTGTGTGGGGAGGAGCGAGTACAATCCCGCGAAGATATAGCCATCGGCCACGCCGGCGTACGCCTTGGCGTAGGTCGAGTCCAACGTCACCGCGCGCTCGAAGTACTCCAAGCTCCGCAGGATCCCGTCTCCGCGTTGCGCCAAGAAAAACCGGCCCTGCAGGTACTGTCGGTAGGCTTCGAGGTTCGCGGTCGTTGGCGTGACCAGTGGCTGGTCCCCACGACCCAGCAGTGCCACCTGTAGTTGGCCGGTGACACGTCTGGCAATGTCATCCTGAAAGGCGAACACGTCCTCGAGAACCCCATCGTATTGCTCCGACCAGAGCTGGACCCCGTCCGCCACGTTCTCCAACCGGACGGTGACCCGTAGGCGGTCGCCCGACCGGCGGATGCTCCCGCTGAGGATGGTGGACACCTGGAGCCGCTCGCCGATCGTGCGGAGATCGGTATTCGTCCCCTTGAAGCTGAACGACGAGGTCTGTCCGGCAACGGTGAGACCCTCGATCTTGTTGAGCGCATACATCAGGTCCTCGGCCATCCCATCGCCGAAGTACTGCTCTGCGCCGCCGCCTTGGTCGGTGAACGGCAGCACGGCGATCGACGGGATCCCGCCAGCACCCGAGCCGGCTCCCCCGTTCGATCCACTGATCAGCCACCACATGCCGCCGGCCACGATCGCCACCGCGCCCACGACGGCGGGCGTGGTCCATTTCCTCCCCGCTCCTTCGGGCTGGTGCGGCACAGTGTCGAGCTTCGTGACGAACGCGTGGACGCCCGCCCACCGATCCGCGGGCGTCTTGGCGAGACCGCGCTGAAGCGCGCCGCCGAGGTGTGCTGGTACGTCGGGCCGATTCGCTGCCAACGATGGCGGCTCTGCCGTGATGTGCTTGCGCACCACCACCTCCGCGGTCGGCCCGCTAAACGGCGGTTCCCCTGCCAGCATCTCGTAGACGACGCACGCCAGCGAATACAGATCGCTCCGCTGATCCAGATCGCTGCTGCCCGCGGCCTGCTCGGGACTCATGTAGGTGGGCGTCCCAACCGCCATACCGGTTTCCGTGAGCTTGTCGCCACCCGCTTCGGAGATCGCCCGCGCAATCCCAAAGTCCGTCACGACAGCACCGCCAGCCCCCAGCAACACATTCTCGGGCTTGATATCGCGATGAATGACGTCGTGGCCGTGAGCGTAATCCAACGCCGACGCCACGTCGCGGGCGATCTGCACCGCATCGTGGACTGCGAACTGCTTCTCCCGATTGAGCCGCTCCCGCAACGACTCGCCCTCGACATACGGCATCACGTAATACAGGAATCCCTCGGCCTCGCCGGAGTCGTGGAGCGTCAGAATGTGCGGGTGTTCGAGGCGCGCGGTGAGCTTGATCTCACGCAGGAAACGTTCGCTGCCGATCGCAGCGGCCAGCTCGGGCTTGAGGACTTTGATCGCGACCTGGCGGTCGAGCTTCAGGTCCTCAGCGAGGTAGACCGTCGCCATCCCACCGCGCCCCAGCTCCCGCTCGATGCGGTAGCGGTCAGCGAGCGCCGTCTTCAGACGGTCGAATTGGCTGGCGTGGTCGGGCACGGCACGGCGCTCCTCGGGGAGCATCCCTAAGATGTGGTCTGGCGAGCGAGTGGGCCAGCGGAGGTTGAAGGAAACCTCGCAGCGCGGGCGCTGTCGAGCCCGCTGACGCGCGCTTAGCTCAGATTTTGCCTTGCGCCACAACCCTAATGAGTAGTCTCGGACATGCGGTCGGCTACTACGTTACAATGCCCTCCCCTCGCCGGATAACGCCTGTGTCAAATCAAGGCACGCCTTCACGTTACGGTCCCGCGCGGTTATCGCATGGGTCTCTTATGAGACAGCAGTTTACGCGCGTGGGCGTCCGTGGGCGTCGTTACAACGAGTGTTACAATCGCGAAGGCGAAAGAGAGACCCGTCCGTTCCCCCTTTCGCCTTCGCCTTGTTCAGATTCTGGGCGGGGTAGAGGGCGGGCCCGTTAGCCCACGACACTCCGTTCAGTGAAGAGCCCCGTAACTCATCGCAACGCTGCGGGGCTCCTGCTTACTGGGACGCGATCCGTCACGGAAGGAACTTGCTGATCACCCAGAACTCGGCCTCGCCAGAACCGCACGACTCCGGAGCTTGGACATGCAAGTCCGATTCGTTGAAAGCCCCGTGGACCGCTAGTCGCCGGCTCACCGCAGCGAATCCTCGGATCGGCGACGTCAGGCCCGGCCCGCCCCCGTGTCGTGTGGTCTGTGGCCGTTTGGTGCGGCTACTCGACCCGCACGTACTTCACCTTCCACGTGACCGTGCCCGCCTGGTTGGTGAACGTGCGGTACATCGT
>JBDHAF010000260.1:0-4388 GCA_039588255.1 Gemmatimonadota bacterium | reverse complement strand
GAAAGCAGGCTTTTCAGTCGCCCTCGCGTACAAGTTGGCACGACCGGACGGGCGGTTCGGGCGATTAGACCGGACCACCCTGGACCGCCTCTGCACGGTGTTCAACTGTCAGCCAGGTGAGTTGCTGGAGTGGAAGCCGGAGAAGCGGCGTCGGTCGTCGAAGCGGTGACCTTCGGCAGTCGTCACACCCGCAGGGACCTCTGGGGAGAGAGCGTGACGCCGGGATACGCTTCCGATTGCCAGATGTCTACTCGTGGACGCATCTGGTTCACGAGGGGCCGTTCGACGAAACACCGGGATCGTCAAACGCCTTCGATCTCGTCGAGCCTCGAGCCAACGTCGATGAGAGTCGGGACGTCGTCGGCCAGGACCAGATAGGAATACGCGACGAAGTCGGGAAGACTTCCAGCCCCTCTGGCAGTCGCGTTACTTCGGGGCACCTACGTAACCGATAGTCACGTAAAGCGCAAAGGCGGCGCCGGTCAGGTCGGACCCTATGACCAGGGGAAAGTGAGGCTCCACGCCGACGACGACGCTGCCGAACCGTCGGCCGAGGATAAAGCCGCCGGACAACAGAAAGTTGGTCTGCTCTACGTTCGGCTGGCCCGCGATCGCGCGCGAGACCCGAGCCGCGCCAATGATGCCGTTGCCTCGAATATAGATCGGTTCCTGAAGCCAGATTCCCGCGACCTCGAGGCCGAACAGCCCCATGGTCTGCTGCACTTGCTGCCCCAGCTCTTGGTCGAAGAACTCCTCGCCAAAGTGGTAGACACCCCACGCGCCCACGAAGACCGGCAATGGCACAAGGATCGGCATCGGAAACTGAATGCCGACGTCCGCGCCGAGGCCCGCCCCGTACCCGCCGGTCGTGCCATATCCGCCGAACGCCCTCGTCGAGACGTGTTGCGCCGTGAGGACGGTCGGCGAGGCGACGAACACCAGCGCGGCACAGGCGACAATGTTACCGTATCTGGCTCCTAGGAACGATACTGTCATGGTCCATTCCCGTCGGTGCGCCGAAAGAAACGTTTATGTGATCGCCAAAGCGACCACACGGGCCGGTGCCGTGGGCCCGGGGCGGCTGGGGGGGTGGTCGGTGGAGTGGCGGTTGGTTGGTCGGTGCCGTGACCGAACGAGGGCGCCAGCGGGCCCGACCGGCCTGGGGGCTATTGGGTTGGGTGGGTGAGCGGATGGACGGAAGCGTGCCTCGCCCGTCAGCGAACCGAAGACGCGACCCCGAGCCCGAGTGCAGCGAGAACAGGACGGCGAGCAGGACAGCCCGGCCAACGTGCATGCCGCAACCCGCAGCGTCTCCCGTTGCGCACTCCAGCTCGTGGTTCTTCCTCAGCATTCCGCGTCGGCTCAAGCCGCGACACGTCGTCACCACGTGCGGCATCGACCGACCACGAGGTGACGCATGCCGGTGCGAGCTTGACATAAGAGACCTTATTATGCGCAGTGGGGTTGGTATCTCCTTGCCACGCAAGGGGTCGTGGGTCAAGTGGGGCTGTTGGCTTCGCCAGTGTCGACGGATTGTGCAGGTTTCAACGCCGCCCGCGGCACCATGCTCGCGAGCACCGCCATCACCGGCTCCCCGTCCGCAATCCGGTCGATAGCCTCATCGGGTAGCAGGTTGAGATCCAGGTTCGCCAGCGCACCGCGTACCTCCACTCGGTCCCCGTACTTCTCCGGCCTGAGCCCTTTGAGCAGGAAGATCAGAAGCGTGTCGCTGTACTCGCGCACGTAGCCGCCGGGCTTCCCTTTGTACCATCCTACCGGTTTCTCCACGCCTTCCACGGCTCGCCGGTACGCCTCGGCCTCGAGGAGGTCGGCCACCTCCTCCTTCGCCACGGCGAACGCCTCGCGGTATGCGGGATCCCGGTTGAGCCATCGGTAGTGGCTGCTCCGCCCCACGTTTGCGGCCTCGCAGGCCAGGCGCACGTTGCCGGTGTTCCGAAAGGCCGCGAGAAAGGCTCTCTGCTGTGGGGTCACGTGGGCCTCCGTGAGGGGGTTCTCCTCTTTATTAGGTGTCCCACGATGTGCCGCCGGAATTGATCATCGGGAGGCCACCCGTCTCCGGCTGCGCGTGGGTGGTAACCATGGTAACCATCCCGCCCTACCAGCCGGTGGGCTTCTCCACGCCTTCGAATGCCCGCCGGAACGCCTCGCGCTCGAGCAGGTCGGCCGCCGCCTCCTCCGCCTGCCGCAGCGCTGCCTGTAAGACCAGATCCTCGCGCCAGTCTCGCGAATACGGTGTCGTCCGTCCCACGCCTGCGATCTCCGCCGCCTGCGTGCGGTTCCCCGTCTCGGCGAACGCCAGGACATACCGCCGCTTTTTAGGATGTTCAATCTCCGGCAGGACGGCGGGATTCGCCGCGAGGTGCTCGACGCGCCGTTTGACGCTCGGCAGCACGGCGAGGTGCCGGCTCTGCCATTGGCCGGTGCCTGGCTTGCGCGGGCGTTTGTCCGGGCCACGGCCCCGTTTCTTCCGGTTCGCTCTCTTGCCACCCTCAGCGTCGCCCTTCTGCCCACCGTGTTCGCTCCCCAGCTCCCAGTCTTTCCCGGCTCCTCCACCGTGGATGGTATCGCCGTCGTCGACCGCGAGAGCGCCAGGGTGCGGTGGAGGCAGAGCTTCCCCGTCATCGGGCATCGGCCCAGACCACCTGGCCTGTCGGAGCTCCGCACGCAGCGCCCGGACCTGCTCGGCGAGGCTTTCGAGCGTCATGCTGTCTTGCTCCCCCGCCTCCTTCCAGGCCGCCCAGGCCGCCCAGGCGGCCCGCGCCCGGGCCACGAGCCGCCTCACGCGCTTGCCAACCCCGCCAAGCGTCAACATGCCAACTCACGCATTGACCACATCGTTCATGCCAAAGCTCACTTCCTCATGGGGCCGAACTTGTCAGGGAACGCTGAACACAAGAAAATGTAGATAGCTCCAACTTCACCCTGTATTCGCACGAAGCGCTGCAACCCGTTCACCGATTCGATCCCCATGGTGCTCAACCCGATACTCCACCACCTCGGCCCGATGCCGAATCGTGCCGAGGTGACCGTAGATCTTCTCGACCATAGTAGTAGAGCTGTGCCCCATCTCCCGGCTGACGGTCCACACTGCGACCGGGTGACCACGGTCAAGCGTCTGAAGCCGGGCCGCGCAGTACGTGTTACGCATGGCCTGCGGTCGGATGCGTGCCGGTGACAGAGGACCAGTCGGTTGCCACTCGATGAGTTCTCCGATCGCGTCGAGCGTGTAGTAAACGGACTCGGGCCACGGCGGCTGTTCCCTGCCCTGCACTGCCGTCCCAAACACCAGCTTACCGGGCGGCTGGCTATCGAGGTGCTCCTCTAGAATCTCTTGAAGCTGCGGCCATAGAGGGGCTGTTCGAATGCTCTTCAAGGTTTTGTATCCGCGCCGGCCGCGCCGTGCCATGAAGGCATCCCGCGAGTCGTTGGGACCGAACCGCACAGTCCCCCGATCGAAAGAAATATCGGCCCATTCCAGGCCGATTACCTCTGAGAGTCTCCCACCTGTGAGCAGCAGCGCTGCTACGAGGGGATACGGGAATGGAAGAGCTTGATGGACCCGCCGCGGGCGATAGAGTCGGGCGCCCTCGATGATGAGAGCAGCCTGGTCGATCTCGAAGAACGTCGCCTCGTCACGCCTGCCCCTCGGCTTGCGGCGGAGCATCTGCACGGGATTGAACGTCGCGACTTCGTCTTGGATCGCTTCGGCGAACATCCCGGACACCGCGGATAAGTGGTGATGCTGCGATCCCGAGGAGAGTCCGCTACGCCGTAGGTGCGCAATCCACCGCTTGACGTCGGTTGGCCTGATGTCGCTCACCGTCCGCCCAGCACCGAAGAAGTCGCATGCCGCCTGAAGGTACCGCTCGAGCTGTCGGAGCCAGCTGTCGGTCGCATCTCCGACGCTCGCTCGCATGATCAGATAGTCGCGAGCGTACTCCGCCAGGCCCTTTGCTTTCACTCCAGTGAGAGCGCGAAAGCGACCGGCCTCCTCGAGCTCCTGTCGTCAGGATCCCTGGTACGGAGGGCTTCCTGCGGACCGCCAAGCGATCGTAAGTCCGCATAGGCCCAGCCGTTACGCCAGTAGAGACGAGATTTCCGCCTTCGCGGCATGGCCCAGCCACAGTTATGTTACAAATTATGGTACACAGAGGTTCTGGCGGGCACAAGGCGCATCGGAGGCACTAGAATAAGTGCAACTCCAGCAAGGACTTATGGGACATGGGCCCTGTAGGATTCGAACCTACGACCGACGGATTATGAGTCCGCTGCTCTAACCACTGAGCTAAGGGCCCGCGAGGTGCTAGAAGAATAAGCTACAAAGCGCTACGGTTGAGGCTAGCCTCACGAATCTTGGCGGTCCTGCC
>JBDHAF010000259.1:0-4171 GCA_039588255.1 Gemmatimonadota bacterium | reverse complement strand
TGAGTGAAATCGCCGAGAGCTGTGGTCTGCAGGTGGGTGATCAGTTGATCGGATTCAACGGGATGGAGGTAACCCTTCAGACCGCTCAGCAGGCGTTTGCCGGACTCTCTTCCCTCGGCGCAGACGAGGACTTCACGATAAAGGTCCGGCGGAGCGAGGGAGAACGCGAGTTTACATGTGCAAAACGCCTCGTAGACAGGATCGAGAGGCACGTTTTCCGCATAGATCCGGGCGCGACGCCCGAACAGGTCGCCCTCAGGACGGCGTGGATGAAGAATCTTCAGCCATTTGTAATCCGGGAGTGACGAACGGCGCCTCACACGGGGTGTGCGAAGCGCCGTGAGTCATTGTGGCGGGAGCGTGTGGGAATCGAACCCACCGGAGCCGCCTAAGGCACCTCCCAACGGTTTTGAAGACCGTGCAAGCCACCAGGCCAAATCCGCCCCCGCGCTCGCCTCAGCCCGTCTGTGCGATGGCGTCGATCTCCACGCGCACGTCTTTGGGCAGTCTCGCCACCTCAACGGCCGCCCTGGCCGGCCGGTGATCGCCGAAGTGGCGCGCGTATTCTTCGTTCATCGCGGCGAACTCCGACATGTCTTTGAGGTAGACCGTCGTCTTTACTACCTGTTGTAGACTGCTTCCCGCGGCCTCCAGCAGACCGGCGAGATTGGTGAGCACCAGATTGGTTTGCTCGGTGATGGTGTCCCCCACGATCTCCATGGTCTCGGGATCGAGGGGAATCTGCCCCGAACAATACACCAGGTCGCGGGCGATCATTGCCTGACTGTACGGGCCAATCGCCTGCGGGGCGCTGTTGGTTGTTATCGGTTTCATTTAGAAGAGTCCTTCGATCACGCCGTCAGCCGTCACGCGCATCTTCTCTGCGGCGGGGGTCTTGCCGAGGCCGGGCATGGTCATGATGTCTCCCGCCAACGCCACCACGAATCCCGCTCCAGCCGAAGGGTACATGTCTCGGATGTTGATGCGGAATCCTTCCGGTGCCGCCAGGAGAGCCGGGTTGTCGCTGAACGAGTACTGGGTCTTCGCGATGCAGATCGGGGTTTCGCCCAAGCCAAACTCGGCGAGCTGTTTGGCCTTGCGTAACGCGGTGACCGAGAAGTCCACGCCGTCGGCCCCGTAGATCTCCGTCGCGATGGTCTCGATCTTCTCGACGATGGGTTTCGTCTCGTCGTAGATCGGCTTGAAGTTGGATTGTTCGTTCTCGAGCACGTCCAGCACCTCTTCGGCGAGTTCGATACCCCCGGCGCCGCCATCCTCCCACACGTTGCACAGGGCGACCCGGGCGCCTCTCGCCTCGCATCCCTTCCGCACCACCTCGAGTTCCTCGTCGGAGTCGGTGATGAATCGATTCATCGCCACCACCACGGGAACGCCGAATTTGCCGACGTTGTCGATGTGCCGCCCCAGGTTGGCGAAGCCCCGCTCCACCGCGTCGGGGTCCGGCTCGGTGAGCTTGTTCTTGGGAGTTCCACCGTGGAGCTTGAGAGCCCGGACGGTGGCCACGATGACCGCCGCCTCGGGATGGAGGTTGCCGGCGCGGCACTTGATGTCGAAGAACTTCTCGCCGCCCAGGTCGGCGCCGAACCCGGCTTCCGTCACCACGATGTCGGCGAGTCGCATCGCCATCTCGGTGGCGATGATGGAATTGCAGCCGTAGGCGATGTTGCCGAACGGCCCACAGTGTACCAGGGCCGGACCGCCCTCCAATGTCTGGACCAGGTTGGGCTGCAGCGCGTCCTTCAGGAGCAGCGCCATGGCCCCTGGGGCCTTCAGCTCCCGGGCACGGACCGGCTGACGATCCCTCGTCAGGCCGACGATGATGTCCCCCAGCCGCTCCTCCAGGTCCGCCGGGTTCCGGGACAGGCCCATGATGGCCATTACCTCGCTGGCCGGCGTGATGACGAAGTGCTCTTCGCGTGGTACACCCCCCAAGGGCCCGCCCAATCCCACGGTGATACTGCGGAGGGCCCGGTCGTTCATGTCCATGGTTCGGGGCCACGTGATGCGTCGCTGGTCGAGCCCCATGGCGTTGCCCTGGTGGAGATGATTGTCCAGCAGGGCCGAAAGCAGGTTGTGCGCGCTGGAGATGGCGTGGAAGTCGCCGGTGAAGTGGAGGTTGATCTCGTCCATCGGTACGACTTGCGCGTATCCTCCGCCGGCGGCGCCGCCTTTGATGCCGAACACCGGTCCGAGGCTCGGCTCGCGGATGCAGAGGGCGATGTTCTTGCCGAGCTGTTTGAAGGCCTGGGCGACGCCGACCACCACGGTGGACTTACCCTCCCCCGCTGCCGTCGGATTGATCCCGGTGACCAGAACCAATCGGGCGCGCCGTTTGCGCGATGTCATGGCCTCGAGTTTGATCTTGGCCTTGTTCTCACCGTAAGTGATGATCTCGTCGGGACTCAACCCCAGGTCGCCGGCAACTTCGGTGATGGGGCGCAGCTTCGCGTCTTGCGCGATCGCGATGTCTGTTGGGACGGTTTTAGTAGTCATGGTTTTTGTTTGAGTTGCATGCGGGTTCCGAAACACTCCATCGCGTTTCGCGTGGTTTGTTCCTCAATGTCATGCGGATCTTGCGCGCGAATCTCCGCGACTCTCAGTGCGACCTCGCGGACGAACACCGGCTCGTTACGTTTGCCCCGATGCGGCGTGGGTGCAAGGTAGGGCGCGTCGGTTTCGAGGAGAAGCCGTTCGTTGGCCACGCCGCGGACGGCCTCCATGTCCTTCCACGATTTGAACGTCACCATGCCGCTGAACGACAAATACGCATTGGCGGCCAGGGCGACGTCCAGGACGTCAGGGCCCGAACTGAACGAATGCAGAATGTACGTCGCATCGGTGTCCCGGAGCATGGCGGCCATGTCCGCGTCGGCTGCGCGGGAGTGGACCACCACCGGTAGACCGAGCCGGGCACCCAGGTCGAGTTGCGCTGCGAACGCCGCGCGCTGGGCTTCGCGCGGCGAGTAATCATAATGATAATCGAGTCCCGTCTCGCCCACGGCCACGACCTTGGGGTGACCGAGGGCCTCCTCGGTCTTCGCGGCGACATCGGCGCTCCACGTCGACGCCTCGTGGGGATGCACGCCCGCCGTGGCGGAAAGACCGAAACGTTCGGCCAACTCGATGGCCTGCACGGTGGCGGGTTCGGAGTCCGCCACAACCACGATGTGATCGACCCCGGCCGCCCGGGCCCGTTCAACGACCTCGGCCCGGTCTTCGTTGAATTGGTCGGCGCCGAGATGGCAGTGGGTGTCGACTAACACATGGATGGGACTATCTGGCGGCCTTCTTCCTGTCCCGGGGCTTGCTCTCCGACTCGACCACGGTTGGCCCGCCCGAGTACGCCCGGGCGCCACGCACGTCTTCGCCCGGCCACCGCTTCTCCACCTCGAGGAGGACGGGCGACGCGATGAAGATTGAGGAGAACGTCCCCGTCAGGATCCCGAACGTCATCACCATGGCAAAGCCGCGCAGCACCTCCCCGCCCAGGATAACCCACGCGAGCGTGGCGGCGATCGTCGTTCCCGACGTGAGCACCGTCCGCGGCAGCGTCTCGTTGATACTCCGGTTGAGGATCTCGTAGAGGTTCTTCCGCTTGAACTTGTGGAGGTTCTCCCGGACGCGGTCGAACGTCACGATGGTGTCGTTGACCGAATACCCCACGATGAAGAGGAGCGCCGTAGCCACCGCCAACGTGACCTCGATGTTCACGTACGACAGGAAGGCCAGGGCGCTGAGAATGTCGTGAATGGTTGCCGTGACGGCCCCGATGGCAAACCGCCACTCCATTCGTATCGACAAATAGATGAAGATCGCACCGAATCCCATGAGGATGGCCAGGATGGCTTTCGTCCGCAGCTCACCCCCGACTTTGGGTCCGATGGCCTCGGTCCGCACGATCTCGTAGCCGTCGTCACCGAAGGCGCCTGCCAAGGCCGCGTCGATCGCCGCCGCCGTGAGCTGGGTCGTTTCCTCGTCGACCTCGGCGCGGGGATCGAGCCGGGCCCGAATGACGAACTCATTCGGTGCTCCGAAGGTCGTGATTTCCGGGTTGGCGATTCCGGCCCCTTCGAGGGCCGTGCGGAGCTCGCTGGTGTTGATGGCGTCCGAGTTGGCCGTAAGCTCGATGAGCGTGCCACCGGTGAACTCG
>JBDHAF010000258.1:0-4207 GCA_039588255.1 Gemmatimonadota bacterium | reverse complement strand
GATCTCCCCGCCGTCCCCGATGACGACCAACGCACCAATCCCATGCTGGTTCAGCATGCCGATTGCCTCATGCACCGTCTGGTGCACCTCGATCGTCACCACGTTCCGTCCTTTTTGCCGGAGGATGTCGTGGATCTGCATGGTGGGGCTCCTTTCGGCTGGCGCTGCCAGAGGTGCTTTCGCGTCCTCGGGGCCGGGCTTGCACGTGGCGCGAGGCTCACGCTCTCTTCGACAGCAATAATTGTCCTCCAGGGGCAACAACGCCACCCTAGGGGACTCCCCCAGGACTAGCGGATAAAGCTCCTAAAGCCGGCCGAGGACTTCACAACACCGTTTACGGCGCCGTCTACACGTCTACGGCACGAAAGTGAGCGGGATGGCGGTCGGACTACGGTCTTGAGGGGGACGGCCCGTTAACCGGGTTAACCCAGCCTTAAACGGGCTCGAGCGGCGGGTCCGGCCTGAATACCCTACCTCCGCTTCTTCCGCCGTGGCTGTAGGAAATCATTTACGCCTCGGGTGTGGAACAGTCGCTGGTGCGACGACTGCCCGACTTTTATTCGGATTCAGCGGCGGAAGATGCTCGAGGAGAGGGAACGCGGCGAGACGTGAAGCCGTGCTGGATTGCCTGGAAGTGAAATCTCTATAACGGGCTAGGCGAACGGGGTGCCTCTCTTGGCTATCCGTCCGGGCTCTTGCCCGAGCGCCCCGTGACTTTGTAGACGGTAATCTGGCTTCCGTCAGGCATCTTGACCGACTCACCCCATCGTCCAGACTGTCTGCGCTCCGCCACCAGAAGGTTAGCGGCCCCTTCGCGCATCATTGCCCAATCGGCCCACAGCGCGAACTGCTCTTTCGCTGAGAGTTCTGGCCGGCCGCAGAGCGCCGTGTCTTTGTTGACGAACCAGCGCAAGAGGAAGGAGGGGTCGCTGTGGGGCGGGGCTAGGTGACGTGCAAGTGCGCGTACGTTGGGAAGCCTGGTGCGCTCGCCGTACTTCTCGCACTTGTGCAGCTGCTTGTCAGTAATCTCCGCGTCACCACTGATCCGCTCGGCGAGCTTCTCAAGGCTCAGTTTGTAATGCTCCCGGGCGGCCCGCAGGCGCTCGCCGATGAGTGGGACGAGTCCGTCCTCATCGGCCCGCTGAAGCCACCGGCCGAGGGGTTCCCCGGGTCGCTTCCCCTGAAAAGTTGAGGTCTTATCAACTTTCGCCATGGCTCTCCAAAATATACCTACCTTGTCAGCCGGCGTCACAAGAAAACGGAGTATCAGTATGGACAAGATCAGCGAAGCGCGAATCACACTCAGACTCCCTGCGGGAATCGTCGAGGCGTTGGATGAACGCGCAGCCGCTTTAGGCGTCTCAAGATCCGTGGTTGCGCGGTGGCATCTCGAGCCCTTGATCACCGTCCCACCCTCGCCGGGCGCTTCATCCAACCCCTCATCTCCATTGGAGACCTGAGCAATGCCAGCAACCGCCGACGTTACTTGGTTCCGCAGCCGGTTCGTCATCCGAACTCGTCCCGTCGATCCCAATTCCGTGGACCCCGTGCTCGTGCTCCTCAACCCCGAGGCCGCCGAGGAGTGCATCGCGGTCCGGTCTGGGCCGACGCGCTACTGCGCGAAGTTCCTGCACACGATTGGCACGGGCGCGATTGATGGGTTCGAGATCATCGCTGCCACGGCCGCGGATGCGACAGGCGCCACTGTCGTGAAGGCCCACGCGACGCCGACCGTGGCAGATGCCCCAGGCGATGAACTCGTCCTCGAGTGCGACGTCGAGCAGGTGCGCGAGGTCCTCGCGACCGCGACGCATGTCGGGGTGCGGGTCGAGTTCGCCGTAAGCACCGATGAGGGCGCGGTCACGTTCCTCGGCGCGGAGCCGCGTTTCGCGAGCGGCCTTCTGACCACCGACTACATCAGCTAAAGGGCGCAAACATGGCGAAAGGGATCAAAGCACTCTCGGACCGGTTCTTCGAACGCCTGCAGCGTACCCCCCTCGGGCTGAGCATCCAGCGTGCACTCGATGAGGAAGACGCCAAGCGCGCTGAACGCGAGCAGCTCGTCGCCGAGTTCGCGACGCTGCGGGACTATCGGCTTGATCCCAAGGACGTGGCCGCACGAAAGGCGGCCGAGGACCGCTGGCTTACCGACCGGGCCACGGCGATCGCGTCGCGGGCTGCCTTCCGTTCGCTGCACCATGAGCAGGCGAGCGAGGTGGCCCGCGTGAAACGACGGCAGGAACAGGTGGAGACCCTCCTGCGGCGTGGCGCCGATCCGCGGCTGGCGCAATTCCTGTTCGAGCTCGGTGATCTCGCCACCGCGCTTGGTGCGCATATGTGGCGAGAAGATCACGCACGGGACGTGTTGCGGTCCCTGCGTAGGGACAAGCCCGACCCGCTCTCACGGTCCGGCCAGGCTTTGACCAGTCTCGAGCACCTCGAAGCCACCGACCGGAACGCACGGGCGTACCTGGCACGCGTCGATCGCGCTCGCGCACAGGTCCGCGCTCTTCAACTGGCGCTCAACCCGGACGTCGAGTCAGAACTCGCCGCGATTGTGGCGGAACTGGAAGAGGATCGGCCAGCGCTCGCCGATTTGCCGGACCTGAAGCTGCCAGCTCCGCGGGTGAGTGCACTGGCGATGGGGCAGGTTGCGTGAGCGAGTACGTGCGGCTGGTTCAGATAGGGAGTGACGGTCGATTTCACGACGTGCGCACCGTGAAGCTGGTCACGGCAGCTTCAGGTCCGGCAAAGCCGTCCTCATGGGGCCCCACGGCCCCATCGGTCCCGACGTCCACGCGAGCAGAACGGCAGGCTGAGGTCGAGCGGGCCCGACGCGTCCAGGAGGAGAGCGCATCCGGACGTCCAGAAGCTGGCCATCCAGACCCCGGCAACCCGCTCCACGAGGCCGGCCACGCCGTCGTGGCCGTGCTACGCGGCCGTGATCTGCAATGGGTGACACGATCGCATTGCGTCTACGCCCCAATCGATGATGCGGTGGTCGCGGTCGCAGGTGGTGTAGCTGAGCAGCTCGCCCGCCGAGACGTGCGGGAAGCCGGGCTTTCCCCTGGGGATCGCCAAGTTGCACTTGAGGCGCTCCGTGCCCAAGGCAAGACGGAAAAGTGGCTCGGCTCCGCCATGCAGGAAGCGAGCGAGCTCCTGGCAACGCACTGGCACTGTGTCACGGCGGTGACGGGCGCCATTCGGCGCTTTGGGAGTCTGAGTGGATCGGAAGTCCACGCCATCATGCTGCAGGCGGCGGCACGCGCTCGGGCTGCGGATGAGGAGCAGAGGCTGTACGCCATGTCGCGGCGGACGCAGAGGTCGGAACTCTGGTGAAGCTGGGAATGAAGAGCCCAAGGGCCGAGAGGATCGAGCCCAGCACAACCAACGTCCACGACCGGGAGATGGCGCAGCCACCGAGCGTTGCGACGAGCAAAGCCGCCGTACACATGGGCATCACGGACACATCCACCTCGCATCACGACACCGTCCTCAATCCCTGAGGATCTCGGCGTGCGCTCTGTTGGCACCCGCGATCCGGCCGAGGCAGCGCGTGAAGTCCACGAGCACTTTCGGGCGATGGGGGTGTGATCGCTCATGCCACAACGACCACACCAGGCCTGTGGATACCCAGGGTGTCCGGCGATACAACGTGGACCGCGATGCCCAGCTCACCGACGTGGAAGCCCAAGACAACGAGGCTATGGGGCGCAGCATCGACGCTGGCGGAAGCTCATCCTCGCTCGAGATCCGCTGTGTGTGATGTGTAAGGCCGAAGGCGTGATACGGCAAAGTGTAATCGCGGACCACATCATCCCGCTGAACCATAGACAGTGGGAAACGAACCCCGATGGAGCGTGGGACTTGGGCAACGGCAGAGGTTTGTGCCGGGTATGCCACGGGCGCCGACACGCAGATGAGGTGTGATGACACCCCCGGCCATCGAAACTTCAGCAATCCATACTACGGTGACCGCGCCACTCCGGCGCATACGTGGTCACACGCGATTTCCAAAAGTCGGTGAGCAATGGGTAGACGTGTTCCCCGCGAACTGAAGGTCCTGCGCGGCACGTACCGCAGAGACCGCGACAACCCACACGCGCCACAACTGCCGGCAGCAGTACCGACGTGTCCCACCTGGTTGTGCGCTGCCGCGAAACGCCACTGGAAAGAGCTCGTCAAGGTCCTGGGTCCCATGCGTGTG
>JBDHAF010000257.1:0-4225 GCA_039588255.1 Gemmatimonadota bacterium | reverse complement strand
GTGTTCGGGTGCTGCGAGGATACCGATATTCTCGCCGATGAGCTCCGCCACCGTGTACCCGTGCATCTCAGCGTCCGCAGGATTGGTGTAGAGGATCTTGCCGTCGAGGTCGGTGATCGTCACCCCGATGTGCATGCTCTCGACCGCCCGCTCGAGCCGCTTCAACGCGGTTTCAGCCTGCTGCCGGCCCTGTTCGGCGCTGTCGAGCTTCTCGAGCAGCTCCCGCATGGCCGTCAGCTCGGCGGCCTTCTGGTCCTTGGCTTCAGATGAGAATGTCATTGATGTCCCGGAGTCCTGTTGGTCGTTGAGGGTAGGGTGGAAGCGCACCCCCCTGCAACGATGTGGATCACACTCCAGGGTGCCGAGACGCGGGTTTGCCGAACATAACCCGAAGAATTGGCTGGTCTGTGGCCTCACCGGGCCATTTCGGCCTCTGCGGCGATGAAACCGAAGGCGGCCCACTGGCTTCCGGCCAAGACGGCCTGCCACGCTTCCTCCGCCTCTGGGGTCCGACCACCGAGGGCGAGCCACATGCCGACGCCGTAGCCGACCGTTGCGTTGGCAAGCGGCACATCGTCCTCGCCCCCGGTGTCCAGTAGGTCCTCCCGCGAGAGCTGCCCTTTGTTGAGCAGCAGGAGACGGTGGTAGGACTGGTTCTCGATGATGTCCATGTCCGGGCCAATGGATGCTAGGACGGCCTCCGCCTCGCTGTCGCGCTCGAGGCGTCGCAGCGTCATGTAGAGCCAATACGACGTCGCCACCTTAGCGTCGGGGTTGTTGGAGACCTGGAGGCACTCGCGGTATGCGTCCAGCGCGTCGTCGTACCGTCCCACGAGGTATTGGGCCAAGCCGAGGTGATACCAGATGTTGAAGTGGAGGGTGCTCGTCGGGATGTTCCGGGCGTTGGGGATTCCGTCCGGTTCGACCTCGTCGGTGGTGCCACGAATGAGCTCCGCAGCGTGCTGCAAGTCCGCCGTTGCCAAGTCGAAGCGGCGTACGCTGAGGTAGCGATGCCCCCGGTGGCGGTACATCCGGGCGTCGTCCCGGTGCTCGTCGATACCTGTGGTGTAGATCTCGATGGCCTCACGGTACCGCCCGAGGTAGGCGGTGCGACGTCCCAACCAGATCAACGCGTCGGCGCTTCCGGGATCGGCCTCGTACGCTTCCCGCGCCGCTGCCAGCCGCTGTTCGTTGCCGGCCCGCACGTCATCGGTCTGGGTTGGTGGGTAGAGCGTGTCCCCAGACAACGATAAAGCTTGCGCGCCGGGTGGAAGCGGCTGCAAGGCGGTCCCGCGCTCTCCTTCCGCGCAGGCCGCCATGGTCAACACAACGGGGAGGATCGCTAGAAGTCGCATGGTTGAGCAGCTCCGTCGGCGGTGAGGGGTATCGTACCTCCCGTCGAGCGGCCTCGATAGGGTGCAGCCCGCGCCTATCGCATGGTCACGAGACAATTCAGATTCCGTGGATGGTGATCTCACGGTTTGTGCCGTCTCCGTTTCGCCCGGCCCGGTGGCTTCCGGGGCGTCATCTCCAGACCCTCGGCGCTCGGCTGTTGCGCCGCCGCCGGGGCGTGCGGTTGTGGCGCGAACGGATCGAACTCCCGGACGGAGATTTTGTCGATCTGGATTTTGCCGTGGACCCCGCACTCTTGGCCCGCGATGGGCAACGGCCGATCGTGATCATCGTGCACGGACTCGAAGGGAGCGCTCGGTCGAAATACGCGTTCGAGGCATATCGGGCGCTGGGGCGCTTAGGCATCGCCGGAGTGGGGCTCAACTTCCGGTCCTGCAGTGGCGAGCTCAACCGGCTGCCCCGGTTGTATCACTCCGGAGACACCGGGGACATCGGGTTTGTAGTACGGCTGCTCGGCCAGCGATACCCCGAGAACCGTAAGGGTGCCATTGGGTTCTCCCTGGGCGGGAACGCGCTGCTCAAGCACCTGGGAGAAAAGGGTGAGGCGATCCGCCCGCACCTCGATGCGGCTGCGGCGGTGTCGGTTCCCTACGACTTGGCGGCCGGAGCCGACTACCTCGATCGCCCCAGCGGTCGGATTTACACGTGGTATCTCCTGCGAAAGCTCCAGCGCAAGGTTCGGGCGAAGCTGGGCATCATGCCGCCCGAGGTGAATACGGAGCGCGCTTTAGCGGCGCGCACCTTTCGCGAGTTCGACGACGCCGCCACTGCGCCGTTACACCAGTTCGACGGCGCCGATGACTATTACCAGCGGTCAAGTTCCCGCTCCTTCATCGCCGAGATCGCGATTCCCACATTCCTGATTCAGGCAGCCGATGACCCGTTCCAGCCGGCCGAGCGCGTCCCGGTGGATGCTGCCCGTGACAACCCCAATGTGGTTGTCGCGTTGACGAAAACCGGTGGGCACGTTGGCTTCGTGGCGCGGAGCACGCCGTGGAACCCCGTGTTCTGGGGCGAGCATGAGGTGGCGAGGTTCATGGGTGAGATGCTTGCCGGGTGACCTATCGCTTCACCTCGATCCGCTGCTCCATTTCCATGCGCCTTCCGTCGTCGAGCGTGGTTTCGAGCCGCAGTTCATAATTTCCGTCTGGGAGTTTGTCGGGGAGGTCTACCGCCACCGCCCGCGGGTACATATTGCGAAGTGGTGAGGGGGTGTCGATCCATTCGAGGCTCATCGGAGGCTTGTCTGACCCCAATCCGAACACGCCGACGAGCCGTTTCAGGAAGCTCTTGCCGCGTTTCGTCAACGTCAACGAGGTCGTGACGCGCTGGATTGTGGGTCCCGTTCCGTACAGCTCCCAGTACAATCCGATGCGCTCCCCGGGGCGCACGCGGGCGTGAGGCCGCGCGGCCGCCATGGCCGCGTCCAGCGTCTCCGGCAGGGAGTCCTGCACGTCGGTGAGCAACACCCCCGAAAGAGCTGGGGCATCCCACATCGTTCGTGGAACACCTGGCGTTTCCGTGGCCGGAGTGCTGTCGGCGTCTGCTCGTGCCCACGCGAACAGACGGGCCGGGTCGATTCCGTATCGTGCGCGCGCCGCACGTTTCTGTTCCACTGCCAGCACCTCGTAGCTCATCAGGTGGGGCCGGTTGGGGATCGTTGCCGTGAGCGTGCCCCTTTTTGCCTGGAACACCTTCTGAACCATGTGCGGTGCGGCGTGCTCGTCCTGTGTGAACACGAGTGCGGTGCGAACATCGCCACGCTCCGGGATGCTGTCGTCGGTGAGCTCGAAGGTGGTCACGATGAGCAATGAGTCTCCACGCCGGAAGGCGGCCAGTCGATGTGACAGCGGATCGAAGGCCGCCACGGCGTAGGGGGGCGCGTGCCCGGCCCGCGGAAGGTGCGGCTCGAGATCCCAATCGCCACTCTCCGCGTCGGTCGGATGGTCGACGGTTTCCGTCGTAGGGAAGAAATACTTTGCCCCGTGCGCGAGGTGACCGCGAATTGGTGGCCGCAGCTCCGATCGTGAATTGGTTCGCACCCGTTCCCACCCGTAGGACCATCCATAGCGAACGATGATCCTGTGCAGGTCGGCCGCCCACCGGCCTCCCTCCGGGGATTCCGCATCTTGGAGGAGGAGGCTGTGAGCATGCCGCGAGTAATGTTCCGCGAGGAGCTCGTTGCCCGGGATGCTGTGGAAGGGGTCTGCGAGCCAGAGGATGCGCTGCTGGAGCGGAGCCCGCTCCGCACAGTGTAGATCGCGATAGCGACTCCGGATGTCACCGTCGAGGATCCTCGAGAGATCCTCCCACTCGCACCGGTCGGCTTCGCTCATGAGGCGAACCGCTTCGCCGTAGGCAGCCTCGGAATGCGCGAAATCTTGCGCCGCATAGTGGACCAATCCCGCCAACGCGCGACACCACCACGGTTCCGGCCCGCTGCACGCGGACGCGACGCGCAGCGCGCCATCCAAGTCTCCGGATTCGACCAGATAACGTACCCGCTGCCCGACAATCCAGCCGTCGCCGGGAATGACCGCCGCGGCCGAGTCCAGGTGGGCGATCAGCTCGTCGCGTGCTGCACCAATGGCGGGATGTTCGTTCGTATCGATGCGGTCGTCGCTGTCACTCCAGTCGATCCCGGTCAGGCAGAACCTGCCAATCCGTACGTCGCAACTACCGTAGCTGGAGTGGCCCCACGGGAGGTGGCGGCGTCTGGTGCGCTCGAAGCGAAGCTGAGCCGACTCGGCGTCTTCGAGGACCTGTTGGGAATCCCTGGCGGCCCCGTCCTGCGTGAAAGAGGGCAGGGGCA
>JBDHAF010000256.1:0-4295 GCA_039588255.1 Gemmatimonadota bacterium | reverse complement strand
GTTGGGCAATGTGAGCAGGGTGGATACCACCGTAGCCGGAGCCGAGATGCCCACGACGGACTCCGTGACCATCGCCTTTACCGGAATCGGCGCGGGTGACGCCCAGTGGAATGCCGTACATGGCGGAGGGGATTGGATCACGGTGATACGGCCGGCGGGAACCGGAGACGGCGCGGCAGTGTGGTCGCGGGACGCTACGGGGTTGGCCCCGGGCGTGTGGATCGACACGATAACCGTGTCGGTATCCGGCGCCGGGGTGAGTGACCAGATCGTGGTGGACACGTTGGTGGTCGCGACGGCATTCTCATTGACCGAAGCCGCAGACGAGCTGTTCTTCGGGGGCGTGTTGAACCCCCTACAAAAGGCCTTCTTGGAAGCGCTGGGCAACGACGACGGCACGTACAATGTGGGTGACGTGTTGGCCTGGGTCGATTGGTGCAACAGGGGCGCGTCTGGTGGGTGCGTTCCCGAGGCGGGGGCTCAAAGGGTGCCCGACCAGGCCGGGGAGGACCCACCGACGCAAAAGTCTGATTCGTCGGATACTCGTGTCGACGAGCCGGTGAGGCGCCAATGAGATTCCGTCGCAAGCAGGTCCTCGCGCTCATGTTCGTCGCCGCAGTGGCGAGTTGTGACGGCGATGAGCTTCCTCCGGGGCCACCCCCGGGGCCCACGGGTCCGGGATTCCTAGCCGTGGTCTTGACCACGCCCAACAACAACGACGGCGCGCTGCTCGTCACGCTCTCGGGCGGCCCCTTGGACTCGATTCGGGCGAATCAACTCACGCTCCGCACGGCGGAGGTGGGTACCAATCAGTACCAAGTCATTCTGGCGGGGTCGCCGCGCGACGCCAGCGTCATCGTGCGGTTCTGGGTTCCGGAGGTCGGCGACGTGGCCAGTTACCGGGCGACGCTGGACCAGGCGGCCGCCCGCGGAACCTACGAGCAGTTGCCGCTGGAGGGGTACGTCCTCAGCGTTACGACGGACTAGCCAACCCCATCACTCGATGCGAATCGCCGGCTGCCTGAGACCTACCGGCGCGAGATGATCTCGGGCTTCTTTTCTTCTTTCTTGGGCCGCTCCCAGGGCGTCCACTCGATGCCCCGGACATACTTCTGGATCCAGCGGATCTCCTCGGTGTCCCGGACGCGCTGGTGCCGCGGCTCGCGAAATCCGTGGGGTTCCCGGGGGAACTTGATGTACCGGGCGGTCTTCCCCTGGTCGCGGATGGCGGTGAAGAACATCATGCTCTGGGGCTCGGTGTCGGTGCGGTCGTTGATACCGTGCATCAGGAGCGTAGGCGTGGTGACGTTGGCGACGTGGGTGAGGGGCGACATTTGGCGCCAGGCGTCCGGGTCCTCCCACGGAGTGTCCCCGATGTACCACAGTCGCACGTCGTGGTTGAAGCCAGGGGCGTACTCCGAGGTCCAGTCGGATACCATGGCTCCCAGGGACGCGCCCTTGAATCGATCGGTCTGGGTGATGGTCCATCCGCCCAGGATCCCGCCGTAGCTCCACCCTCGGATCCCCAGATGCGCGGGATCGGCGTATCCCGCTTCGACGACGTGGTCCACGCCGGTCATGAGGTCTTGGTAGTCGCCGCCACCGATGTCATGGTAGTTGCCCTGCAGGAAGGCGTCGCCGTATCCGCTGCTCCCGCGCACGTTGGGGAGCAGCTGCGCGTACCCGAGGCCGGCCCAGACGTGGTACGAGGAGCGGAAGCTGTTGGTAAATGCGCCGGCTGGCCCACCATGGACGTGTAACAGCAGCGGAAGACGAGTGCCGGCTTCGTGGCCGGCGGGGAGCACGAGAATGCCCTCGATCTCCAGGCCGTCCGAGCTGTGCCACTTGATCACCTCGCTCTCGGCGAGGAGGAATTCCGTCTCTAACGAGGGATTGGCGTGGGTGAGTCGGATCGGCTGGTGGCGCTCCGTTGACGACACGTACAGGTCGGACGGCGTCTCGAAGTCCTGGAACGCGTAGACCATCTTGGTGCGGTCCTTGGAGAACGAGCTGATACTCAGATTCCCCACCGCGTCGGTGAGCTGCTGCACGTCGCCGGACCCCACGTCGAGGCGAAAGAGGTTCGAGTTGGTGCCCTGGCGGCCGCCGAAAAGGATCGCTTCGCCGTCGGGGGTCCACGCCATTCGGGAGATTGAGCCGCTGAAGGCGCCCGACGCGAGGCGGTGTTCTTTCGTGTCGGCGTTCATGACCCAGATCTTGTTCGCGTTCTGCTCCCACTCGGTGTCGCTCACCGCCCGGTACGCGAAGTGGAGGCCGTCCGGCGCCCACACGGGACCGCTCTCCGGCGCTTTGTTGTTGGTGAGCCGTGTCGTAGAGCTGTCGCGGAGATCGAGGAGGAAGATCTCGCCGAGATACTGCTGGTTACGGAAATTATCGGTCCGCGCTGTGTAGAGGAGTCGCCGGCCGTCGGGTGAGACGGCAAAGCTACCGATGCGGAAGTCTTCCTCCGTGATGCGGGTTTCCTTCTCCTCGTCGATGTCGAACACCCAAAGGTTGGTCCACTGAGCCTCCCGTTGGCCGTTGGGACCTTCATCGACGAAAATCGCGTCGGCACCCTTCTTGTATTCCTTCTCGTCCTCTTCGCTGCGCGCCTCGTCGGCGACGAAGAAGATGCGGTGGGAGTCCTCGGACCACTGATACGATCCGACGCTGCTCTTGTGCTTGGTCAGTTGGACCGCCTCGCCGCCGTTCGTCCGCATGAGAAAGAGCTGTTGCTTCTGTTCCACGGCCCGGCGAAACGAGAGGTGCCGACCGTCGGGAGAAAACTGGAATGCGCTTCCGCCGTCCTTCCCGATGAACTGGAATGCTTCCCCGCCGTCGGCGGAGATCATGTAGTACTTGCTCTCCCGTTTGTTCTCGTCCCAGTTGAGCTCGGAACGCGAGTAGAACACCCACGCTCCGTCGGGTGACATGATGGCCCCGCCGACGTTGACCATGTCGAGCGCATCGTCGGTGGTCATAGCGCGACGGTCTTGTGAGAAAGCCGTGTTGACGGCGAGGGAGATCAAGGCGGCTGATAGTAGTGTGGTTCTCATGGTGTCCTGGATGGCATCGAAAGGTGTGGTCGTGGTGGTCCGAGGTATGGTGTACGTCAAACCTACACCCGATTCCTTTCCACGGTCAGGGAATCGCAGGTGGCGGGGCGGATGTAACCCGGGTATCATCGTCTCGTGTTCGATCTCATGGCTTTCCAGGGCGGGTTGTCGGACTCGCTCAGCAACGCGCCGCTGCTGGCGATCGCGACGCTCTTCGGGGCCGGCGTGTTGACCAGCCTCACACCGTGCATCTACCCGATGATTCCCATCACGGCGGGGATTTTGGCTGGAGCCCGGGGCGACAATTCAACGCGTGCCCGTACGATCGGCCTGACGATGACGTACGTGTTGGGTCTCGCTCTGCTCTACGCGACGATGGGATTGGTGGCGGGACTCAGCGGCTCGCTGTTCGGAACCGTGGCGGCCAGTCCGTGGGCCCGCTTGGCCATCGGGAACCTCTTGTTGCTCTTTGGACTTGTCATGTTGGACGTCATCCCCCTCACCGTACCGCAGCGCCTGACGGCGTGGGCCGGTGGACTGGGGGGCGGGTCGTACCCGGCCGTCTTTCTCTTGGGAGCGACATCGGGAATCGTGGCGGCGCCGTGTGGGGCGCCGGCGTTCGCGGTGGTCCTCACGTGGGTGACCACGACGCAGGGCGGGCTGTTGGGATTCGTGTACCTGTTTGCGTTTTCGTTGGGCATGACGGCGCTCTTGGTCGTCGTAGGTGTGTTCTCCGGAACCCTGGCCATGTTGCCCAGGTCCGGTCGGTGGACGTTCTGGATCAAGAAGGTGGCAGGGTTCATTATGTTGGGGATGGCCGAATACTACTTCATCCACATGGGAATGGTCTATTGAAAACGTCGCGCCGCCTTGGGACGGTAGCACTGCTGGTCGGACTCGCGGCGTGGCCGGAGAGTGCGGCCACGGCGCAAGAGGAGATCGGCATCTCCCGCGGGTCGGTGGCCAACCCGATTCAACTCGAGGATCTGGACGGAGAGACAGTCGACCTGGGTGACCGCTTCGGTCGCAAGCCGGTCCTCCTCGAGTTCTGGGCGCTGTGGTGTGAGAACTGCGAGGCGTTGGCACCCCGGCTGGACGCGGCGTACGAGACGTACCGAGACCGATTGGATTTCTTCGCGGTGGCAGTGGGTGTCGGACAGAATCCCCGTTCCATCCGGCGGCATCTCCGGCGACACCCGATCCCGTTCCCGGTGTTGTGGGACGAACACGGCGAGGGAG
>JBDHAF010000255.1:0-4765 GCA_039588255.1 Gemmatimonadota bacterium | reverse complement strand
CGGCTCTGCAGGTCCGCCTGTCCCAGCGTGAAGAGCGCGTCCATGCCGTAGCGGCCGTGGAAGCACGCGAAGTTGCTGGTTGCGGCGTACTTCGCGGCCTGGGTGAGCGCGGACGAGATTTTCGCCGCCGTTGCGAGCGCGTTGGCGCAGTCCACCTCGACCGACGTTGCGTCCCCGGCGATCTGGCTGTGGATGCCCATGCTGTAGCGCAGGCGGTTGGTGGAGTCCTCGACGGCGCGGGAGAACCAGGCGAGATGCTCGATGTCGAGCATGAAGTCCATGCGTGCCCGGTCGATCTTCTCGGCCAGGCGGTCGCGTGCTCCGCGCACCTTGGAGTTGCGCTCCGTCTTGGTAATGTCGATCCGTCGCTTGAGGATGCTCATGTAGCCCGTGACGGTTGCGGGCTCCATGTCGAACGCGGCCGGAGAGTCGGTCTGGACCTCCGTGCTGATGTTGCCGATGATGGCGACGACCGCGTTATCGGCGATCTGCGCTACGGTGGTGACGCGGGAGACGGCAAGGGTCGTGGTGACGGCCGTGACGCGGAGCAGTTCGCCCGCGGTGGCGCCGTCAGCGGCCCCCTTGACGTGGAGGAGCGTACCGGCGACCACGCCGTCGGTACTGGACACGGCAAGCGTGGGCACGGCCGCGTCGGTGGTCGTGATTGTCACCGTGATGGTGAGCGTTCTGGGGATGAGTTCCCCGGAGAAGAGGGCGAACTCCTCGGTGTCCTTCTGGACAGAGTTCTCCTTCTTGGCAAGCCAGGCGGCCATGGGCCACTTGGTCTTGTCGTCGTAGTCGATGAAGTTCTCAAAGTCCTTGTTTACTCGGTCCGAGTTGTTGGACTCAAGAACATGCTGACCGACATTTCTGGTGCCGGTTGCCATGCTGATTTACCTCGTTGTGTTATCCGAGCGGGTCCTCCACGACCTCGCCGTCGTCCATGACCACGATCCCGCCGGCATCAACCCAGCGTTTGCGTGCGTCCTTGGACCATGCGGAGAAGGACATGAAGTCCGCCTCGGGAACCTGTCTTTCAGTCCTCGCTGCTCCGGGGACGCTGCGAGCGCCTCCGGCTTCTCCGAGAGATCGAACGGCCAGGGCTTCTTTGGCCCTCTGCTCCTTGGCCGCCACTTCCGCGGTCAGGTACTCGGTCGCCTTGCCGTCCCGATGCAATTTGATGAGCGCCAACTCCGCCGGGTTGAGCGAGTTGCCCACCTCGGTCAACTGCTGCGAGAGCAGTTGTTCGTTGTCGATGCCCAACATTGCGGCGGCTTGGGGAAGGGCCCGCTGTACCGCGGCTTCTTGGCGCGCCTGCAGCAGGGTCTGTTGGGAGGCGTCTGCGACGAGTTGCCTGATGTAGGCATCGTGCAGCTCCTCCTCGGCGTTGGGGCGACTTGGATCGTACTCCACCTTCGCCCGTTGCCATGCCTGCCTTGCCGCCTCCGTGGGGTTCACCCGTGCCTGTTCTCGCCCAGCCAGCGCCTGTAGGGTCTGCTGTTGCTGTTCGAGTTGGGCATGGAGGGCGGCGGCTTCTTGCGCCTTGCGCGTGTAGTCCGCCATGAACGCCTTGGCGTCCGTGACGTTGGCCTCGCGCATGCTGGCCTGAAACTCCTGAATCTCTCGGATCTGATCGGCCGTGAGTCCAAGAGACTCCGGATCCGCAGCGGTGTTGGGCTCCGCGCCCTGCGGCGTCGCCTCCCCTCCTTCGGGTTGGGCGACTGCGGCAGGATCGAGGTTGGCCTCTTCCGGCGGCGTCTGGTTGGTCTCGTCATCCGGCATCTGTTACTTGTTTCTCCTGTTCGAGTTGTGTTTGAATCGTCTCGCGGCGCGCCGCAATGGCGGCGCCGTCGGTGAGTAGGTCAAAGGCATCGGAGAAGCCAGCCTCCTCGCCGAACTCGAACGCAGTCTGTGCGTGCGCGATGTCGGCGGGATGCTTGAGCCTCGTCCGGAATGAGTCGGCGGTTGGGGCGCGGAGGGACGCCTCGTACCCGAAGACGATGGCGAGCGCGTCCACGAGTGCGGGGTTCGCCGTGATCTTCTCTGCGATCATGGCGAGCTTGTCGTCGATGGTGCGGGGGTCGGGTGCGTCCTTCATCGTCTTGGCGCCAACGCGCCTTGCACCACTCCGCCGATCGCGCGGCCGGGCACGGAGCCTGTCGGGCCGGGTGCCTGGCCGCCCGCGGCGACATTGCTGCCGTTACGGACCTGGTCGACCCCGATCGTGGAGGGCTGCATCGTGGCGGGCTGCCCGGGGGCGCCCACCTGCCCGGGCTGCAGCGCCTGCGGGCCGCCGCCACCCTGTTGCCCCTGCGGCGCCATCTGCTGCTGTAGTAGCTGCCCGTGGACTCTCGTGTGGAGAAGGAGGGCGGCCGCGCGCGGATCGTTGGGCGGCATCTGCTGCAGGAGTTGCCCGTGCCCCTCCCAGTGCTCTAGGTGGTTGTCTTGCGGTGAGACCTGCGGCATCTGTCCGAAGCGGAGCAGCGCCGTGTGTTCGTCTTCCACCGACAGGGGCGGCGGCGGGTCCTTGCGGAGCAGGAAGCGGTCCGGGTCGCGTTTCCCCGTGAGCATAATCACCTCGCGCAGCACTTCGCGTACGTCCAATTCACCGGACGGAGCGCCGGCTTGAAGAATGTTGAGTGTTGCGGCGATTTGCTGCGTGGTGTTTGCCCCGAGGGGGTTGCCCCCGAACTGGACTTCCCAGTTGCCCTCAAGGAACTCGGGCTTGAGTTTGTAGAAGCGCTCGGTGTGTCGGCCGAGGATGGGGATGAGTTCGGTGCGCGCGACGTGGACCTTTGCCAGCGCAAGGCAGATGTAGCCGATCTGTTCCTGCGTATCGCGCCACTGGCTGTAGATGTTTCGATCAGTGGTGTTGCCGGCAGTCTCCGCAATGGCGGAGGCCGTAGCGGACCGCGACTGCCCCACGTCCCCGCGGCGCACGTCACTCTCCCCCGTACCGAAGTCGGCGGCCTTCTGCGTGACGTTATGCGCGAGCGTGTGGACACCCGTAGAGGAGGGCGGCTGCATCCACTGGAGGTCGCTGGCGTCGCCAACCTGAATCGCCAGGCCGTAGATGCTCTTGAGGTACTGCTTGCGCAGGTTCGCGCTGCGCTTGTAAAGCAGCGGCGCCCAGGCGGTCGCACCGATCATGGCGAGTTCGCCGCGCAGCGCCCAGTCCATCACCTCGGAGAGTGGACCGACGATCTCACCGTTCCCGAGCCCGTAATACTCGTTGTCCACCGGGTACGGGGTGAAGGGGGCGATGGGGCAGGCGCCGTACGGGTTCTGCTCCGACTGGAAGACGAGGCTCTCGCCGCCGTCGAATGCCGGGATCACCTTGGCGATCAGGCCCTCACCGTGCGCCTCGTAGTATTCAAGGACGCAGATGGGGGCGTTGAACGGGTCGTCGGCAGCGGCGACGTAGGTATCGACAAGTTCGATTCCGTCGCCCTGCACCCGGTTGCGGGTGTACCGCCGCGAGTTGCCGTGGGCATCGCTCAGCGCGTCGTAGACGTAGGTGGGCGCGTTACCGGCCCTGATCTCCCGCTCTACCTTGCGGACCGCCCCGAGGGCGCGGCCGCCGTCGCGGGGCGGGAGTTCGATCTGCACGGGTTCGCCCGTATCGGGGTCCTGTCCGTCCTCATACAGCGGCGCGGAGATGCCCTGCGCAAGGTCGCGAAGCTGGGCAAGGGTGACGACCCGACGCACGATGTAGAACCGTCCGTGGGAGGCGTCGAGGTACACGTCGTAGGGGTCAAGCGCGACGAGGCGGACGCCCCACCATGCCGGGTGACGCTCCCACTGGCAGAGGACGAAGGAGTTGCCGTACTTCAGGCCCATCGTCGCCGCGCGCTTCAGGGCGGTCCGGTTGTTCAGGTGGAAGTCGGCGGCCTTCTGCCGGTACTGGACCTCAAGGAACTCGGTGACCGCCTCCGCGCCTTCGCGGGTGCCCTGGGTCGTGGGGAGGGCATGGAGCCATCGGCCGTTGGCGTCGTTGGCCTCCATGAGGAGGGCTGTTTGCTGGGTCGTTACGCGGTGGAGGTACGGGAACTTGACGTAGGGCGGACTCTTTACCTTGGTCTTGTTGATGTACGCCGGGTCGTGGTTGTCGTAACTCCTATCCCAGGCATCAACGCGAGGGATGCGCTGTTCTGCGGCGGCACGGTAGCGGGCGGTGACGAGATCCGCGAGCGCGGCGTCCTGGGAGCGGCGGGGCATCTACACCCATATGATGTAGATACTGTACCGTTGTCTACAGGCAATTAAGAAAGTGTCTTACCGTCTTGACACCCAGCGCTCAAAAAATAGGCGCGCGCGCCATCGGCGCCTGCATTCCGGGTTGGAACAGCGGTAATAGCGGAGCCTGGCGGGGGTGGGCCGGATGTCGCGCCCGCCGTAGACCTTGCCGCGGGGATGGTCGCAGTGGGGGCACCTCACGCTGTATCCGGAACCGGCAGCGCCGACGACCACTCGCTTCCGGCGAACTGCTGGACAGGGCCAACCAGGCCCGCGCCGTAGACCATGAGGGGTTCGCTCGGGCTGTCTGCGTGTTCCAAAACGCTTACAAGGACCGGGGACCACTGATGCTCCTCGCACTTGATCCAGTAGTGCCCGCGGGTGGCGGGGAGTTCTTTGGTCCACTTCATGTCAGTTCGTGCTCCTCCACATCGAACTCGCTGAAGGAATAGCACCCCTTACCGCGACAAATTCCACACTCCCGCTCGGGGTACACCCCCACAAACCGAACGCCGTCAAGCATTACACA
>JBDHAF010000254.1:0-4843 GCA_039588255.1 Gemmatimonadota bacterium | reverse complement strand
GCTCCTCACCGTGTACGACATGGTGAAGGCCGCGGGCCACGACATGGAGATCTCCGACGTCCGCCTGCTGGAGAAATCTGGCGGCAGGAGCGGAGACTGGAAGCGCAACGAGTAGACACCCCAGCAGCGGGGAGGCTGCACATACATGATTGACTTGAATATTCGCACCCACGGTAGTCCCAACGGTCGATTATCGGTAACCCAGCGACTGGCAGTGCGCGGCGTCGCCATTCTGGCCGGCAGCTTCGTACTGGCCGGCGTCCTGGGCGCGGCGCGGCGCGCCGACAATACGGCGAGCCGCTTTTATGGAACCGTCACGTTGGCGGGACTCCAGATCGCCAGCGAGGTGCTCGACTCGGTTGAAATCGAGGCCCCCGCCCGGGAGTTGCAACGCGCCCAAGCACTGCTCGACTACTCGGCCCGATTCAATCTGGACGCAGATCTCACGGCGTTGATCTACGACATCGCCGCGGCCGAGCGGATCGACCCCGAGCTGGGATTTCGGGTCGTCTACCGCGAAAGCGGGTTCAACACGCTGGCCGTCAGCTCTGCGGGAGCCCTGGGACTGGCGCAGGTCATGCCCAGCACCGCGAGGATGTTCAACCCCAACCTCACCGACCAGGATCTCTTCGACGCGGAGGTCAATCTGCGGATCGGCTTTCGGTTCTTGAGACAGTTGGTGGACCGCTACCCCGACGACCTGCCCCTGGCCCTGCTGGCCTATAACCGCGGTCCTGCACGGTTGCGCCAGCTGCTGGAGGGGGGACTGGATCCGCGAAACGGGTACGCGAGTTCGGTGTTGGAGGGGTACTCACCGACGGGGACGGACCGGCTGCAATAGCGTCAGCCGGTGCGCGAGCCGGCTACGACCTGACGCGAAGACGCTGGCCCGTCTGGAGGAGGGTCTCCCCCTCCGGAATGTCGTTCCAGACTCTCAGGTCCCTGACCGTCACGCCATAGCGCTGCGACACGATCCAAAGGGTGTCGCCCCACCGCACCGTGTGGTACCCACTGGGCGGCAACGTCGCCCGGGCCACCGGCGCGGCCCGTCTGGTGCGTGGCGCGCCGCCCAGGGGAATGACCAAGCGCTGTCCGATGCGCATTCGCCGGGGCCGGACACTGGGATTCACCGCGCGGAGTCTGCTCAACCCCACCCCATAGTGCTCGGCTATCTCTCCCAAGGTTTCCCCCCGGCGGACCACATGCATGATGACGTTCACGCGCTCTGAGGGAGGCAACGCGGCGTACTCCCGTGCGACACGATTGCCAGATCCCCTGGGCACCCGCACCGTCACCTGCTCGCCAGGCGGCGTGACATCGCGGTAGTACTGAGGATTCAGTTCTTTGATCGCACGAATCGTCGTGTCGGCGAGGCTGGCGATGACGTCGAGGCCGGTCTGATCCGGAACGGTGATCTCGTCGAACACGAGGGGCTCGAGCAGGGGGATGTTGTCGAAGCCGTGGGCGGCAGGGTCTTGGGCGACGAGGGTGGCTGCGATGAGCTTCGGGACGTAGTCCTTGGTCTCCCGACGGATCCAGCGGGTATCGTACAGCACAAAGAACGTGGAATCCGAGACCGCGTCTTCGTTCAGCCGCTCGCGCTCGAGGCCTCGAGAGACGCGCCCCGCCCCACCGTTGTACGCCGCCGCCGCCAGGTACCACGACCCGAACTCCTCTTTGAGATCCCGAAGATGGCGCACTGCCGCGTCGGTGGCTCTAAAGGGATCCCGACGCTCATCCACCCAGCTGTCGATCCGCAGCCCGTAGCGGCGCCCGGTGCTGCGAATGAACTGCCACATCCCGATGGCATTCGCCCGGGACACCGCAGTGTTCGAGTAGCCGCTCTCGATCAAGCCGAGGTAGAGGAGGTCTTCGGGAAGCTCGTACTTCCGTAGGACGTTGCGGATCATCCCCTCGTATCGGGCCATCCGTCCCAACCAGATGTTGAACCGATAGCGCGAGTCATCCAAGAAGAAATCCACGTAGTATTGCACGCGCCGATGGTCCGAAAAGGACTCGTGGTCCAGCGCGGACACGGGCGCGCTGGCGGTCCCCCCCCGGGCACTTGCCCGGCTGGGATCGGGAGCAGTCACGACGCCACGGACATGGTCGGCCCCTTTGGCGAGGCTCCGAAACTCCAGCTCGTGGAGGGCCTGGAGGGCTTTCTCGTCGGCCGAGGAGTCGTCTGCCGTCACCAACCGCCTGTCCGGCGGCGGGGCCACCACCGTGACGGCCATGGCTTCCGGGAGGGACGCAACTTCCGCCTGGCCGGCACACGCCGCCACGGCCAGGGCCGGCAGGAGCCGGGTTACGACACCTCTCGCGGGTGCCCGCGTCAGATCACAAAAAGCTCCAAGAATCACTGCGCAGTGCCTCTCAAAATCCCTCCAACATAACAAATATGGGGAAACCCATGGCTCCCGATGGGTGACGGAGCGCACACTCAGCCCCAGTACATGGTCACACCCAACAGCCGATTCGTCGCATTTAGGACGGCTATCGCTCCCCCCCGCTCCGGTGCCTCCTCCACGAGGTAGGACCCGACGAGGCGGCGTGTCTTCCCTTCCCATCGGGCCGACAGCGCCACGATGACGACCTGGGTATCGAACGCCTTCACAGCCCGGGCACCGATGAGCTCGAGGGTGGCCCCCGCCTCACCCATCGCATCGCCCAGCGCGTCGAGGGTCGCCTCCGCGGCACACCGCAGCCCCCCCGTTGCGCTCTCCTGACAATCAGCCGATCCCACAAAGCGGCGATCCGGAGGCAGCTCTAGGGTGACGGTCGCTCGCTCATGCCCCTCTGGAAGACTCTCGGTTTCGATGCTCACAAACTTGAGGCGTTGGGGTGCTCGGTTCGGCATAACGCTTCCTTCGATGCGGAGATTCGCCGCTCAGCGAGCGCAGGTGGGAAGATCGAGACGCGGCGTGCGGTCAGGTTCCGGTATCGAACCGAACTTCGAGTTGGGCGCGGGAGCGCTCTTCCGGCGCGCGCAGCACGTCGATATCCAGGCGGGGCACTCCATCTTCGTCCGTGAGCACGGAGACCAGGAGACTCCGGCCGTCGTCGAGCTTGATACGCAACTGCCGACAGTCCGAACGAATATTCACATCTTCCACCGACTGCCCACGCATTTGAGCGATGGCTTCCGTGATCCGACGGAGATCCTGCACTGATGTAATCGCGAGCGAACGCATGTGGTGGTCGGCCTATGCGGAGTGCTGCGTAAGGACATCTCGAAGTTCGTCGTCCTGAATCCTGTCAGCAAGGGCGAACAACGAGGATTTCGATCCCGACTCCAGCGGATAAGGGGCCCAGAACGCGCTCGATTTCCGATTGCCGTCGTAGCAACGGAACGAGAGAGTCAATTGCCACAGTTTTTCGTCGGCGTGACGCTCGGCCGCAGCCTGCACATGCCAGACTTCGTCTTCGGTGTCGATGACTCTCCACGCCATGAATGGAGCCTCATTTGGGGATAGAGGGAAGGCGGCGAATATCGCCCGAGCGAAGGACGTTGGTCAAGAGGGCCAAAGACCGAGAGCGGTCAGGTCATCCAACCGGTCCACGTCCCGCAGCTCGGGAAGGATCACCGGAACAATCCCGGCCGAGCGACACGCCGCGCGTGTCGCCTCAAAAACGTGGGCCGTCCCCCAGGAGATTCCCGCGAACAACTCCGGAAGAGGGCGTGCGAGACCGATGAGATAGTACCCGCCGTCGCTCGCCGGTCCGATCACCACGTCGGACGTGCAAAGGGCTCGTCCGGCTCGCACGATCACATCGGCGTCGACCCCCGGCGCGTCCGCCCCGATGGCGATCGCCGGCTCGGACGGACAGGTGGCAAAGTGGGTATCGAACGCATACGCCATCCGAGCACCCAAATCCCCCGCGGGCTGGGCCTGGTACCGCAGGTCGCCCAACCATTCGCGCACCTCCTCACCCGCTTCCGCCGGCTCATACCATACCGTTATCGACGACACGGGTCCGACCTGCCTGGCCACGCGTGACCCGATGCCGCGGTAGATCTCCAGCGCCGCCTCCGGTCCGACGTCGGCTGCGAGGCGCGTCTTGACCTGGCCGCGGCGAGGCGCCCTGGCAAAGAAGAGGACGTGATTCACGGGCTGTGCCGTGGGTACCATCTCGCCAGTCGACGGGGCGACACCCCCAAGCGGTATGCGATGAGCAGCGCCGAGTTGCGGAACCACGTGCGGTAGGGACCTTCTGTCTCCCATCGGCGAGCGGACACCACCACCGGCGACGAAACACCACCGGCGACGAAAGCCGGCGAATGGTCGTCGTCCGCCGCACCGCCCGCACGAACGCGACGTCCTCGAGGACGGGAATATCCGGGAATCCCCCAAGCTGTTCGAAGATGGCGCGTCGCACGATGAGACCCTGATCGCCGTATGGAAGGCCTCCGAGTCGATCCCGAACCAACGCACCGTACTCGACCGTTCGCAGCCACCACCCCCGCCCGTCGATCGCCAGTCGCCATACGGCAACGTCAGTGTCCTTGACATCGACGGCTCGCACAAAGTCTTCACGTGCCGCCTCGGGAAGCCGAACGTCGGCGTGGAGAAAACAGAGCCACTCCGCCTCCGCACCACACGCTCCGGCGTTCATCTGGGTGGCGCGCCCGGCTTCGGTCGACACTACTCGCGCGCCGGCCGCACGTGCCACCGACACCGTGTCGTCACGCGACCCGCCATCCACCACCGTCACGTCCAACGAGAGTGGGACCCCTCGGAGATCCTCCAGCAAACCCGGCAGTAGGGACGCTTCGTTGAGCGCCGGGATGACGACGGCGACACGTGTCACGGACGGTGAAATCCTCCTGCGCGTTACCGGC
>JBDHAF010000253.1:0-4356 GCA_039588255.1 Gemmatimonadota bacterium | reverse complement strand
GTTGTGCTCGCGCCATGCATCGAAGTCAGGATACGCCATCCCCACGTACTCGAGGTCCCAGCGGGGGGCGGTCTCGTCGAAGTTCACGAGCTGATCCGGGTTCGCGAACGGGAGCGGCCGGAGGAAGAGGCCGTTGAAGACGCTGAAGATGGCGGTGTTGCCGGCGATACCCAGCGTGAGCATCCCGATGACGGTCAACGCGTAGGCCGGTTGCTTGAACAAGGTGCGGAACGCGTACCGCACGTCGTGAATGACGGAATGCATGATGTCGCTCCATGTGCGGCGCCGGAGGGGGGGAACCCTCGGCCGCTTGAGACTGGGCAGCATCGAGGATCGCACCTGCCCCCAATACCAACGCCGGAGGTAGCGGTCGCTCCGGCCTTCGGCTGCGAGCACCGCGAACTCTTCATCGAGGTCTTGCACCACGAAGGTCCGGTCGTGCTTGGGCACGACGAGGCGGAGGAGCGCCCGGGCCAGGCGAGGAGGGCTCACCATCGGTGACTCACTGGGTTTCCAGCTCCGAATCCAAGGCCAACCCCTCGGCCATGCGCTGCATCATCTCCCGGGAGTGCATGAGAGCCTCGGCGCCGGCGTCGGTGGGGTGGAAGTACTTCTTGGACCGACCACCGGGGACGGGCTCGGGCTCGGAGATCGACGAGACCACGTAGCCTTTCTTCTCCAGCCGCTCCAGCGTGGCGTATACCGCTCCGATGGCCACCCGCCGGTCGGTCCGTCCTTGGATTTCCCGCCGGATGGTCACGCCGTAGGCTTTGTCCTCGAGGCGGAGCAGGGCCAGCAATACCATCTGCTCGAATTCGCCCAGGTAATCACCCTTTGCCATGAAACCTCGATGTTCTACAAGTATGAACAATAATATTCACTTTTGTAGATTATCGCAAGCACGCGTTTGGGACAGGAAAGGGAATGACATCATGTCGACACTACGGTGGCGCCGCCGGTTGGGTTCCGAGGAGGAGAAAACGGAGAGTGACCTACTCCTACTCCTCCCGCAACGTCCGGGCCGGGTCCACGCCGGCCGCACGTCGCGCCGGGAGGAAGCAGGCCAGCAGCGCCACGCCCAACATCACCGTCGATACGGCGGCGAACGTCAGCGTGTCCGTGGCCCCCACCTCGAAGAGGAGGCTCGACATGTATCGGGTGAGCACGAGCGCGCCACCGATTCCCACCGCCACGCCCACCCCAACCAGCTGCATCCCCTGACCCACGATCATCCGGAGCACGTTGGACGGCCCACCGCCCAGGGCGAGCCTGATGCCGATGTCCTTCGTGTGTTGCTGCACGAAGTAGGACATGACGCCGTAGACGCCGATGATGGACAGCAGCAACGCGACCACTGCAAAGGCGCAGACCAGGATGGTGAGGTAGCGGGACGAGCTCAGCGAATCGGCAAACCGCTCGTCCATGGTTGCGACACCGGAAAGGGGAAGTGTGGGATCCAGGTCGTGAACCACCTGCCGCACGGATTGCAGTACGCTCATTGGATCGGCGGCCGTTCGGACCAAGACATACTTGAAGCCGGACGTGGCCAGCGCCACGGGCCAGTAGACCGTTCCCTCGTCGACCGCATCGAGGCCCATGAGCTTCACGTTCCCGACGACGCCCACGACGGTGAATTCATTGGTCCGGGATCCACCGCTGTAAAACTGGCGACCCACGGCGGATTCGTTGGGATAAAATCGCCTAGCCCAGGCCTCATCGACGATGGCAACGGGGGGAAGCCCGGGGCGATCCCCCTCGTCGAATCGTCGTCCCTCGAGCAGCGGGATCCCCAGCACCTCGAAATACTCCGGCGTCACGGCAACCCACGGCGTGGCGGGCTCGGATTCGCCGGGCGGTGTGCGCTGGTCCAGCAGCTCGAAGTTGTTGGTCATCATGATCTGGCCCGGTGGACGGCCGTCTGCCAGGGCTGCGGCGGTCACTCCCGGCAGAGCCCTGAGGCGCGCGAGCGATTCGCTCCAGAAGCCTTGGACGTCACTGTTGTCCGGGTAGTTCGCCCTCGGCAACGAGATGGCTGCGGTAAGGAGGTTGGCGGATGCGAATCCGGGATCCACGTGCTGCAATCTGGTTAAGCTGCCGATCAGGAGGCCCGCCCCGATGAGCAACGGGGCGGCCACGGCGAATTGTGACGCGACCATTGCTCGCTGGAGACGCCGCGACCCCGCCCCCTGCGTCGCCGACCGGGTCTCCGAACGAAGCACGACTTGGAAGCGAGACTTGGCGCCCTGTAGCGACGGAATCAGTCCGAACAGCACGCCGCTGGCCAGGGTGACGGCGATCAAGAACCACAATGTGGCGCCGTCGAGGGCGATCTCCTGAGTGCGGGGAATGAAGTCGGCGCCGACGGTGGTGAGCAGCCTGATTCCCCCGACGGCCAGCACCAGGCCGAGCACGGCGCCTCCCAACGCCAGGAACGCGCTTTCCGACAACAGGTGCTGCAGCAGCCGCCCCCGTGACGCGCCGAGTGCGGCGCGCACGGCCAGCTCGCGGCTGCGGTGCGTGGCCCGGGCTACCAGGAGATTAGCGGCGTTGGTGCACGCGATGAGAAGCACGAAACCCACGGCGCCGAGGACGATGATCAGCGTGGCGCCCACGTCTCCCACGGCCATCTCCTTGAGGCTCATCATTCCCCACGACGCTCGTTGGTCCTGATACGAATCCTGCCACACGGGGAAGAGGCGCCGGTTGATGGCTCGGAGCTCTTCCTCGGCGGCAGCGGTCTCGACGCCGGGGGCGAGGCGGGCCAGAGCCGCGATGAAAAACGGTCCCTTCCGGGGCGGCGGCCCCCACTGCCGGGCGATGTAGAAGTCTCGGCTCCGCTCGAACGGACCAACGTCTCGAGGGAGCACGCCGACCACGGTGTACTCGGTGCCATCGAGGCGGACGGTCTGCCCGACTGCCGCTTCGTCGCCGTCCAGGTACTGCATCCAGAAACGATGGCTCACCACGATCAATGGTTCGGTACCCGTTGCCCCGTCGGTCTCGGTAAAGAGCCGGCCGTGGAGCGGCGCAATCCCCAACAGAGGGAAGTAGGTCCAGGTCACGGATTTGCCCCGGACGCGCTCTGCCACGTCTCCCCGGTTCAACGTGAGGGTGGTCTGGTTATATCCCGCTATCCGACTGAAGCTCGTCTGTTGTTCGTCCAGTGCCCGGTAGTCTGCGACGGAGAACGGCCACTCGTTCGGCGGGGAGTTGGTGTAGATCCACACGAGGCGGCCGGGATCGGGGTAGGGCAAAGGCCGGATCAGCACGGCATTGATCACGCTGAAGATCGCCGTGGTTGCGCCGATGCCGAGGCCGACGGTCAACACTATGGTTGCTGTGAGCACCGGCGTTCTCGCCAGGCTTCGCACGCTGTGTCGCATGTCGCGCAGAAAGTTGTGCATCGATTCCCTCGAGCGGCTCATGAGGCCGTCGCTGTGTCGTGGGGCCGGGCGCGCGGTGCGGCGAAAGCGCTCGGCAAACAGACGGTGGGGGTACTGGGCGAGCTGGCGGCGATACCAAGCGTTGGCGGCGCGTTGGCCGTCCCGTGCGACGCGGCGCACGTAGAGCTCGCCGAGATCGTTCATGACGGTGCGGCGATCGTTGCGGTTCAGCAGCAACCGCAACGTCCACCGGGCGATGAAAGGCGGGCGATGCATCACGCCTCGTCCAGTGTGGCGTCAAGGCCTTCCCAGAGGCTCACGAGCGCCCGGCGGGATTCCTTCAGGCGGCGAAGAGCCAGGGGTGTGTGCTTGAAGTAGCGGCGCACGCGACCGGTCTCCTCCACCGCATGGTCGTCGAGGCGGGAGGTGAGCAGCCCCTTCTTCTCCAGCCGGCGGAGCACGATGAACACGGCGGCCTGGGCCACTTCCCGGCCCGTACGGTCTTCGAGCTCCACCACCAGCGGTACGCTGTACGCCTCGCCGCCCAGTTGGAGAATGGCCAACAGGATCTGGTGTTCGAGCTCGCCGAGGGTTTCTTTTGCCATCAGAGCCTCAATAACATTGTTAGTGAGTATGACGGGCTCGAAGGAAGAAAGGTTTCAAGGCCCCCTGGGCGCACCGGGTGTCTGCAGTTAAGACGTTTGGAGAAAACGACTTACGGTGTTACACCGGCAATCAGTCCGGCTTCGGCAGCAGCGCCGTGGCCGAGGCATGCCGGGCCAACCGATCCAACACGCCGGAGAGAAACCCTTGCCGTTTCTTACGGTGGAATTTCCATAGCTGGGCGCCGCCCACGACCACCGCCGCAGCGGGTGCCACGATGGCCCACGCGGTGATGTCCGCGTTCGTGACCCAGAACGCGAACTGGCCCACGGCGAGCGAGCCCAAGCCCATGCTCGCGGCCAACATCTGC
>JBDHAF010000252.1:0-4407 GCA_039588255.1 Gemmatimonadota bacterium | reverse complement strand
CTGAATGGGGTATCGGTTTTCAGGCAGGTGACATTCACCGAACTGACGTAAACACGGGCGTAGGTACGCCAAGGGTGCGAAGCTTGAGGCTGAGTTTCGCACCCTTTCTGCATCTGAAATTGCACAGTTTCTTGCACACTGAGTTTCGGTCGGCGATCGGTGATCTTGGCGTCCCTGCTCAAAGGGGGCTAATCGCGGAAGGTCTGCTCGTACGCCGGCCAGTCAATGGCGGGCACAGTCCCCAAGCGTTGTAGTCGTCGAACCAGCGTCAGGAAAAAAGTCACGAGAGCGGTGTCAGCGGGCGACACCTCGACATCTTCGGCTCCTCGACCCTCTGGCACCTCACCCGATGTCGAGCGCACGCAAACCCGTGTGGCCGGCGAATTGTTGGCAGAAACTTGTGCCGAGACCCTCCGTCCAGCTGCTGCCAAGCGTCAGTATGCGCCGCAGGCTGGCTACCGATCACAAGGACGGCTCGCTCAAGGTGTTGTGTGAACTGGGCGGGTGGAAAAGCCCAAAGACGGTGCTCGAATGCTATCAGCACGCTGACCTCGAAAGCCAGCGGGCAATGCATGCCAGCCGGGACCAACCGACACCTCTGGCCCAATTGTCGAATCCCGCACGGCGGGTTAGGTTTGTAACCCGTTGCATTTAGCGTAGTTACGATTTTCTGGACAGGTGGCCGAGTGGTCGAAGGCGCGCGCCTGGAGAGCGGGCGGATGTGACATCCAATGACGACATCCTGTCGTTAAAACCCCATGAAATGTACGAATTTCCGCACAACGTGTTCTTTGCTGTAGTAGTTGACGTCGCTTTCTGACGGGAATAACCGACACCTCAACCGACACCTCCGGGCCCGATGCCAGGAACTCCAGGACGTCCAGCTTTGGTACCGCGAGCACCACCTGCCGGTGTGGTACGTCCGCGAGCAGGGTCTTCTCCAGCTACAGACCCCAAAGCGCCACACGCTGCGCGTGGCAACCCTGGCAGAAGGAGCGGCACTTGCACGAGAACGCCAGCCGATACTCGTGCTTGCACGCACCACAGCGCACGCGGGCGAGGCCGTGCTCGAGGATACCGCAGGCGAGATACTTCTCGACCACCTCGGCGATGACCGGCCGCCAGTATCCGTAACGGTGGGCGAACCGCTCGTCGCTACGCTTGCCAGCTCGTTGGGTTCCGCGTCACATCGTAGAATGGACAAATCCTTAGCTTTCCTCTGATGAGGACTTCGCCTCGAGCGCCTCGCCGTCGCAATTCGTAGCCGGAACCGTCTTGAATGGCCTCGACGACAATCTTACCCCGTGGTCCCCTGCGCGCGAAGAACGTGGGTGTCTCTGCCGGCGGCACCCGCATCCTAAAAATGGTGGACCTGACATTGCATCCCGGGGAGATGTGCGCGCTCATCGGTCCGTCGGGGGCGGGAAAGAGCACGCTTATCAAGGCGCTCCTGGGGCTTCGGGATCCTAACGAGGGCTCCGTGATGATGGGACGCCACCCCGTGGCGGAGCTGGGCCCAATCGGCTACGTGCCCCAGGACGACGTACTCCACCGGGGGCTCACCGTGCGACGCGAGCTGACCTATGCCGCGGAGCTGCGCATACCGGGGACGAGCGCAGAAGAGCGCCAGTCCCGGATCGCAGAGGTGCTCGAACAGGTCGGCCTTGGTGACTGCTCCGAAGTTCGCATTCGCCGACTCTCCGGCGGCCAAAGAAAGCGCGTGTCAGTGGCTCTCGAGCTCCTGACCGGCCCTCCGTTGCTCATCCTCGACGAGCCGACTTCGGGTCTCGACCCCGGTCTCGAGGCGCGTACGATGACGCTCCTCTCCCAGATCGCGGAGACCGGCCGAATCGTCCTGGTGGCCACCCACGCCATGGCGAGCCTCGAGCGGGCCCAAGCGCTGTGCGTGCTGGTGGCCGGACACGTCGCCTTCTTCGGTCCGCCTCGAAAGGCGCTCTCGTACTTTCGGGTCGATCGGTACGCCGAACTCTTCCGACAGCTCGACAAACGACCGCCGTCGGCCTGGGGCCTCGCCGCCGGCCGGGACCCGGACCAGCAGGCGTTTCTCCGCCGCCCGGGCCCCGCCCCCCGCCCGTCGCCAGCCACCGAAGCAACTGAGGCGGGAGGTGTGACCGGCGCTGATGAGGCCCTGGAGCGCCTGAAGGCTCGCATGGGAAACGCGGACGCACCGTGAGCACGCCACGCCGGCAGTCACACATCCTGGCGGCCCGCTACCGGGACTGCTTGCTCGGCGACAAGGGTGGCCTCCTCCTGGTTCTGGCGCAGGCCCCCTTCATTGGATGGCTGTGCGCCGTGGTGTGGGGATCCATTGAGCAGGACACGCCCGCGCTCTACTTCGTGCTCTGCCTTTCCGCAGTGTGGTTCGGTTGCGTCAACGCCTGCCGCGAAATCGTAAAGGAGCGCGCCATCCTCGAGCGGGAGCGCCTCTTCGGCCTCCGCCCCGGCGCTTACGTCGTCTCCAAGGTATGGGTGCTGGCCGGCCTCGGCGCGGTTCAGGTCGTCCTGTTGCAGGGGGCGGTGGAGTGGCACCTCCAACTCCGAGGCCCCATGCCGCTGGAGCTTCTGGCCCTCTTCGGTGCCTCGCTGGCCGGTACCGGCCTCGGCCTCCTCGTCAGCGCCGTGGCGACGACCCAGGAGCGGGCGGTGTTCGCGGTACCACTTCTCCTCCTCCCCCAAATCCTGTTCTCCGAGCTGGCGATCCCCGATAATCTGTACAGCGACGTCGTCGCCGCGTTGGAAAAGGCGATGCCGGTACACTGGGCCTTCCGGGTGTTCGAGGAGAGTGCGGCCCTCGAGCCTCGCTGGCACATGGTTGCGCTATCTTTGGTCGTCCTGCCGGCCATGTGCACGGTCCTCTTCGGAGCCACCACGGTGGCCCTGTTCAATCGGCGGGAGGTGGTGACATGAAAAAGGTCGTGACTGCCCTGCTGGTGCTCGTCCTTCTCACGGGAGGCTACCTCGGCGTAGCGCACGTTTCGGGCGGCGCCTTCTGGACCCTGGGCCTGGCCCTCGGCGGGGATCGTGGCGCCCTCCGGCGCTTGGCGCTCTCGTTCCTGGAGGACATCCAGTTCAAGGATTTCGTGAACGCGGCCGGCTACCACGCGCCCGACATACGCGAAAGCGTCGATATCCCGTACCTCATCCAGCGCCTGTTCACGGTCAGACCCGAGGCCCTGGACATCATGGACTACGAGGTCGTCTTCGCGGAGATCGACTCGGGCGGGCTCCGAGCCCGGGTGAAGTTGCGGGTGAAGGTGAAGATCCTCCTGAACGCGCTCATCGAGGAGAAGGAAATCATCCTCTATTTCCACCGTGACAGCGTCGATGATCCCTGGTACATGAAGCTGGAGGACAGCCTCCGCGAACTCTCACCGGACTCGACGAAGCGACACTGACGGCTTGGCGCCCACCCCCGAAGCCACCACCCTTTGACCCTCGCGGCTACCGCGTCGTGTGGCCGCATATCTGCGCAGACTCTCATAACGCTAGATGAACCAAGCGAGTGAAACGGTCTGACAAGAAAGAACTGGTATTGAGGACTCTCCTCATATTGGGCGGCCATGTGTCCTTGGTTCTTGGGACTGTCGGCATTCTGGTACCTCTATTGCCAACGACTCCATTCCTCTTACTCGCAGCCGCATGTTACATCCGAGGTTCCAAGACGTCGTACAACTGGCTCATGAACCACCGACTCTTTGGGACCTATATCAAGAGCTATCGAGAGGGAGGAGGCATATCCCGAAGGCTGAAGATCGTACTCATTGCACTGATTTGGATTACCATTCCACTCTCCGCTCTCCTCCTCATAGAAAACCTTCCTGTCCGGGGCATTCTCTTCGCCATCGCTGCTATCATATCCATTGTCATCTTTCGCTTGCCTACACGAGACGCCAACGCTCTAGGCTCAGAGGAAGGCGATGAAGATCCCCGGGCTTGACATATGTACTACACTGTGCGAGTTATATATGTACTACGCCGCGACAGTAACGATCTAGGGACACGGCATCACGGGACGAGACAGGCATATGAGCGATTCACTGGGGCACTTCGAGGAGTTGATCCTGTTGGCGTTGCTGCGGCTCGGACCCGATGCCTATGGGCTCGCCGTACGGCGCGAGGTCGAGGAGCGCACCGGGCGCGACGTTTCGACCGGGGCGCTGTACACCGCCCTCAAGCGGCTCGAGCAGCGCGGCCTGGTCTCGTCGCAGGTCGGTGAGCCCACGGCCGAGCGCGGTGGACGCCGCAAGAAGCACTACGACCTGGAGGCCTCCGGCATCCTGGCGCTGCGCAACTCGTACGTCGACTACACCAAGATGGCGGAGGGGCTGGGCCCGAAGATCCACGAAGCTGTCGCCCGCCTCGACAGGGGGGCCGGAGTGTGAGCCC
>JBDHAF010000251.1:0-4661 GCA_039588255.1 Gemmatimonadota bacterium | reverse complement strand
CCCACCTTGCCGTTGGACCACGGCTGTTCGGCCATCCACGTCAGGGCGTCGTAGCCGTCGGTGAGGGGCGGCCCGAGGATGTCCCACTCACCCTCCGAGAAGAACCGACCGCGCTCGTTCTGCACCACGTAGGCGTACCCTCGCCGCACTGCCTGAAGCGCCGACCTCGCCGAACGGAAACTCGGCTCCCCGTTACGGAAGGTGTTGAAGTTGTACGGGGTTCTGGAAAATATGATCGGCACCGGCTCACTGATGTTCCGCGGGCGGTAGACGTCCGTCGCCAACCGAATGCCGTCCCGCATCGGCACCATGATCTTCTGCGTGACGATAGCCTCTTCCTCGAGGGCCTTCTGGATGTCCTCTTGACCCTGTTGCGCCAGCGCCGGACAGACGAGAACCAAGGCCGCACACGCGGCGATGAGAGAGCGGACGATTGTCTTCATGGTGCGTTACTCCCAGGATTGAACAAGAAACCTTCAGGGGGGCATGTACGCCCGCCGATCGTGAAAAAGAAATGAGTTTATGCTGAGGCTTCCTTCGATCCCGGTCTCGAGTGAGGGACGGCTCACTCGCCGCGCAGCGAGGTCAACGGATCCACCGCCACCGCACGCCGGGCCGGCAAATACGTGGCCAACAGCGCCGACGCCACCAGCACGGCGACCCCGGCGGCGAACGCGATGGGATCCGTCGTCTCCACACCGTAGAGCAGGCTCCGGATCAACCGGGTAACGGCGACCGTGGCCGCCAAGCCCACCACGATGCCCAGTCCCACCGCACCCATCGCCCGCCCCATCACGAGCCGCGCGATGTGGCCGCCGGTGGCCCCGACGGCCATGCGGATGCCGATCTCTCTGGTCCGCTGTTGCACCGCCAGGCTCATGACGCTGAAGATCCCCACCGCGGCCAGCGCCACGCCGAGGAACGCCAACACCGAGAACAACTCGGCGTTCATCCGTTGCGTGTACGTGAAACCACTGACCACTTCGGTATACGGCAGCGCGTTGACGATGGCGATGTGGGTCTCGAACTCCCGCAGCTCACGGTAGAGGTACGACACCGCGAGACCGGGATCGATGGTCGTCGCCACCAGGATGGCATTCCCCGGCGTGTGGTAGTGCTGGGGATAGGAGAAGTAGACCATCGCTTCGGGTTCGGCGAGGAAGTTCCGGGCCTTGGCATCCCGCACGACCCCCACTATCTCGAAGCTCCGTTCCTCCCCGCCCTGTTGCAACCACCAGATGCGGCGATCCAAGGGATCCTCCCCGTCGAAATACTGCCGCGCCAGTGTCTCGTTGATCACCGCCACGCCCCGGGCATACACCGTGTCCGTGGCGGCGAACGTCCGGCCCCGCAAGACCTCGATTTCCAATGTCTCGAAGAATCCCGGACGCACACGGGAATACACCAGGCTCACGGGCTCGTTGTGTCCGTCGAAGCGCAGGGCCGTCGACGCGTGGGGCGAGAGGGGGGCGTTGTCGGCCACGGTCGCCGCCTGCACCCACGGCTGCTCGTTCAGTAGTTCCGTGAGCTCGCGGAAGAACCGCTCGCGGTCCTCGATCTCCACTCCCGCGCTACTCGTCGACGCATAACTCGCGATCAGGTTGTCGTACGAGAACCCCGGATCGAGATTGCCCACCGAATTGAGCGTCCGCAGCACCAACCCCGCGACCACGAGCAGCACCACCGAGAGAGCCACCTGGGTCGAGACCAGCAGGTCCCGAACGCCCGGCGTGCGCCGGCCCAACAATCTTCCCCGACCTTCCGCCGGCACGTCCGCATCCACCTTCAATGTCCCCACGAGATTCCGCCGTGACGTCCGCAGCGCCGGCAGCACGCCCGCGATCAAACCAGTCAATACCGACACGGCGAGGGCAAAGAGAATCACGTTGAAATCGATAGAAGCTTCACGGGGTACGTTGGCTCCCCACACACTGGGGCGGGCGAAGTACGAGCCGAGGCGCGCGGCGGCCGGAGCGGCAATCACCAGCGCAACACCCCCCGCCAACGCAGAGAGCAACACGTTTTCGGCCAACACCTGGCGAAGCAGGCGGCCGGGAGACGCCCCCAAAGCCGCCCGCATGGCCATCTCCCGGCGACGTCCCGTGGCCACCGAGAGCAACAGGTTCGCCACGTTGGCGCACACCAAGAGCAACAGGCCTCCGGCGGCCGCGAGCATGAGACGCACCGTGGTACTTTCCGCCAGGCGAGCGGTGGGGTCGATCCACGCCGCAGCGTCGACGCGCATGCGCCGAGGCTCTTCGCGCGCCGGGTACACATCGTCGAGTCCCACGGCCAACGCCTGCAATTCGGCCTGTGCCTGTTCCACACGGACACCGTCGTGCAACCGTGCGTAGACCCGCATGAGCGGTATGTCACGGTTTTGCGACGAGGCGGCCCACCCCGTGTAGGTGAGCTTGAACTGCTCCAGGGGCATCCACACTTCCGGTCGCAGCGAGGACGACGATCCCAGAAACTCCGGTCCGGCGACGCCTACCACCGTGAACGGCTTGCTGTTCAGATAGACCACGCTCCCGATGGCCGACGGTTCGCCATGGAAACGGCGTCGCCAGTAGCCGTGAGAGATGACCACCGCCGGATCCGCATCCGCCCGGTTGTCCACTCCCGTCAGGCCCCGCCCGACACTCATCGCCACGTCGAGCACGGCGAAGTAATTGCCCGTCACCGCCTGCCCGAACACTACGTCGGCGGCAGTCTCGAGCCGCACGCTGGCAGCGAACGAAGCCTGGATCGCCGCGATACCCTCGAATGTCTCGTTAGCCCCAGCGGCGTAGTCCTCGTAGTCCGGATACGAGATGTTCCGGTAAGGGTTCTCTTCCTCCACGGCAAACACCCGCACGAGTCCGTCGCTGTTCACTCCCGGAAACGGCTGATAGAAGCCGTTGATGTAGGTGAACACGGCGATGCCGGCCGAGAGGCCCAGGGCCAAAATGCCAACCGCCACCAGCGCATAAAGCGGCCGGTGGCGGAGGCTGCGGATGGACGCACGCAGATCGTGGATCGTTTCGAACATATTGTGGTTCCCGTTCATCATCCCGACGCGAAAATTGCAGCTTTCCTTTTTATACGCGCCATCCCGCTGTTGGTTTTGTGAAAGTTTCTTACATTCCGTCCAGCATCGAGAGATCCCGACGCAACCGGAGAATGACATTCTCCGTCGAGGTAAACGATCCCACGAATTGCTGGAACAGCTCGTTGGCCCTCTCTTCGCCGTAGGTCTGCACCATCAACTCCATAATCGACGGGTCGGGCTCCTCGAAATCGGCCCAGTTCTCGGCCAAGCCCACAAGGGTCACCGAAGGTCCAGTGCTCCCACCCACCGGAGAGGCAATGACGTAGTAAAGGGGATAGTCGTGCTGTACGATCGCCTCGTGAAACGCCGTCAGGACTTCGTTGAAGGCTTCGCCTTGGTCGGGCTTCAGATGGTACGTCGTCACGTCCACGAGGTTGACGGTGGTTGGATCCGCAGGCAATCGAACCTTGGACGTGTCGGTCACACTCATCGTATTCGACGCGGATTCCATGAAGGGTAAGACGGTCTCGTAGAAGTGCTCATCCGCCAGGGCAGTGAACTCGCTCGCCTCGTAGGCGTCGAAGTCGGCCCAGCTGTGGCCCGCGGACCGGATCACGTACTCATCCAGGTCTGGGCCCGACACCACCTGCCAGGTGTCCCAGCTCCACGGATCGTTGTTCTGCTTCCGCCACTCGACGTGTTGCCGCCAGGCCGCCTCGAACTCCATACCGGCTCCGGATTTCGGAGTAACGGTGTACCCGGTGGAAATGTTCTGCGACTGGGCGCTCTCGGCAAACAACGTGAGACCGAGACACAACAGGGTGGCGAGGAGGAATTTGGGCATACGCATTGTAGGCACCCTTTCACTGGAGAAGTTTGACATTTGTTAGGTTTACGCTCACGGGCGCTGCTTCCAGAGCCATGATGTCCCCGTGAAAGACATCTACCGGATGTTCCAACCGTTTACCGGTCCGCCATGGAAAAACTGCTCCGGCATCATGACCCCGTCCCGCTTGAACACAATGCCGTCCTTCATAACGAACTGCACGTCGCGCAACGCGTCGATATCCTCTAGCGGGTTGCCCGCGACGGCAATGAGATCGGCGACGAAGTCCACTCTGATCGGACCCCGCTCGTTCTCCGTCTCACTCACCAGGTACCCATTCGTCGTCATCGCCCGGAGGATGTCGACGGTGGGTATGCCCGCGGCCTTCCACGTCTCGATGAACAGTCCGCGTCCGTCGAGAACGTGAGGGGTACGTCGTTCTCGTAGGCGTTCCGGAGACCCGCCACCGTCCGCTCGTAGCGGGCCTGGGATGTGTGGCCCTCGAGGGTGATCGGGGGCTCCGTACCGGCCCGGAAGATCCCCTTCTCCGCCATCCGTTTGTGCATCTCGTCGGTGAGACCCCGGTCGTGGGCGATGGACCAGATGCCCGCTTCGATCGCACGACGCGCCCCGTCCACCGTCTGCACGTGACCCTCCACTTTGAGGCCGGCTTTGGCCGATTCCTCGACAAAGAGCCGGATGTCGTCCACGGAGTAGCCCCACGGCTTGCAGTCCACGCAGATCTTGATCACCGTCGCGCCGAAGAGGGCGTTCTGGCGCACCGCCTTGACGATCTCGTCGGGC
>JBDHAF010000250.1:0-5650 GCA_039588255.1 Gemmatimonadota bacterium | reverse complement strand
CCGTGCAGTGGGACCGCGGCGAGAATGCTGCGGCGCTGGCCCGGGTGCTGCTTGAGGCCCGGACGGCGTGAGGTTCCACAGTCAGTTCCACAGTGGCGCTCCCATCGCGAAGGGCGGTTTGGTAAGTTGTTGTGTCGTACCGTTTGGGCCCTTAGCTCAGTGGTTAGAGCAGCGGACTCATAATCCGTCGGTCGTAGGTTCGAATCCTACAGGGCCCATTGACAAGAGCTTACGGCAAGCTGTGCAAGGACTTGCAGCTTGCCGTTTGTCGTTGAGTGGACAGGTAGCTGACAGGGAAAGACAGGAAAATGTCCAATAAGTCCCTCACAAAGTCCCTCACCCCTCCCTCACCCGGTCTTCGCCAATCTTAGGCCAGGTGCCGCTCCGATGAATGCACGCAGGCGCTGCCGATCGTCCTCGAGGTACTGCCTGGGCGAATAGCCCTCATAGCGGTCAGTGACATCTTCGCGCGCTGCGTGCCCCAAGTACGCGCGCCTGCGTGTGCGCGGAATCCCAGCCTCATTCATCCAGCGCGCGAAGCATTTGCGACCGGTGCGAGCACGCACGGGCGCGGTGAGCTTTTCGAGGCGCCGATTGAACTGCCGGTAGGTGAGTCCAGGTCTCACGATGGGGTAGAGCAGGGGGATGACCCGCTCGGCGTGCTCCGTCTTCGTGCCCTGCACGCGTATCGTCGTGCCCTCGATCTGCCACTCGCCCCAGAACTCGGAGGGGCGCATCCCGGTTGCGCAGAGACCCCACCAGATGCGCGCGGCGAGCGGGTCGAGTTGTTCGGCAACTGCTCGCGCGTCGTCGGGGGTCACGCCGTTTGTGCGCTTGGGCCTGTGCGCCAACGGTGGAATGTCAAACTGCACGGCGAGGTAGCGCTCGTCGCGCTTGCCGACCTGATCCTTGAGGAACGAGAGCACGGTTGACCGGGCGATATTGAACGAACGGGCGCCGTTTGCGCGGTCCCGATACTTGCGGAGCAGGTCCGGTAAGTTGTTCAGCGTCGCATCCGGTTGTGCCTTTTCCATCACGCGCCGCAGGCAGGAGCGGTACATCTGGAGCGTGGTGGGGCGCAAGGTCCCGAGCCGCTGGCGCTGCGCGAGCCACTTGTCGATGGCAGTTTGCAGATCAGCCGCTTGTTCCAACCGGATCGCCGCGGGGTTGGCGCCCGCCACGCAATAGAGTTTGTAGACGGCCCGGGGCGTCCATTCACCGTCACGGATCGCGCCAAGGATGTCGGTCCTCCCGTAATCCCGCAGTTGATCGATCATCTTGTTCAGTTCCCGAAACAGCCGGCGGTCGCGCGTGCCGCTCGAGCGTTGGATGCGGCCGGCGCCCGCAACGATTCTGTCGAGCCGCAGTGGCTTTTTGCGGCTCCTCCTCGATGTTCGCGACCTCTGTCGTTCCTCATGCATGCGATCAGACTCCTTCCTGTTTTATCGGCATAGATCCCGGTTCTATGGACACCTCGCCGTTCTTCGGTCGGCGAAACCGTGACTGACGTGCACTAGGCAGTCGCTTTGTGCCTCCCTCGGAGATACTCGTAGGCGGCGAACAATTCATTGCTCGCCTCATTTCTCCCCAAATCGAGACTCGCCAGATCGTGCAGAACCCCCAACGTGGTTGCCCGATCATCCTCCGGGACCTGTTCGAGGACCCGCTTGTGGATGCGTTCCCACTCCGGAGACGTCCCTTTTCCATCAAGCCACGGCCGGTAGACGGCCGCAGCGTGTCGTACGGCGGAGATGCGCAGCGCGTCGGCATCGTCGATGGGCGGGAGCGGTCGGATCAGATCCAGCCCGAACTCTATGCTCGCCGCGACGAGGAACAGCCCATATAACCGCGCGAAATAGGCGTCACGGGACGCCCCTTCGGGATCGGAAGACTTCTTGGCCTCGTCCACCGTGCGAAGGTCCCGTCCTAGCGCTTCGTCCGCCGCTGCCAGCAGTCGATCCAGGGCCAGTTGCAGCGCGGGCACGGCCCGTCCCGTGCCCCCGCCCCCTGGGAACATCGAGAGACGTCTGTGAACCTCGCGCCGGTCACCTACCAAGAGCGAGATGACCGTTGCGTCCGCCGAGGGCACGTACCGTAAGGCATCGGTCTGTCCAGACAGCCACTCGGCCGGCACGTCAAGCTCTTTCGCGAACCCGTCTCTGAGGTGCTGCCGGCAGCGGCGGAGATTGGGCCCCTCCAGAGTGGACAGGTGATACAGGCGTTGGTGGGTCGTCTCTAGCGCCCGGGCGATCTCAGGCCAGCTCCTGCCGTCCAGCTCCTGCGCGGCCCGGAGCCGATCCACTCGGATCGGGACCATCCCCCCGCCCCGTTTCCTCGCAGTCATGCTAACTCCTTGCGATACCGTTATATGCAGATCACTAGTTAATAACAACGTAAGTTGGTAGTACTAAGCTATAACAGTTCTTACTTGGTGTCAAGCCCGGATTATAGGGCGCAGCTATTTGCAGAGAGTTGACAAATGCCAACAATGTGCTATCTTTGTATCAATGACAGGGCTTCGCCCGCGCCCCCGGGGGTGCGTCGAGGCACACAACCGCTAACCACAGGAGCCCCGTGAAGGGGACCAACCAAGGAGGCACACATGTCACCCAAACCTGAGCCGCGGATGATGAAAGTCCGCGAGGCCGCCGGCCTGCTCGGCATCAGCCAGCTTGCCGTGCGGGCCGCGATCCGGCGAGGCGATATCCCCGCCGTGCGCGTCGGTCGCCAGCTACTGATCCCCCGACGCCAGCTCGAAGCGATGCTCTCACCTGCACGCCAGGTGAAGCGGGAGGAGGGCTGAGCCATGCACGCGGAGAAGAACGTGCCCCAATCCAGGGGCGAGAAGGAACTCGAACTGCCCCGCTCCCGGGGCCCGAAGTTGGCACGCCGGCCGACACCCAGTGGGACCGACGTCCTTACCCGCCAAGAGTGCGCGGCCTGGCTTGGCATCTCGGTTCGGCAGCTCACCCGGCTCGACGTGCCCTGCGCCAAGCTCGGACGGCTGGTTCGGTACAGTGTGCCGGCCGTGCTGCGGTGGCTGGAAGAAAGGGGGCAGCCATGAGTGGGCCACGCGACGGTACAGAGCGGGGGAGGGCACCTCGTGGGCTACGCAGGAAGGTCGCGCGGGCACTAGCCCAGGCCGTGGGCCCAGAGCAAGTGAACGTGATATCGAACGGCGACGGATCCGTTGTGGTCTCGCCTGAGCCCGTATACCTCTGGCGGGGCTGGCTGCCGAACGGCGAGCCGTTTGCCTTCACCACCGAGACACCGGCTCTTGAATACGCGGGACTGATCGATGTGCTCACCGAGGTCATCCGCGAGCAACGCGGATGGGTCGTAATTGAGCACAGCACTGCCTGCCGCGAGGCAGGTGTCGGCTGCATCTGTGATCCGACCTTAGTTCGGGACCTAACCTGGGGGGAACGATGACTGCGCCTCCGCTCGTGCGCCGACAGCGCTGCCCACTTTGTCGCCGACCGGACACGATGGTGGTGGCCGGCGTGTTTCAGCGCCGCGGCCGGCAGGCCGTGACGATCTTCCTCTGCGACTGCGATCCCACACAGGCACTGGCCCGCGTCCATCCCGCATCCCGGACTGCGGTCCCTCACCCCGACCTCGTGGACCACGTCCGGCGCGTCGCGTCGGGGGAGCTGGTCCAGTTGGACTGGAGCGAGAGGCCCTGCAACACGCTCAAGGAGCTATTGGGGGAGTGGGGGGACTTCACGCAGACACGGGCTCTCAAGCAGAACGGTCGGGAGACCGGAGCAGCGGCCCGAGCGTCAACGGCACGGTCAGTCGATGTACACCCCGGTACGCACGCCGGCGTGGCGACCGCTCCGCAAGCTATAGCCGATGCACCGAAGCGGCCGGAGGACAATCTGCTGGTGACCGCTGACGCGGTGCGCGAGGCGGCCGCCCACGCGGCTGCGTTGGAGTACGCTGTCGTCGCGCTCCACGCGGTGCGGAAGGACGGCTCCTGCGCTGCCCAAGGGGTGGGTTCTGTCGGCACGCCGGGAAACATCCGCAGGCGAGGAACTGGACGACCGACCCAGGGACGATCGAAGAGTTCCGTAAGCATACCGAGAGCCGGCCTGCAAACCTCGGCGTACGCCTCGATGGCTCCGCGCCCATCCCCCTCGTTTTGCTCGACGTGGACACGAAGCACGGAAAACCCGGTGCGGCCTCCCTCGCCCGGCTCGAGACAAAGTGCGGCCCGCTCCCCGGCAGCGCGCTCCTCCAGACGACCCCGAGCGGCGGCCGTCACTATCTGCTTCGTGTGCCGCCAGGGGTCGATCCCCACTCACTGCCGAACGCCGCAGACGTCCTCCCGGGGCTCGACGTGTTCACGCACAAGAAGCAGTTCGTACTTAGCCCCTCGCGCACGGGAAAGGGGGCCTATCAGTTCGCTGATCCGGCTCGTGGACTTCCCGCGCCGTCCGACCTCCCGGCGCTCCCGTCGAGCTGGGTCGAGCGACTCCAAGCCCTCGCCGGCCGCTCGGGCGCGTCGTCGGCGAGCGCCGGTGCCGCACCCGACCCCGATCCCGCGCCCGATCCCCGGCTCGTGATCCGCCTGCTGGACATTCTTCCCGCGCCGGCGGTGAACACCCGCGATGACTGCGTTGCGTTCGCCATGGCGCTGCACGGTGCGCTGGCGGACGCCGATCCCGAGCTGGAGTCCGACGCCGAAGCGGCATTCCTCCGGTGGGGGGGCCGTTGGCCGGGGGCGATCCCAGACCACGACCTTCAAATCTGGCGCACGACGCGAGACACCGAACATCGGGGTTGGCGCCACGTGCTGGCGGACGCACACCGCTTCCTTGAGCGTGCCGGCGCCGCCTCCACTCCGGAAGACGCCGGGATCACGGACGGCGCGGACCTGGACGCGGCCCAAACGATGCTGGACAAGATCCGACTGCAGGACGTGCGGGACGCGTTTGTGGCGGACCTCGAGGCAGTCTACTCTGACCAAGGTTCGGAGGTCGGGCGCCCCCAGGGGGAAGAGGTGCCCGTGGCCGTTAGGCTCTTCCGGGCCATCCTGCGGAACCCGAATATCGAACTATTTCATAGCTCGCGCGCGAACCGCCCTCATGTCCGGTTGCGGCATCGTGGTCGTTGGCAGACACGCTCGCTCGACAGCGATTTGGGCAAGGGTCTCCTTCGTCACATACTATCACAGGGAAACCGCCCGCCCAGCACGCAGGCCTTCAATGACGCAGTGCAGCTCCTTCGTAACCACGCCCGCTTCGAAGCTCCCGCTCACGAAGTGTATGTGCGGGTTGCGCGAGTCCAAGACACGGTCTACATCGATCTCGGCGACGACACGTTCCGCGCGATTGAAGTCAGCGCCGACGGCTGGAGGGTCACCGACGACCCACCTGTGCGATTCGTGCGGAGCGACGCGATGCAGGCCCTATCGGAGCCTGTGACGGGTGGATCGGTCGAAGACTTTCGACCCTTTTTCGCGACCGACTCAGAGGACGACCTTCGCCTCCTGATCCATTATGATGTTCCCCCGAAAAAGTGGACACACAGGTAAGTCCGATTCATGATTGGACGAGGAGGTGTGTTCATGGGCGAGACGAGACGCCGGTTCAGTCGGGAGTTCAAGGTGGAGGCCGTGCGGTTAGTCACGGAGGAGGGCCGACGG
>JBDHAF010000249.1:0-4495 GCA_039588255.1 Gemmatimonadota bacterium | reverse complement strand
CCCTCGCCTCGTTGATCATCCGCTCCTTTTCCTGCTGGGCCTGGTTCACCTCATTGAACGCCGGCCGGACCTGATCGGGCGGATCCACGTCCTGCAAGACGATCTGCTCGATCTTTATACCCGTCTCGTATTGATCGCAGAGTTCCTGCAGTCGCTGTTCCACCTCCGAAGCGATTTCCGCCCGGCCAATCGTCAGCACCTCATTGACGCTTCGGTCTCCAATGACGGCCCGCATCACCGCTTCGTTCATGTCGCGAAAAGTATCGGCGCTGTATACCTCCCTGGGGTCGAAGAGATTCCTGACCTTGAACAGATACTTGTAGGGATCGCTGACCCGGAACTGCGTCGTCCACGACACTACGGCCACGTTCAGATCGCCGGTGAGCATCAGCGACTCGCCGGTGAACGAACCCGGCGCGTACTGGGTCCGTACACCGGCACTGGCGGTACGGAAGCCGAATTCTGCCTTGAGCTGCCGTTGAACCGCCACCTTCTGAACCGACTGGATCGGGCTGGGCCATTTCACGTGCAGCCCCGGTGTCGTCTGGCGAGAGTATTTGCCGAAGGTCAGCACGACGCCGACCTCCTCAGCGCCCACCGTGAACACCGAGCTCCAAACCCCAACGATGCCCAGCAGCAACAGCACCCCGATACCGGCGATTCGGACGTTTGGCATCTTCTGCTGCTGCAACCAGTTGAGGCTGTCCGTGAGAGTTCCTTGAGACTTCATATAACGCCTCCTCTTCTTCGGATTGGCGAGGTCATGTTCGCTTGGAATCTGTAGTCTAGCACAAAGAGAGTCGGACTAGTGACGTTCGGCGCGGCATACCACAGTTCCGGCAACTTGCTGTCAATCGGCATTTCCTGGCGCCGGCGCGGACCCCACCCCATGTTCATGTGACTCCCACGAGGCGGCCCCATGTCCGATCCCGTTTCCCGCCTTCAGCAGGTGCTTGCCGACCGATACGAGGTCGAACGCGAAGTTGGCGCCGGCGGTATGGCAACGGTCTACCTGGCCCGGGATCTCAAACACGATCGGAGCGTGGCCATCAAGGTCCTGCGGCCGGAGTTGGCCGCGGCACTCGGCGCCGATCGGTTTCTCCGGGAAGTCAAGATCACGGCCGGGCTGAATCACCCCCATATCCTCCCGTTGCTCGATTCGGGGGACGCGGACGGGATGCTGTTCTATGTGATGCCGTTCGTGGAGGGCGAATCCCTGCGCGACCGACTGGAACGCGAGAAGCAGCTCTCGTTCGATGACACCCTCCGAATCACGTACGAGGTCGCCGACGCCCTGAGCTTTGCGCACAAAGCCGGCATCATCCACCGCGACATCAAACCGGAGAACATCCTGATCTCGGCGGGCCATGCGGTGGTCTCGGATTTCGGGATTGCGCGCGCTGTGCGCGAGGCCGGTGGCCAGCGCCTGACGGAAACAGGGCTCTCACTCGGCACTCCCTCGTACATGAGTCCGGAGCAAGCAACGGGCGGCCCAACGATCGATGCCCGCTCCGATATTTACAGCCTGGCCAGCGTGCTGTACGAAATGCTGGCCGGCGAGCCACCGTACTCCGGCCCGACCACGCAATCGATCATCGCGAAGCTGATGACCGAGCAGCCGCCCAGCCTCCGCACGCTGCGCAACACCGTACCGGTGGCAATGGACAGGGTGGTGATGGCGTCACTGGCGAAGGCGCCGGCGGACCGCTTCGCCGACGCCGAAGCCTTCGTGGCGGCGCTGCGGTCAGCGAGCGTGGCGGAAAGCGCCCCGGCCGCGGTGCCCTCGAGCCCGAAGAGCAAGGTTGCGCTGATCGGCGTTGCGGCCCTGGCAATCGGAGCCATCGTCGTGGGGCTCGTGGCGATCGCCGGGCGAGGTCCGCCTGAGACACTGCCGCAACCGCGCCGGCAACTCACGCTCACCGGCACCGCCGATTTGCCGGCGCTCTCACCCGACGGGCAGTGGATCGCCTTTGTGTCAGACGGCCGGGACCTGATGGTGCAGGAGGTGTCCGGGGGGCGTGCAATCTCCGTTGGTCCGGAAGCAGCGCAAATCGGCCCTCCGCAATGGAGTCCGGACGGATCCCAGTTGCTCTTCACCGTAACCGACGCGACGGGTGCCTTTGTCCTGCATACGGTACCACGGCTCGGCGGCGTCCCACGTCAGGTGGGCGAGCCCGGTTTCCCGTTGGCGTACGCCTACCATCCGGACGGGAACCGCATCGCGGTGGTGGATGCCGCCGGCGATGAAAAGCACTGGATCCGTATCGTGGATCTCGCAACCGGTGCCGTGTCCGACAGCGTTACGGTGGGTTCGGATTTCGATCTCGTGTTCAGCGTCGCGTGGTCGCCCGACGGGCGTTGGATCGCGTTCCAAGGCTTCCAAGAGATCCAGAACATCCTCGGCGTGGCGTCGGTGGATGGCAGCGCGGTGAGACATGTGGCAGAAGGTGTCATGTCGGGCGACTTTGCCGCATTCGTCCGGTGGGGACCCCGCGGAGATGCCCTGTACGTGGTGCGCCCGGGCCAGGGGCAGCACAACCTCGTGCGGTACGGAATCGATCCGCGATCGGGGGAACGCACCGACAGCACGGTAGTGCTGAGCGGGTTTGCCAACACGACGAGCTTCGATATCTCGGCGGACGGCCGCACCGTCGCGTTCGCGACCGGCGCCGAAAGCTCGCACCTCTGGGCGTTGACCCTCGCCCCGACTGGAGGTCCCGTCGAAGCGCAGCAACTCACCCGCGGTACCGCCGGCTACGAGTACCCCGATATCTCGCCCGACGGGCAAGCGGTTGCCTTCAGTTCGGTGTCGCTGGCAGGCGTCTCGGTCATGCCATTCAACGGAGGGAGTGCGTCACCCGTGTTGTCCTCCGCGCAGAGACCGTTCATGGCCCGTTGGTCTCCCGACGGCCAACAGCTCGCGTTCCTCAGCATCACGGACAGCGGCACCTTTCTCATGGTAGGGGACGTCTCGGGGGGCAGAGGCCGGCAGCTCGGGAACAGCCCCGCCGGCGTGCCGCCCTACTTGGCGTGGTTCCCAGACGGGCAGCGCATCATCTACCAACTCGCCGGCCTCGGGCGCTTCGCCGTGGTCGACCTGCAAGCGCAGAGCGAAGCGGAAATCGTGCTTGGCGATTCTACGGCGCTTGCTTTCTGGCCCGTTGCCTCTCCGTCCGGAAGCGAGGTCGTCGTAGCCGCCATCGAGGGTTTGACCATGGGGTTGGTCACTGTTTCCGTGCTGGACGGCACGCGGACGAGGCTCACGGAGGGGGGCAGCCCCGTGCTGTGGACCGCCGATGGCTGGATCTACTTCGTGCGAGGAGGGTACGGCGAGGTCACGAGACAGGTCGCGAGGATCCGCGCGAGCGGCGGGGAGCCGGAGTTGTATGCCGAGATACCCGTGGGGTGCAGCTCCGAGGACAAACTCCTGTCGCTCTCTTGGGACGCTCAGCGGATCGTCTGTGTCGTGGAGGAAAAACACCCCGACATATGGGTGGTGGAGAACTTCGATCCGGCCGGTCGTTAACTTGGCCAGCTGAGCGTGCCACGACCCGAAGCGAGCGGACGGGTGAGCGCGGAAAAACATGGAGGTAGGATAAGTTCCAGCGAGTCAGCCCATTACGCCGATCAGCCGTACGTTCAGATTCGTCGAGTCTTGTCGACTTCTCGGCAGTTGGGGTACTCGTTGGGCCCTGCCCTTGAAAGCCGGGCCGCCGACGACCGCAGTACGACAGCACTCAAAGGCAAATACCAAGGCCCCAGGAATTGAGTACAGCGGGCCATGCCCAAAGAGCTGCAACCTTCCAACGAGAGGGAGGGAAGTCGAGAATTCCCTCCCAAGGAATCAGGTGCGGTCAGACTAGCGGCCTCCGGTCCCTGGCGGACGCAACTCGTTCCAGCGCTGGATGAATCCGACGGCCGCAGTGACCAATGACTCGGTCGCGGCCCGGCCTCGCTCCGCTGTCGATTCCCTCGGGTCGCGCACCCCCCATACGCCGGTGCTCGACATCTCGGCTGCCGACGTCCCTTTGCCGGTCGCCTCGTCCTTCAGGCCCTCAGCGAGAAAAACCACCAGCGCCGTGGGATCACCGGCCAGCACCTCGGGCAGCATGGCGTCCAGCTGCGGCGGTAGCGTGAGCTCGGCTGGGACCGCAGCCTCCAGCTCGACGAGCTCCGGGATCAGGTACATCGAGTTTGACGTCTCAGACGTTCCGCCATGCCGGTCGAAGACGGGCGGGCCCGAGTCCGGCTCCGCCCTGGCAGGGACGCGTGGCCTGAACGGACCCAACACCGAGCCCAGGTCCACGGCGATCCCCTCGGTTTCCTGGTTGATGCGGTCGACGATGAACTTCGTGATCGCGGCGTTTCCACCGTGCGAGTTCAAGATCAGGAAACGCTTGAACCCGTGGCGCATGAGGCTCTTCGCCGCTTCTACGTAGACCTCCTGTATGAGGGTCGAGGGCAGGGTGACCGTGCCCTCGAATCCCATGTGATA
>JBDHAF010000248.1:0-4518 GCA_039588255.1 Gemmatimonadota bacterium | reverse complement strand
GGAATCTAGGAAATGTGCCCGGTGTGCCGGTTTGTCAAAGATGCTCCGCGCCGAACCCGAAACGCAACAGGAACGGATCGCTCGTCCGTTGGTCTAGGGTTGCAACCTGCTTTGGCAGCACCGGGTTGCGGAGCTGCACGTTTGGAACAGTGGAAGCAACAGTGGATGGAACCGACTAAACGTCTATCGGAGGGCTGACGGAGACGTGCTTGCGGACTCGGGACATGATGGGACACGGCAAAAAGAGGAGAACCCCGTTGCGGAGGTCCAGGTGACCCCACAGCAGCGTGCCTTTCTCGCAGCCTTTCGGAAGACCGGCAACGTGCGCCTGGCGTGCGAGGCCGCCAAGGTGGGCCGGAGCAGCCACTACCGTTGGCTCAACCGGAGTCCCGGATACCGCGAGGCTTTCGCCGTGGCGAAGGAGGAGGTGGCGGACATCCTCGAAGCGGAAGCGTTCCGGCGGGCAGTGCATGGCTGGGAGGAGCCGGTGGGCTGGTACAAAGGGAAGGCGGGTGGGGTGGTGAAGCGGTATTCGGACCCCTTGTTGATCCTCCTCTTGAAAGCCTTACGGCCTGACCGCTACAGGGAGACGGTCCAGTTCAAGGGGGCGATGGCGAACCTCGATCTCAACCAGCTCCCGGATGAGGCCATCGAGCGAATAGCGCGAGGCGAACACGTCATGTCGGTCCTGGCGTCGATGGTGCCCCGCGCCGGCGAGGCGGTGCCCGGGCTGCTTGCTCCACCGGAGGAACCCGAGTGATCGTCCCGGGTCCGAGCGAACCGAGAGCAAGAGAAGCGATACCGATAATAGGAAGTAGAGCGCCCGGCGCGGGGCCGGGCGCAGAATGAAGCGAGCACACACCTGCGGTTGGGCGCCGCGCCTACGGCCTTGCGGGCCCGAGCCTCCACAACACGGCCTGCCTGTCACCCGATGCGTTGTAACTCGAGCCCACGACCTGCCCCCGCTCGTTGATCGCAGTGGCACCGCTAAAGGTCCCACCCAACGTCCCCAAGTCCATCAAGTTACCCTTCTCCCAGAGGAAGGCGTGCCTCTCACCCAAGCCAGTCGTGCTGGTCCCCACGACCTGCCCCCGCTCGTTGATGGCTGAGGCGCTGCTTCCCGTCCCACCCAACGTCCCCAGATCGGTCATGCTACCCTTCTCCCAGAGAAAGGCGTGGGTATCACCCCCAGCTGTCCGGCTTGTCCCGACGACCTGCCCCCGCTCGTTGATCGCAGTGGCACCGCTAAAGGTCCCGCCCAGCGTCCCCAGGTCGGTCATCTTGCCCTTCTCCCAAAGGAAGGCACGGGAGACCCCTCCTCCGCCGGTCCGGCTACTGCCCAGGACTTGCCCACCGTCGTTGATGGCAAAGGCAGAGCTCCAGTTTCGCCCCGGCAGTGTCCCCAGGTCGATCATACTGCCCTTCTCCCAGAAGAAAGCGTGCCACTCACCTGAGGCAGTGATGCTGGTACCAACGACCTGCCCCCGGTTGTTGATGGCACGGGCGTGACTGCAGCACCCGCCCAGCGTCCCGAGATCGGTCATGCTGCCCCTTTCCCAGAGGTAGGCGTGGCCTTCCCCTGAGGCGGTGTAGCTCGACCCCACGGCCTGCCCCCGCTCATTGATGTCTCCGGGCCACGTACAGCACCCGCCGAGCGTTCCCAGGTCGGTGAAGGTGCCGTCCCGCCAAAGGACGGTATGCTGATGGGAGGACGCATCCTCGAAATGGATCACGGTCTGCCCGCGGTTGTTGAGAGGGAGGCGGGAGGTGCCGAGATCATCTTCGTCCAGTCCCAGGTCGATCATGGTGCCTTTCTCCCAGAGAAAGACGTGGACCGAGTGCGTGCCCACCTCGGTGTCGAATAGACCCATGACCTGTCCTCTGTTGTTGATACGGCGGGCTTGGTAAGAGGTACCGCCAGGCAGCGTCCCGAGGTCGATGATGCGTACGCTCTTGGCAACCGAGAACGCCGGGCTCACGACAGCCGGGTCTTCCGGTTCCGTGGCGTCCTGACAGGCGGTGAACGTCAGCACGACGGCAATGGAAGCAGCAAGGCGTTTCATGGGGCCTCCTGTGTGGAGCCGGTGTCAGTCACCGGCGATGCATTGTTCGGCAAACAGCTGTTGTCGCTGCGTCAAGCGAGCGTCAAGCACGTTGAGCGCGTGAGCCTCGACAACCTCCGGAAAGACTCACACACGCATCATGTCGGTGGCTGGGGTCTCGTCGTCGGGCGGGCGTCCAGTGGGGCGTCCGTCTGGCGGCGGGGCCGGTAGGCCGCCGACGGATCCGTGGGCTTTTGTGATGCTCCTTCATACATCGCAGGTACATGAAATGGCCGTGAGATGCTCGTTAAACTGACAGGCCGTTGCGAGGTGGCGAGAGTTGCAGCAGCGCAACATAGGAGTGTGAAGCGCACGGGAGGGGCACACTATACGACCGAGCACGCCGGCACGCTGGGCTCAAGGCCGCACGCTACACGATGGAAAAGCGAGGCACGCCACTCCGCGATCCGCCCAGCCATCGACCCATCGACCCCTAGGGGCCTGGAGCCCGACGGCAGCCACCGTCCTCGGGGTGGGTGGAGATTGCCTGGCGTAGTCAGGGGGGGTATGCTGCTGAGACTAGGGTACTGTCGAGCGGGAAAAGAACGATGCTCGATCCGGCCGAGACCCATACTCGGGCAGCGGAAGTCGCACGCACCCTGACGGACGCTGCGCTGGCGCAAGAGTACGCTAAGGGAGCCGATGCCTTTCAGCCTGAGGCTTGGACGGCCCTTGAGGCAGAGGTGGCCCGGCGGCGCCGCAAGGGAAGCTCCATCTCTTTTGTCACGGGTAAGGCCAGACCGATTCTCACCACAGCTCCATCCTTAGATGGCTATCAAGTTGCGGAGACTCTTGGAATCATCACTGCTGAGTCGGTGATGGGTGTCGGTTTGATTCGAGACGTCCTCGCTGGGGTCCGGGATGTAGTCGGGGGACGCAGCGAATCCCTCCAGTCGAGTCTCCGCACCGCCCGGGTGGCGTGCCTGAAAGAGCTTGAGACTGAAGCTCAGCGACGCGGCGCGGATGCGGTCATCGCTGTTCGGTTGGACTACAGCGAAATAAGCGGTCAAGGTAAGTCGATGCTCCTGTTAGCGGCGAGCGGAACCGCCGTTAGGCTGGACAAGATCTCTCTAGATACTTGAGGCTGGGTGTACGCGATCATGGCACCGCGCTATGGCCGCCGATCCGCCACCTCACCCGACCCCTTCGCCCCCCCACCCCCCTTGGGCCCGCTGGCACCCACCTGCGGTAGGTTGCGCGTGTTTGGAAGCGCCCCTCCGCGAAAAAGGGGGCCCCAACGCTCATTCCTCGAAAATTTTCGCCGGGGTTTTTCGGACCCGTTGCGAAAGGTGGTCGCCACCGGGCGGCGACGGCCTACCCCGGGCCGACGTTTTGGCTAGAGAACGATCTCGAGAAACCCTTTGGCTGCACGGACTATCGCGTGCCGGAATGTGCTCGCAATTTTGGGGGGAGAGTCGATATACAAGGCGGCAACGTGAGCGACCTTCGGGACGGATGGAAGACCCAGCTCGCATCCGACGTCGATCGCGACGGCATGGGGCTCGAACTGCTCGACCCGGCCGGCGGCGTCGTAGCTGAGATCTTCCGGAGTGACCGTGACAAGACCGTCATCGTCACGACGTTCAACAACGACCTCCCGGTGGAGATCTTCGATCTTTTCTACCGCGAGGCTTTAACCCGGCTCGATCCCTTCGAAGACGGGGCCTCATTCGCCTCAGTCGGTGTCCCAGGGCCTCGGTAGGGTGAGTCCTCGGGTCGCCACCAAGCGGCGAGGCTTTGAGACTTCGTTGAGACCCCCACTCCACTGTGCGGAGTTTCCTTCCTCGGGGGACAACGATGACACGCTTACTACTCATCGCGGTCACCGACGCCATGCCGGCACTTGAGGCGTACTTGGAACGATGGCGGGACGACGGAACGCTCCCGAGTGACGAAGAGACTCGGGAGTTCCGCGAGATCGCGTCTCGGTTTCTGCCGGCGAGCCGGACTCTTATGCGCTATGCGATGGCGATGCACGGCAAGTTGGCCTTGAACTGACAGGCTTGCGCGGCCCGAACCGTCCTCGAACGGTGTTTGGACTCATCGCCCGGAATGATGGATCGGTTGAGGATTCAGCGGCGGACCTCGCGGGTTTCCGGCTCGAATGACAATTTCCCTTGGAGAATCTCCACATCGAGACCGTCAGTATGCCAGCCAATCACTCTGAACTCGAGAAACGCCTGTGGGATGCGGCGGATGAGCTCCGCGCTAATTCCCGCCTCAGCTCCCACGAGTACTCCGTCCCGGTCCTGGGCCTGATCTTCCTGCGCTACGCGGACCACCGATTCAGCCACGCGGAACGGGAGCTCGCCGGCGGGCAGTCCAGCCGGCGGACGGTGGGGAAGACCGACTACCAGGCGCGTGGCGTGCTCTATCTGCCCCCTGACGCACGTTTCCGGAAGCTGCTGGAGCTACC
>JBDHAF010000247.1:0-4542 GCA_039588255.1 Gemmatimonadota bacterium | reverse complement strand
CTAAAAGCTGTACCGGAGGCGGGCGTAGATGTTCGAATTCTGTTCGAGCTGACCGAACGAGCCGCTCTCGCTGCCGACCATGATGTTGGCCCCCAGGGCGAGCCTCACCGCATCGCTCCAAGCGTAGGTGAACGATGGTCGCAGCTGGCTGTCCTCGTCGCTGGGTGATACGAACGCGAACAGCGATAGGATCATCGTCTCCTGCCGAAACCGGTATGTGGTCCGTAGCGTGAAAGTGCTACGCCATTCGTCCGGTTCGAACTCCGGGGCCGAGGAGTTTGCGATCAACTGATCGTAGTCGAACATCCGTTGCAAGAAATACTGAAGTCCCAACGTCACGTTGGTTAGAAGCTCACGCTCGTACCCCACGAGGCCCCGGATCTGCGAATTGGGCACGTTGGGGTCGGTCCCGGCGCGGTCATCCCTGGAGTCGTGGTAGGACCCCTCCACGTTGCCGATGCCGCCGGCTACGGTGCCTCGGACGCTGGCTCCGTAGACGCCAAGTGGCGAGAACGTCGCCACGTCGAGAACCGGGTCGAAAGCTAGGGGTCGCTTGGTGAAGCCGACGTATCCGTACAGTGCAAGTTCGTAGCCGCTGAAGTTGTGATAGAGACGGCCTGCCAACTCCCCGTTGGCGAACGTTTTCGCGGGAAGCGTAGCGGTCAGCGGCTGCCCCATACTTTCAGCGCTCACCGATCCCGGCACGGTCGGATCGAAGTAGGACAGCCGCACCCCGGTGATGTACCGGTCGGGTGTGAATACTGGGGTCCATACCACATCCAGGTTCACTGGCCCCGGATACAAGCTGAGCTTCACCGAGTTCGAGGGCGCCTTGAGGAACTGGTCGTCGCGGCCGATGAAAAACGATACGAAGTCTTTGGGAAAGAGATCGTTCAGGAAGATCAGGTCACCCGTGCCCCAGGTGAGCACCTGTCTCCCGGCGCGCACGTCCAACAAACGGCTCGCGTGCATCGTGATTACCGCTTGGCGGATGTCGATCTCCATGTCATCGATCACGTCATCTGCGACCAGATCGCCCTTGAAGGACAACTCCGCGAAGTCGGTGAAGTGGGAGAGATCGAGCCTGAACCGTACTTCGGCAAGTACGAAATCATCCGATATGACAGGGTCCCCGAGGAATCGGCTCGCCGCCGCCATCTCGGCGAAGCCGTGCGTCTCGACGGGCGCCTGGGCTGCCGCGGCGAGAGGAACCGCTAGCGGGACCAACAGCATCCAGTGCCACGGCACCCAGAAGCGCATCACGCTATCTGACGGAGAACCAACGCCGCGGTGGACTCCTGAGCATCCGTTCCGCAAAAACGCTCTCGGGAATCCCCAGGTCGTATTCCACGCTGCGAAACTCACTCACGGTGTGCCCACCGGAGCGCAGATCCGATACCTGCATCGTTGTGACGGTCGGATAGCCTTCGACATCGGCGACGTCGAGGGCCTCGATCCGGCGGTAAATCTCACCGGCATCGTCCAAATACTCCATCTTCATCGGCAAGAGCGTCGTCTTGTCAATCCACACCGTCCATGAGGTAAACTCCACAGATCCGGGATCGATGGGTGTGTTCCTGATGACGTACGCCGCCTCAGTCGTCTCCACTAGCTCGTGACGGTCCTCTCCGACACCTCGGCCCGAGACGTCCTCATACACGAAATGCGACCCGATGAAACTCGTGCGCTTGTCCCCGGCCGCGATGCGTTTGACGAGATCGAGGTCTGGCAGATAGAGCCAGCGGTCGTCGTCCTTACCCACATGCTTCTTCACGAGAAAAACCGTGTTGCGCACCTCGGCGGGGCGGCTGAACAGCACGGCGTAGTCCTGATCCCCACCGTCACTCGCGTCGCGCCGAAGAATGATGAACTGGCGGACGCGTTCGCGACCCGCGGCGTCGCTGATCGTCATCCGGACGGACGCCCTGCCGTCAGCACCTGCATAGTAGGCTGCGAGGTTCGTGCGTTGGACGATCTCGGCGACGTCCGTCAGCTCCTGGGCGGCCACCGGCCGTGCCGCGAGGGTCACGCCGGCGGCGCTCATTATCGCTGCGACGGCGTTTCTCGTCACTACGATGGTGCTCCAGGTCATCACATCCCTCCCGTCGGCTCGGCGCCTCCGCCAAAGAGCCGCTTCTGGAGTAAGTCCATGACGCCCGGCAACAATACGAGCGTGACCATGCACGATACCGCCATGATGGCGGCCAAGAACAACCCCACGGTGTTGTACGGCAGGAGCGGCGACGCCAGCAGCGGAACGAATCCCACGGCGATCACGACGGCGTTGCGCGCGATGGCCCGCGCGGGTTCGCCGAACAGACCTTGGACGGTCTGCGACCAGTTCCGTGTCTGGGCGTGAATCACACGGGCCCGCTGCAGGAAATGAATGGCAAAATCGACCGACAGCCCTAGGGTCAACGCACTCAACACCGCGATGGGCATGTCGTAATCCTTCCCTACGAGGCCGATCAATCCGTAGATGAACGCGATGGTTACGGAAAGCGGCAACATCGCCAGGATTGCGAACGGAAGCGATCGGAACAGCACCAACATCATGATGAAAACGACCACGAAGCTGCCCAAGAGGGCCTTGAGCATGCCGTTCACCATGTCGTTCTGCCATACGACGTTGAGGTACGTCAACCCCGCCCAACCCACCGACGCGCCGTCGGGCGGTCCGTTGGACTCGAGGTAGCGGTCGACATGTTCGGTGACCCGGACCATGTCCTGGTTGTCTCCGCTCTTGAGCTGCAGCCAGATGTTGACGGCGCGGTAGTCCGGCGTGAGGAAGTGCCACAGGTCGTCAGGTCGGTGAGACGATTGGTAGCTCAGCAGCGTCTGAGCAACGGCCGCAGGGGTTCCGGGAACCGTAAAGTATCCTGTATCGCCCTCGCGAAGCTCGCGGTGCACGGTCTTCACGATGTCGGCGACGGAGTTGGACTTGCCCACGAGACCCGAGCGCGTCAGCTCCTCTTGGAGACCGGCAACGAACTCGAGCGCGCGCGGACTCTGAAACAACTTCGCCTCGCTCTGGGCGCCCTCGAGCGCGACCAGCACCTCGTCCCACAACTCCGCTTCTCCCTCATTCGCCTCGTCGAGCTTGGAGAACACCGCGTCGACCAGAGCGTCCAGGTGCTCGGTGTGCGGCGCCGCCACTGCCGCCTGATGGAGTTCCTCCCACTCTGCCTTGAGATCGAGGTCTCCGGCCGCCGCCGCCCTTTCCAAGGCAAGACCGATCGCATCGGCAACGGCATGATCTTCGTCGCTGCCGCTGGACGCCTCGAGTACCAGAAACGCGTTGTACGTGCCGCCGAAGTGTTCGTTCAGGACGCGATCCGCCACGCGGATGTCGTGGTTGCGGCGGAACCACCGCACCGGGTTGTCGTTGATCTGAATCCGCGCAATGCCGACGGCGCTGATCAGCAATACAATGAACGTGACTGCCGCAGTGACTTTGGCGGCCGACACGGCTTTTGGCCCGAGAAGGGCTACGCCGCGGGCCAAGAAATGACGCTCATGCGCTTCCACTGCCTGCAGTCCTGCTATCGATGCGGGGCTCAAGCGACCGATGTAGGCCGGTATAAATGTGACGGTCAAGAGGAATGCCAGGATGATGCCGATCGCGACGAACACTCCGAATACCCGCACAGGTGGAATCGGAGCGAGGGCGAGGGAGGCGAATCCCGCCGCCGAGGTCAGCGAGGTGTAGAGCATCGGTGTGAACAGATTCTCCATGACGATCCTGACCGTTTTCTCGCGGTCCCCGATGCGAGGGTACAGGTCGGCGAACTCGCTGAGAAGATGTACGGAATCCACGACCGCGATCGGCATCAGGAAGATCGGGATCATGGAGCTCATGATATGAACAGGGAACCCGAAACCGATCAGCAATCCCATCGTCGCGATCACCGTCACCATGGCTACGATCATCGGCGCGACAACCAGTGTGAGGCTCCGGAAGAAGAACCACATGAGGAGGAAGACAAGCAGACCTGCGAGGGGAGCGGCGATGCCCATCTGCTTGAACATCTCGACGCCGAACGTGTCCTCGGCAACGGGAAGGCCGGTGATGAAGTACTGCTCGTCGCCGTCGAATCCAGCGATGATCTCCTCTATCTCGGTGGCAATGCGGTGGCTTTCGCTCTTTTCCTCGATGGGAACGTAGACGCCCACCGCCTTGGCATCCTCGCTCAACAACGTACCGGCAATCGTGGGAATCCGTTGGGCGGCGTCGCGAATGGCCCGCGCTTCTTCACGGGTCTCAGGCGGTACATTCATGAGCCATTCGAAGCGCACCACACCAGGCCCACCCTGCGCAATGTTGTCTACGGTGGAGAGAGAGAGCACCTCCTGGCGGATGACGCCATCGATCCGTTCGATGCCCCGCGTGAGTTCGTGAAGTCGGGCAAGGGAGGCCGGGTTAAAGACGCCATCGGGGTCCTCGTCGTTGACGATCCCCACGACAACCATGTCGTAGAGAGTGAAGTCCCGCTTGACGTCGTTGTGGAAAACCCTCGCACTCTGGTCCGCTGGCAGCATGTT
>JBDHAF010000246.1:0-4567 GCA_039588255.1 Gemmatimonadota bacterium | reverse complement strand
GGTGCCGTGGCCCGCTATTTCGCGCGCCTGCGGAATGAGCTCCATGTAGAAGCGCTCCGCGACCTCGTACATGCCGTGCCAGTGGGTGTAGTCTGGAGCCATCATCGCGGCGCCATGGCGTGCCCGCCGGCCCTCGTGGTGCCACAGGTAGAACCACGTCCACTCGATCTCCTCGTCGAACTGCGTCGGAGTGCGGAGCCCGTTGTCGAGCAGCGCATTTACGATGGCCCACCCCGGCTTGGCAAACTTCTCGTTGTAGAGGATGACCAGGTCGTCGTATTGCCGATAGAACGAGTTGACGTAGCTGTCGGTGTGGCAGTGGGAACAGACCTCCTGCATCCGGTCCCGCTTCTGCTCTGCCGTGTCGTGGATCAGCGAGCGCCGTGTCTCCGGATCCGTCTCGGTGACGATGTTGTGGTTGATGTCCGTGTCCATCACCAGACTCACGACCGGACGGTTGGTCCACGAGATGCGCTCCCCGGGATCATGCGTGACTCGGCCGCCGTTCCGGATGTTGCCCGACATGTGGCACGTGGCGCACGTGGGCGCGGCCGCGTAATCGACGCCCAAAACCCAGTTCTCGGCGTCCAGGTTCACGTCGTCCTTGAGATCGCGGTACGCAATACCGTGCTTCGACTCCTCGTAGATTTCCTTCTGCGGATGGTCGGGGCCGAGGTGGCACTTCCCGCAGTTCTCCGGCTGCCGGGCGCGCCGCGGCGAGAAGTCGTGACGGCTGTGACACGCCGTGCACGAGCCCCGGGTACCGTCCAGATTCAGGCGGCCAATCCCCGTGTTGGGCCAGGTACCGACGTGCAGCAGCGGGCGTCCGTCCTCGTTACGGACGATCCGACCGACCGCATCGAGGTTGGTGGGGAGCCCGTTCTCGTCCGGCTCCAGATCATCCGCGGTGATCTGGCCGCCGTCGGTGGACTGCAGCGCGACCTTCGATCCGTGACACTGCTGGCATCCGGAAAAGGCGCTGGCAAGCCCGTTCACCATGTCCACCGCCTTGCCGGGCGTCGGCGAATGGGGGTTGAACGGCGCCCGCGCCCCTTCGACCGTCTCCGCCAGGAAGTTGTCCAACGAAGCGAGAATGTTGCCGGCCGCCGCGTGGTGACTCTGGGCGAACTCATCTGCTTCGTGGTCGTGGCAGCGGGCACAGTCACGTGGCGTGACGACCGTGGCGATTTGCTCCCCGTGGTGGAGATAGCTGTCCGGTTCCTCGACGGCGGCGGTATGGCACTCCACACAGCCGACGCCCTTCTCAGCGTGGGTGCTGCCTTCCCAGTGCGCAATGATCCCCGGGTTCTCCTCGGCGTGGCAGTCCACGCACTCCCGCGACGCGGCGGGAACGGAAATCGAGGGAGCCCGGAGTCCCGCCTCCTCTGCCTTTCGCGCCGTCTCCATCCACTGAACGAGGATCAGCGAGAGCAGGAAGAGACCACCGAGAGCGGCGATCACGATGCGTTTGGTCTCGAGCGTCATGGATCTTCCTTATAAGTGCGATCTCAAAGAGTGCAATCTCGGTTTCTATGGCAGATCAGTGCTTGACCAGTCCTTCCCACACCGTCATACCCACAATGACCAGCACGCCCACGATCCCCACCCACACACTGGCTTCCTTGAATCTCGTGTTCTTCCGGATCCACTCATCGATGAACGGCCAGGCAAAGAAGACGAACACGATGAAGCCCATGCTCAACACGGCCGCCGTGCCGCTGAAGAGCTTCAACCAGCGGAACGCCACGTAGAAGAACCACTCCGGCTTGATTACCTCCGGCGTCTGCAGTGGGTTGGCCGGCGGCCCCAACGTCGCGGGGAAGATGGTGGCCAGCGCGCTGAGCAAGAGCATCAAGACCAGGCCGATGATCAGCTCTGTATACATGTGGTCGGGGAAGAAATTGAACGTCTTGGGTGTGTCCCCTTGCTCATCCCGGAACCGGAATTCTGTCACCCCCTGCAATCGAATGATGGTGATGTGCACCGCTACGAGCAGCACGATCGTCACTGGCAGGATGGCGGCATGGAGCACGAAGAAGCGTGACAGGGTGGCTTGGTTGTACGCGTCGCCCGCCAGCATCATCCGTTTCAGGAACCCGCCGAGAACCGGAACCGTGTCGGTGATGTTGGCTCCCACCGTTGCGCCCCAGAAGCTGAGTTGCTCGTAGACCAGACTGTAACCCGTGAAACCAGTCATCAGCGTGCAGAACAGGAGACACATCCCAACGATCCAGTTGATCTCCCGGGGCCGGCGGTAGGCACCGGTGAAGAACACGCGAATCTGGTGGAGAATCACCGCCGCTACCATCAACGTCGCGGCCCACTTGTGCACGCTGCGGATGTACCAGCCAAACGCCACGTCGCTGGTGATAGTCTCCACCGAGGCGTACGCCGTCGTCGGTGACGCCTCGTAGTAGAACGCCAACAGGATTCCGGTAAAGATCTGGACGACGAACAGGTAGGCCGGCGTTCCCCCGAGGGCAAACCACCAGTGCTTGAGGTGGTACGGGACCGGTTCGTTGGTGAGCTCTCTGAACTGCCGGCCGGTGACCGGCAGACGTTCACCAAGCCATTGACTGATGACGTTCATCGCCGCGCGTCACACGTTGACATCCGTGTCTCCCGTTCCCGTGCGACCAGCAAGACAGGGATCGTGCCCGGGCCCGCTGATGCAAGGTTCACCGTCGACCACCCCACCCCGTGCATCGGCAAAGCGCGGCGGCGGGACGGCGATATGGAGGATGTCGTTTTCCACCTTGAGGTCGTATCGCGGCAGCGACTGACCCGCCTCCCCCGGCGGCCCCGATATGGCCACGCCCGTCGGATCGAAGACGCCGTTATGACACGGACAGAAAAAGCGGTTGTTTTGCTGCTCCCAACGCACCTGGCATCCCAGGTGGGGACATGTACTGGACAACGCGATGAAGTCGCCGGCATCGCCGTTGCGGCTGCGGCGGGTGATGTTGATGGTTTCGCCTGAGGGGCCCCGATAGCGAATGGCCTCGCCGACCTGGATGCCGTCCACCTCCTTCACGAACTGCCACATCACCTCGTCGACCGACGCGGGATAGAGGTAGCGCCCGGCAATAATCGCGAACCCCCCGTAGCCACCTGCCAGACCGGCGACCATGGCGGCTCGGGATGCGTTCTTGAGGAACTTGCGCCGATCGGCGTCGTCGGAAGTGTGGCCGTCTTCGTTCATGGTCTCTGCCAATCTCGACCTCCTCGTGGCTGGTTCGTCACGGTCGTTGTCGGTCCGAATGGTTTGTGACCATAGGTGAGGAATGCGTTGCTGGGTTCTACCTGAATGACGTCCTTGTGGTAATCCGGACGTCGAGGTGATGTATAAACTGGCTAACGGTTCGAGTCAACATGCGCTCAAATGTCGATGACAGTTAGAAGAAGACCTCCGAAGATGACTTCATTAGGACGACTTTATTGGTATCGGTCCGCCAGCGCTCGAATGTCGCGGTTGTGGAGCACGCCGTGGCGCACCTCCTCGAGGGCGGCCTGTAACATCGCCCGGCCGTACTCAACCGAGGAGACAGCCATTCCGGGAAATCCCCGAAGCAGCGGATATAGCACGCGTGACATCTGTCTCGTCATCCCCCCGCCTTCCCCGGGGTGCAAGGGATGGATCCATCCGGGACGCCAGCACACGACCCCGGCAAGTCCAACTTCCTGCAACGCCTTCTCGGCTTCTCCTTTGACCCGCGCCCACATCATACGCGAGCGGCCGCTCGGGTCCGTGCCGACTCCAGAGAGAAAGTGCAACGTACACAACGGGCTGCGAGTCTTGAGCACACGGGCTGCGGCAAGGGTGTAATCGAGGGTGATCTCGCGGTAGCGGGCGGGATCCCTGACGCGGGCCTGCGACACGCCGAGGCAATAGAAACACACGTTGTGGTCGGCCAGGTGCTCCCCGATCGGTTCCATATCGAGGAAATCGCTGCAGAGGACCTCTCGGAGCTTCGACGCATCGACGTTCAGCGCACGGCGGGTGACGGCGACCACCCGGGCGAACCTCGAGTCCGTCACACACGCCCGAAGGACGGCAGACCCGGCGGTGCCGGTGGCTCCGAAAATCGCAACAGAGAGATCGGTGGACATCAGGTGGAAGCCTCGGTTGGTGACCAGTCTACGATAAGGGTCGCCGAATCCAGGAGCCAGTCACATCTTATAGAACACAATCGCCAAATGATGCTACTCGACGCCAAGGAAGTCACGAAGAGTTTCGGCTCGACGACTGCTGTGGACGGGCTGTCCTTCGCTGTCCGGCGCGGCGAGATCTTCGCGTTGCTCGGACCGAACGGGGCGGGAAAGACCACGATGGTCCGCATGCTGATGGACGTCATCCGTCCCGACGCCGGTCAGATACGGTTCTTCGAGGACGACCATGCGAAGAGCAGCATCGCTCCCCACGATGTGGGATACCTCCCCGAAGATCGCGGGCTGTACAAAGAACTCCCCGTCATCAGGACGCTCACCTTCATGGGCGTGATTCGCGGCATGCCGCGGAGCAGAGCGCGACAGGCCGCCGAGGAGTGGCTCGAACGGCTCGATCTGG
>JBDHAF010000245.1:0-4595 GCA_039588255.1 Gemmatimonadota bacterium | reverse complement strand
AGTCTTGGCGAGCCCGCGCCGGAGCGCACCGGCTACTCCCGGACGGACACCCGACCGGATCGTCGCAACGTCCGGCGGCTCGGCAGTCAGATGCTGCCGCAACACGCTCTCCGCGGTCGGCCCGGTAAACGGCGGCTCCCCCGCCAACATCTCGTACACGACGCACGCGAGCGCATACACGTCGCTCCGCTGATCCAGCTCGCTTTCACCGGACGCTTGTTCGGGGCTCATGTAGGCCGGCGTCCCAACCGCCATGCCCGTCTCCGTGAGCTTGTCGCCGCCTGCCTCGGAGATGGCCCGCGCAATCCCGAAGTCCGTCACGACCGCATGCCCCGACTCCAGCATGACGTTCTCAGGCTTCACGTCGCGATGGATCACTTCGTGGCCATGCGCATAATCCAAGGCCGACGCCACGTCGCGGGCGATCTGCACGGCATCGTCGACCGCGAGCTGCTTCTCACGATTGAGCCGGTCCCGCAACGATTCACCTTCGACGAGCGGCATGACATAGAAGAGCAGCCCCTCCGCTTCGCCAGAGTCATGCAGCGGCAGAATGTGAGGGTGATTCAGCTTGGCAGCGATCTGGATTTCGCGGAGAAAACGGTCGGTGCCGAGCGTGGCAGCCAGCTCGGGATGCAGCACCTTGATGGCGACGAGGCGGTCGTGCTTCAGGTCGCGGGCGCGAAAGACCGTGGCCATGCCGCCGCGGCCGATTTGCTGCTCGACGTCGTAGCGGTCGGCGAGCGCGGTTGCGAGTCGTTCGACCGGGTCGTTCATGGCTCCAAGATGCGAGTCAGCGTCCGGTCGCGCGAGGAAACCCGCCTACCGGCGGCGCATCGATGAGGTAGCGGGAGGCGAGGGCGCTCTTCAGGCAGTCGAGTTGCTCGGGCTTGTCCGGCACAGCACGGGGCTCCTGGCGGGAGCACCTCTAAGATGCGCCTTGGTGAGCGAGCGGGCCAGCGCAGGCTGGCAGAGCTCCCCGGCGGCGGCGCCTCCACACGTGCAGGCCGGATTCATTCGGCCGGCCGCGTGACCCCACTGCTTCTCCATGGGTATCCACGAGGGAAGGGTGGTCTCACTACCACCGGCGGTCGTCACGGACCACGATTGGAACCGCTACTCGACCGACCTAACCATGTCACAGGGGGAGTCCGACGGTCAGGCAGTTGAAACCAAGAAGGAGGGGAGCCCGGATGAAGTTCTCGTCCGTGCTTGGCACGGTGCTGGTGCTCGCAGTCGGTGCGTGCGCTGACTTCGCGGCGCCGGATGATGGCGCACTTTTCCGCGTCGAGGTTGGCGATGAATCATTCCATGTCTCGGTCGTGGATGAAGCGGTCATTGCCGAGGCGATGCGCCGTATCCAGGAAGAGGAGGGTGTGGCAATCGTGATCGGGACCTTGGCGCGCGGCGACGGCGGGTTCAACCACCCTTGGAGCTGGCACCTGCTCCCCATGACGGTGCGGGTCGTGGACTTCAGCATCGAATTGTGCGATGGCCGGCCGAGCATGGTCGAAGCTGATGTCGACTACTGGGTGGATACGGTGAAGCAGTTCTGCCCGTGGGGCGGGAGGCTAGTGGAGAGGGCGAGGTAGTCGATGTTCGCAGGGATCAACGACGTTGGGTTGAGATGACGGCCACCGACTTAGCTCTAGAACACAGGTTTCAGTCGGTACGCCGCGTCGCGGTCCCGCGGATCACGCAACGGGCACAGACCCAGGCGGCACGGGCTCTCAACGACTACCGCCTCGTCGACGAACAGGGGACGCCGGTTGGCACGATCGCAGCGGCATACACGAGGCCGCACCTTGGGAAGAATGCGCCGACGCTATATCTGCGGAGAGAGCTGGAGTTTTCGCCTAGACACAGCGGCTCCGCGTCAGAGTAACCCGCTGAGCCGGACGCACTGTCCCTGATGGGTACACACGGGTGCCCTGTTGGGGCCTCACGGCATCGCGCCAGGGCCGGCTGCACGGCGCCGGCGGCAGGTGCGCGGCGGCCTTGCGCGCAAACGCCTCGGCCGAGCACGTCGGCAGCCGCCCGCCCATCGCCTTCACCACCCCGCGCGCGTGGTTGATCAATAGCGTCCGGGTCCGGACCAGCGCATCCCGCGCCCGCACCACGGCCAGGTCCGCCTGGGCTTGCTCGCCCCGATGCCGAATCCCCCGCGACAGCTTCGGATCCGCCCGGCCCAGCCGCGCCAGAAGACCTGGTCCGCCTTGTCCTCGTTCGCGTAGATCGCCCGCAGCTTGCGAGGGTTCGCCACCATCGTCTCGTGGCCCAGCGCTATCAACAGCGTGACCATGCCTGGGAGCCGGAGCCCCCATTGGGCTGTCTTTGCGGCGGCGCTGCTGTCGCTCGGCTCCATCGGTGCGACGCCGAAGGCCAAGACGCTCGCCGAGTTACTGGGGGTATGGTTGATCCCGCTCGTCCTCGCGCTGTACGGGATACAGCGCACCATCCAGAGCGACTCCCACGACTCCGACGAATGAGCACCGAGGTGGTCTCCGCTACTTCACCATCACTTCACACTCGCTTCACCCACCCTGTCCTATACAGCGCGCTTTGCGCCACCATCTTCGCACGCCCGACCCCCACCCTCGGAAGGAGGACTGCGCGATGGCGAAGACGCACGTGCCGTGGGATGCCATGTCGCTGGATGACCGGATTCGAAGCACCTATGTGGTGGACGGAGAGCAGGCCGAGGTCATTAGCCAAAAGTTCCTCACGCTGGCGTTTGCCAGAGTCGGCCTCGGGACCACGATCCGCGACACGTACACGGACCACGAGCTCGAGCACCTCCTCGATGAGGCGGCCGTAATGGTGCTCAAGCCGACACGGCGTCGCGCCTAACCCCCACGCTGCCCCGATCTGCATCTGCGAGGCCGCGGCTCGTGTCCTGGGCGTACTGGACGGCCGTCGTGATCGCCGGCACACTCATCAGTCTGCCCATCCTCTGGTGGCTTGGACCTCCTGGAGGAGGGTGACGGGGGTCGATCGGCGGGGGCGCTCCTGAAAGGCAGCAGCTAGAGCGGTGTGAGGCGCCGCGGTTGCGGCGGAGCACCACATCCTGGCGTTTGGCATTCGGACTACCGTCCGAGGTGGCGACCCACCTCAATGCGCGCCTCCCCGAGCGCGGCATGCAAGCGCCGCAACTCCACCTCATCTTCCCCGAGCTGGCCAGCGTGGGCGTCCGCCACGATCTGCTCACAGAGCTCGCTGGCCCGTTTGAGACGGAAGTGAGTCACCACGCCGCGGTGGCCACTCGTGCGCGGGCTCGTCAGCAGCGCCCACGTGCTGATCCGGATGTGATCGAGGGCGGTCTTGAAGTCCTTGAGGGCATCCCGGGACACGTCCCCCGGCCACCGCGTCGTGTTCCAACATCTCGAGCGCGACTTTCAAACGGGCCATGCGCTCGGGTAGCGGGTGGTGTGGGTCATGTCCTCCTCTTCTGCTGCCGGCCATCACGTGGAGCCGTGCCACCCGCCGGTCGGATGCATCGCGCGCCGAGCCGACGTGTGAGGGCAAACGCCCGCTGGCGGGCCCGGACAGACCTGAAGCCCGGGCCCTCGGCCGTCGCCGGACTCGGGTCCGTGCCTGCGGCCCGCCTGAAGCCGGCGGCTAGTTCGTTCCTCCCTTCGAGAACGACTCCAGCGGGATCATCAGATGCGCGTAGGGCGTCTCGGGCCACATGATCCATGGGCCGCCGTTGTACGGATCGGTCGAGATGCCAGCCAGCGCGGCCCGATCCGGCACCACGATCATGAGATGAGGACCGAGGCCCGTCACCCAATCGTCTTCCGAGGTGGGCTCGGTGGCATACGGATCGGTATTGCTTACCGGCGTATCGCCCTGGAGCATGTACGCCACGCCCACCGACGTGTATGTCGGCTCGGTCTTGTTCACTAATGCGTCCAAGGAATTGAGCCACGGTGCATTCACACACCACGGATCCGTGCCCGGCGTGTCCGGTCGGTCCGGCAAACAGGTCCAGTCGTTCGTCCCCTGCCGGAGCACGTTGCCGTCCCAGTCCTGAATCGTGGCCGCGGCGCTGATCGACGCCGGGGCGGCGCTCTCCGCGCTCGCAATCACCTCGTCCTGGGCGGCGTTAGCCGCGGGCTGGCAGGCAGCGCACGCGGCGGCGCAAAACAGGACCAAGATTCGCTGTGCTGTGAACATCACTTCCCTCCGGTGTGCGGTATCCTCGTGGACATCGGCGGTCTCGGAGCGGAAGGGCGTCGGTCAGCGTAGGAGGAGGCGCGTCCCAGGCGTCGATCCGGCGGCGGGATCGCCGGTGCGGCGAAACGCCACCCAACATGTGACCAGTCGCGGACGGTTGCAAGAGCTGGAGCAGACAGTTGCCGTTATGGTTGCCGTTTGTTCCGGCACAGTCCGGCATGGAGTCCGGCAGAATGTCGTTGCCGACGCTCGGAAGCCCGTGAAATGCCGACATGTTGCCGTGATTGCCTACCCCCTGCGCCTGCATGGGGTTCAGGGGGTCGCGGGTTCAAATCCCGCCGTCCCGACTCGGTAGCTTCAAGCCCAGCAACGAAGCACGCGCTTTCCCGGCGTGTTGGTCTGGCGGCTGCCCGCAACCG
>JBDHAF010000244.1:0-5010 GCA_039588255.1 Gemmatimonadota bacterium | reverse complement strand
CTGAGAATCCGGCCCAGGAGGATTCGGAGTCTCCCTCTGGGGACGGTATCGGGGATGCCTGCGACAACTGTGACTTTGTTTTCAATGAAGACCAGCTCGACACCGACTTCGACGATATCGGGGATGCCTGCGAGAACGATGATGATAACGATGGGGTTCTGGATGGCGCGGATAACTGCCCGACCGCGAAGAACGGCCCCGCCGAGGCGGGGATCCCGGGTGTGGGCAACCAGACGAACTCCGATGGCGATAGTCTGGGCGATGCCTGTGACTTCTGTCCGGACGATGACCAGGACGATGTGGACGGCGACGGCGTCTGCGCCGGATCGGGTTTCAACGACCCGAAGGTGGGTGACCAGGACAACTGCCCTGACGATGACAATCCGAATCAGCTGCGATAACTGTCCTTCCGACAGCAATCTCCTCCAGCTTGACGACGATTCCGACCAGGTCGGAGATGTCTGTGACAACTGTCCGGTGGATGCGAATCCCGTTCAGACCGACTCGGACGGGGACGGCGTGGGCGATGCATGCGACGCCGCCGTTGTAATCCTGCAACCCAAAACGGTGGGAGCGAGATCCGTCTCCGCTCTCTTGGATGGCTCCCCCGTCCTGCTGGGTGCCAGCACGGAGACGAGGTTCGACGTTTTGCTGGACTGCGGGCCTCTTCCGATTTCGCGGGTGGATCTCGGGATCGTCATACCGGAGGGCATTGCTCTCGATACGGTGGATTTCGGGCCGGGTTGCGAAGCGCCGCCGCCGGAGGGGAATGGCTGCCAGAATGCGGAGGTGGGGGCGCTTGGCGGAACCGTGGACCCGGTTCAGTCGGGTGCGCGGGGTCCGGGGCTCCCCCCACAGGACGACGTGAGGGCCGACACGATCTACTTCTCGGTGGTCGGCAATCTGTTGCCGGGCGAGCGGCTCTGCAATCCGAACGAAGAGGACGTTCCGCTGGCGGTCCTCGAGATGGGGGGGCCCGAAGAGCAGGTAGACACCCCCTCGCTGACGAGCTCCGGGGTCGTGGCGCTCGGGGGAACGCCCCTGACGGACTCGAACGGGAATCCACTGGCTCCGGAGGAATACGCGTTCGTGACGGGTGCCGCGGAGCCGACCATTGAGCTCGAGCTCCGCCCGGTGCTTAACGAACCGCCGGGGACAACACGCTGGGCCGTGCTGCTGCGCTCGGATTGGTGGCTGCACCGGGTCGCGTTCGGTTTGGTGGGCCCAGCGGACGTGAGCGTGAACGAGATGCATTGGGTGGGCTGCGATACGGCGCCGGATGGGGACCTGAAGCGGTTGTGTCAGGCTCACTCGACGCTGGGTCCGTATGTGGACCCGGCTGGCTCGTTCACGATGGGACCGGACCCGAACCCCCCGGCTCCCCGGAGTTCGGACACGCTCTACGTGGTGCTGAAGGGGAACCTCGAGGTATCCGGCTTCCCAGCGTTGAACGTACCGGGGCCACAGCAGGTGGAGCTGGGCATGGTGGAGTTCTCGAGCGCAGACCATCCGGCGCCGGATTGGTTGGCCGGGCCGGTGATCGGAGTCCCCGAGGTGAGCGAAGAGTTCCTCAACACGGATCTGGGCTCGGTGCCGATCGCGGAGGTGAGTCAGCGTAGCGTCGGGAACCCCGGTGCGGACTTCGACGCCGATGGGCGGCAGGACGACGGGGACAACTGTCAGTATACGCCGAATCCGGATCAGGAGAACAACGGGGCCTTGGACACAGACGTCCCGGACGAGTATGGGGACGCGTGTCAGTGTGGGGAGAGTGACGGGACGGGGGCGATCTACGTCCAGGACCCGAACAGGCTGCAAGAGGTTTTGGCCGGGTTGGTCACGGATCCGCAGGCGCAGGCACGATGCAGTGTCGCGGAGGGCCCGGACTGCAATATCCTCGACGTGGTGGTGATCAGGCGGGCGCTCGTGGGTCAAACGCCCGAAATTGCAGCCGTCTGCACTGCGGCCGTGGAGCATTAGGAGTCTTCTAGCTCCGGCTTTAGCGGCTGTTTCTGCCTTTTTCCGTCGTTGACGATGGCCAGGTCAGATTTCTCTTGCCTTTCGCACGCCCTCGGGAGCAGAATTTCGCGTAGGCCCCACGTTCGGGCCGCTTGCAGGCAGGGCCCTGTATGCAAGCTCGGCGAAGCCGGCTGCTCAGCATGTGCACTACGACTCCCTGAGCGATCGTCATCGGGGCGGAGGAGAGGATCATGCCGAATGGAGGCGTCCTGGGAGGACAGACTTCTTCTTCCATGAGGAGAGCGAGTTCGCTTGCCACTAAGGTTGCGGCACTGACCCTGGTCTTTTTGGTCGGAGCCGCGCCTGACGTACAAGCCCAGGCGTTCAGGCCGCCCGCGCCCCTCAACACGAATGCGGCCAGCGACTCCGGAGACGACAGAGCTGCTCAGGTAACGACAGACGGGGCGGGGAACTGGGTCGCGGCGTGGAGCTCCTACGACTCCCTCGGCGGCACGATCGGGGCGGACGTGGACATCCTGGTGGCGCGCTCCACGGACAACGGAGCCAGCTGGACGGCAGCCACGGCCCTCAACACGAATGCCGCCAGCGACTCCGGGCACGACTGGGTTGTTCGGGTGGCGGCGGACGGGGCGGGAAACTGGGTCGCGGTGTGGCAATCCAGTGACTCCCTCGGCGGCACGATCGGGACGGACTACGACATCCTGGTGGCGCGCTCCACCGATAGTGGAGCCACTTGGACGGCGCCGGCGGCCCTCCATACGAATGCCCCAACCGACTCCGGGGGCGATTATGATGCTCAGGTGACAACGGACGGGGCTGGGAACTGGGTCGCGGTGTGGCGCTCCAGCGACTCCCTCGGCGGTACGCTCGGGACGGACTTTGACATAGTGGTGGCGCGCTCCACGGACAACGGAGCCAGCTGGATGGCACCTTTGGCCCTCAACACGAATGCCGCCACCGACTCCGGGGACGACTATTACGCTGAGGTGACGACGGACGGGGCGGGGAACTGGGTCGCGGTATGGCAATCCACCGAGGACCTCGGCGGCACGATCGGGACGGACTGGGACATCCTGGTGGCGCGCTCCACGGATAACGGAGCCAGCTGGACCGCGCCTGTGGTCCTCAACACGAATGCCGCCACCGACTCCGGGGCCGACAGCGGTCCTCAGGTGACGACGGACGGGGCGGGGAAATGGGTCGCGGTGTGGCAATCCAACGACGACCTCGGCGGCACGATCGGGACGGACACGGACATCCTGGTGGCGCGCTCCACGGACGACGGGGCCAGCTGGACGGCTCCCGCGGCCCTCCACTGGAATGCCGCAGCCGACTCCGAGAAAGACGAGGTTCCTGATGTGACGACGGACGGGGCGGGGAACTGGGTCGCGGTGTGGTGGTCTGAGGAGCCCCTGGGCGGCACGATCGGGACGGACGCTGACATCCTGGTGGCGCGCTCCCCGGACGGCGGACCCGACTGGAAGGGCCCCGCGGCCCTCAACACGAATGCCGCAACCGACTCCGGGGGCGACTTTGTTCCTAAGGTGGCGACAGACGGGGCGGGGAACTGGGTCGCGGTCTGGTTCTCCGTGGACTCCCTCGGCGGGACCATCGGAACGGACGAGGACATTCTGGTTTCGACACCCTACCCCATCACCCAGATCATCGACATAACCGGTGACGGCGCGGGGAATGAGCTCAGCGGGCCTTATGGCATTGCCGTGGATGGGTTCGGGCACGTGTACGTGAGTGGGTTCGTCAGCAACAACGTCTTCGAGATCGATCCCGATGGCGGAATCAGCGAGATCATCGACTCCACTGGGGATGGAGCCGGCCAGACGCTCAACGCGCCAGCCCACATTGCCGTGGATGGATCGGGGAATGTCTACGTCGCGGGATACGGGACCGAAAATGCCTTTCGGATCGACCCCAACGGTGCGATCACCGAGATCATCGATGAGACTGGGGATGGAGCGGGAAACTGGCTCCTCAGTCCCCGGGGCATTGCCGTGGATGGCTTAGGGGATGTCTATGTCACGGGATACGGGAGCTACAACGCCTTCAAGATCACATCGGGTAGCGTGATCACTGAGATCATTGACGAGACTGGGGATGGAGAGGGGAACCCGCTCCTCTATGCCCGGGGAATTGCCGTGGATGGCTCAGGGGATGTCTATGTCGCGGGAGACTACAGCCACAACGCCTTCAAGATCACATCGGGTGGCGGGATCAGCGAGATCATCGATTCGACGGGGGATGAAGGGGGGAACCTGCTCCAGGGTGCCCGGAACATTGCCGTGGATGGGTCGGGCAATGTCTACGTGTCCGGGTACTACAGCGACAACGCTTTCGAGATCACATCGGGTGGCGGGATCAGCGAGATCATCGACTCGACGGGGGATGGAAGGGGGAACGTGCTCCAGGGTGCCTGGGGAATTGCCGTGGATGGGTCGGGAAATGTCTATGTGTCCGGATACCAGAGCTACAACGCCTTTCAGATCGACCCCAATGGGCGGATCACCGAGATCATTGATCAGATGGGTGACGGGGCGGGGAACCCACTCGGGGGAGCGATCGGTATTGCCGTGGATGGGTTCGGGAATGTCTACGTCGCGGGATATGGGTGGGACAGCGTCTTCGACAGCGTCTTCAAGATCGAGCTCGCGTTATCGCTATGTGGCAACGCTGTGACCGACCCCGGCGAGGAGTGCGACGACGGGAACGTAGTGAGTGGGGACGGCTGTTCCGCTGCCTGCGTGGTCGAGTTCTGCGGCGACGGGATCGTCCAGCCTGGCCTCGGGGAGGAATGCGACGACGGCAACGCCATGAATTGCGATGGGTGCTCTGAGTTCTGTGAGATTGAAGGCGACGTGGACGGCGACACGGTCCTCGATCCCTGCGACAACTGTCCATCGATAGCGAATCCAGGGCAGGAGGACGCCGAGGAGGACGGTCTCGGCGATGTCTGCGATCTGGATGACGACAACGACGGTGTCCTGGATGCGGAGCCGGACAACTGCCCGTTCCTCG
>JBDHAF010000243.1:0-4631 GCA_039588255.1 Gemmatimonadota bacterium | reverse complement strand
GTCATAGGTGCCGGACCCGGTCTGCATGGGATACGGGAGCTGGGCGTCGGGATCGGCCGGTGTGGCGTCCCGCTTGTCGATCGAGCCGGTGGGGAAGCTCAGCCCGGCGTTGAGGTGCAGGCGGTGAGGGCCGTCGTCGAACAGTTGGACGAGACCGGTGAGCGTTACGTCCGCGAGGCCCTCCGACTCCGTCGTGAAGCGGACTCCGGTCCGGGTCACATGGCCCATCGACTTCTCGAGGTACGGGACCATCAGCATCAGGTTAACGTCGTCGGTCAGACCGTACATGATCCCGAACATGTGCATCTCCATGGTCATGTTCGTGGGCGCGACCATGAAGCGGTTGAGCACGTCGGCGGTGGAAACGTCATCGTTGCCGCTGCGGTTACCGTCCATGTCCATCCGCATGTAGCGGTAGGAGGGCATGATCCAGCCCTTCTTGTGGACGTGGTCGCCCATGACGCCGATCGGGGCTTGTGCGTCCGGGCGGGCACCATGCCATGAATGAGCCTCGGTCGCCGTCATCGGGGGCTCCAGGGGGTGAACCCCCGGATGGGACGGCTCCTGCGCGCGAGGCTGCCCGGGCGCGCCGGCCAGAAGACCTGGAACTAAGCCAAGTAAGAGGAAAGCTGTACGGGACATCGAATTAGGCTCCCGGCACTGCAATCCGGCTGGACCCTTTATGGCCCCTCGGCCAGGCTTCGATGCGAGATAGAAAAAAGCTGGACCGACCGGGCATAGGGCGCCTGTCCGGCATGTCGAACGTAGGCGCTCACGCGGGTGCTGTTACTCGTAGGTCCGCCAGTGGAACTTCTGGTGCATGTAGGCCAACACCTCCCGCACGTCCTTGATCGTTAAAGCTTGATTGCCGCCTCTGGGGGGCATGGCCAGCTGCGAGCTTGGACTTTGGAACCCCTCGAGGATGTGCTTGAGCAACACTTCATACGACTTAGTGAGTGCCCCCTCGTCCTTGGTGAGGTCGGGCGCTCCGGGAACGACCCCTTTGCCGTCCTCGCCATGGCAGGCGACGCACGTCCCCCTGTATATGCCCTCTCCGGTGCGGGCGAAGGTCTTGTAATGGTAGTAGTTGTGCAGGAAGGCCAGCACGTTCCTCACATCCTTGATCGTGAGGTCGTCGTTGGGGCTGCTGGTCGCTGCCGCCGGCCTTTGAAAGCCCTCGAGCAGGTGGTTCAGCAACACCCTGTCGTCCAGGCGGACCTTTTGATTAAGGTCGGGCGCCTCCGGCACCGCCCCCTTGCCATTCCTACCGTGGCACTTCATGCATCTTTCTCTGTAAATCGGGCCACCTGCGAACGGGTCTCCTAATCGCATTTCCGGAAGCGTCGCATCCTGCGCCAGCGCACCATTCGACGCCACGGCGAGCCACGCCGCTCCAAGGATGACGAGTATCAGCCGGATTCGCAGGCCAGACACGGACACGCCTTTCATCGCCGGAGGCTCATGAGTTCACCCGACGCTTCCCTAAGCCCCCCTTGCCGCCACGCATTTTCAGTCATGCCGGGCAACCGGCACCCGACGGATGCCTAATTGCTCGCCTGGAGAAAAGCCAAAATGTCCCGCGCCACGTTGCCCGGCAGGCCGGCGACGAGCCGCATGTGCGTCACCGAGACGTACCACTCGTAGTCCTGGAGCTCCTTGGGATCGCGAACGTTGTGGCAGCGGTTGCAGTTCTCGGCCCAGGCTTTGGCCCCCCGGGCGAACTGCGCGGGGTCGCCCGCCTTTTCCTCACCCGCCCAGGCACCGAAGGAGGCGGCGGCCATGACTAGCGCTACCAGCAGCCCTGCAAGAACAGCACCGTGCGCGTTCGCCTTCTTCATGGCTCGGCCTCCCTAGAATCCGTATGCTAATTGACCCCGGACCTCGGTCGCGTCTTCGGCATCGGGGTCCTCGAAGTCGCGCCACGAGACGGCCAGCTTGGCCATGACCGACGGCGCGAACAAGTAATTCATCCCAAGCGTCAGTCTGTCCTCGGGCACAGTGTGCTCGACGAAATGCTCGAACCCTTCTGCATCCACCTCGCCGTACCGGATCACCGGCTCGAGGTTCCGGACATACGGCATGTCGGTGATGCCCGAGAGCCGGTAGGCGACCTGCGCGTACCAAGCCTCGAAATCAGTGGAGGGGATCAGCTCGGTGGGTTCGCCGGCTTCCCTCTGGCTGAAAAAGCTATCGACCTCGGCGTCGAGGTATTCGACCCGCGCGTCCAAGGCGCCGCGCGTGTACGCCGCATCGACGCCCCATAGGGTGTACTCGCCTTCGGTGACGCGGCCGGAGGTTCCCGCCACCCCTTCGAGGTCGGCGGTCATATAGGACCCGCCGATCTCCAGGTGCGGAATCGGAAGAATGCCGATCCGGCCGCCGATGGACTTGTCGCTGTTGTCGTCTGACCCGAAGCCTTCGAGCTCGACGGCCTCGAGCTCGCCGTCGAACTCGAATCGCGGGCCGTTGCCGCCGAAGACCGCGTAGTTGACCATGGGGCCGAAGTCGAAGCCGCCCCGGAGCATGACGCCGACTTCGCTCAGAGGCTGGACTCCGCCGTGGCCGAAGCCCGCTGGCGCGTCAGGCAGCTTGTTGATCCAGGGCGGATGGAGGCGGGTCTGGAACTGGCCGATGGGGCTAAGGAACTTGCCCGCGGTGAAGGCGGCGTTGTCATGGAGCAGCAGGTCGATCGCCGCATACTCGATCTCCAAGCTGGTCGTGCCATCATCCTCAACCTCGATCGCGAGTTCGCCCTCGAAGAGCGCCAGGTCCTTGTACTGGAAGTGGAAGATGGGGTTGAAGGCTCCCGCGAGGAAGGTGTCCGTCTCTGATCCCAGGTCGCTCACTCTGAAGTCTGTGTGGGCGTAGCCGGCCAGATGCCATTTCGCGTCCGCCCGCTCCGGTTCCCGCGCCTGTTTTTGTGCCGCCACGGCCTGCTGTTGTGCCGCCACGGCCTGCTCTTGCGCTTCACGGGCCTGGGTTTGGGCCGACCCCAGCTGCGCCTTCAGCGCCTCCAGCTCCTGCTCCAGGCGTTTCATTCCCTGGAGCTGCTGCTCCATGGCCTCGATGCGGCGGAGCAGCTCCTCGTTCGACTGCGCGTGTCCCTCCGACGGTGCCGCGGTGATCGCGACAAGCAGCGCCCCCGCGCATGCGACCGCCGCCACGGTCAAGCGGCCCCCATCCATGGTCGGTCTCCCCTGCAATAACAAGGTGCTCGCCTTCAACAACGTGCTCGCCTTCCAGTAACCGCAAGCTCGGTAAACCACGTTATGTATTGACTGACAAAACTCAATGACGCAAGTCAAGAGTTAATGACACAAATCAAGCTTGTGTGTAATGAAGATTACAGTATTTGGAAGAACTTGAGTTTTTTGTAATTTGACTTACACTTCCGAGCATGGTCTGCTCGGACGTAGGCCCCGCGGAACATGATTTCGTCTGGCTGACTTTGTTCGATATGATTCAGGTACTTCGATGCGCTGTTCGGAAGCGGGTCACGGCTGGTCGAGCGGAACACCCCCGGCGCGGATCGTCGGATCGGCGGGGTGGGACGGGCTCAACTGAAACATACGCGTCCGCAAGGTCTGCGACGATTTGTCGCACCCGGTTTGTTCCAATTGGCATGGAGCCCCTTCGGTTCGGACACCGGACTCGGAGATGGTCGAGCGGGCCCTGCCTCTGACGGAGAGAATCTGGTCGACTGGGGGGAATGCCCCTCCCGACGCCCAGTCCGCCGGGCTATGGGAGCGGCCAAGAGCGCCTGGAGTCCGCAGCCCGCGGCCCTTTCCCGGCGGCGCCCGGGTGGCCGGCGTCCTGTCGATTAAGGCCCGACTCTCCCTCGCATTGAGGCTCTCCCGCGCACTGGGAAGACGACAAAAGGCCCAACCCGTGACCTTCGACGCTCGCGTGCGGCGACTAGAGCGTACTCCACTTACGTGGAATCGCTCCGGCTCACTCCCCCACGAGACCACCCAGCGACAGTGTGATCGGGGTGGCTGGGTGGAGGAGCGGTCTGGTCAAAACTAAACGGAAAATGCTCTAGAGGATTTTCGGCACGGTCCGGACTGTAATTTCTTGACATTGGACTAGCCTGACATTGAAATAGATGTAATGAGCAAACTTACAGCCATGGCCAAACCTGTCGCCGTTGTCGGTCTGATTGTTCTGGCCCTGGGGATCGGGGCTTGGGGCGGCGATTGGTGCGGCGGTTACCACGAGACTTCCGATGGGGCCTCGGCGGCGGCGCACACCGAGTCCGGTTCGCACCAGGATGTGGGTACCGTGCGGGTCACCCGTTTGCGCGGCGACGGTCGGGCGGGCGCGGTCCTCCGCGAGGTCCATTGCCACGAAATGGGGCTGGGCTGTTGTTCCAGCCCGAAAGACGCACTCGGCACCAAGGCCAAAAAGACGGAGAGCGGCGTCTCGAGGGGGACGGCTCCTTCCGCTTCGCCCGCGGTCCTTGACGAGCAATCGCACGTGGCCCTGGCCTGGGGGTTTGAGGGTGCTCCGGAATTTTTCCGCGATCACGTTCCGAAAAGCAGTCTTTTCCTGAGTACGTCCCGCCTTCTGCTCTGATTCCCGTCGGGGCGGCTTCTTCGACGGAAGCGCCCGGGCGCGTGTCCGATGGCCGG
>JBDHAF010000242.1:0-6142 GCA_039588255.1 Gemmatimonadota bacterium | reverse complement strand
CCATGAAGCGCTCCGGCTGGCCTTCGGTTTCCGACAAATTGACCGGTGCCCCACTGAAGACCGCCATCTTTTCGAAGGCCGTCTGCTGCTCTTGCCAGTCGAGGAAGTCGGGAAGGCTCACGCCCATGCGTTGGATGTTCTCGGAGGGCTTGCTGCGATCGACCCACATGATACGGTCTGAGTCGTCGAACGGCAGTCCCCGGAACAGCGCCCCGTTGATGATGCTGAAGACCGTCGTGGTGAGGCCGATGCCTAGCCCGAACGTGATCACCGAGATGGCGGAAATGCTCGGGTGCTTGACGAGCATCCGGAGGCTGAAGCGAAGGTCCTTGAGCAGTGTGTCCATGACGGGTCCCAAGTTGAAACAGGTCTACTTGGCGGGCGGATGAACTCGTTACGCTCTACGGTTGGGGAGGAGAGACAGTTTCGGATTTCGTGAAGCTTTCCTTAGTTGGCAGGTGCCGAGGGCAGGCGGCGGGAACGGCTGGGGGATCACCAAGGAATTCACTCAACTAACAGCGTTTTTTCATATGTCGTACGTTCTCTTGGATGGCAGCCAGAGATTCTTGACTAATGCGTGAGCTCACCGACGGATCCACAGCTATGGTGCGCGGAGCGTTGGAGGCCGGCTGCACCTTTTTCGCCGGCTACCCCATCACTCCGGCGTCTCCGATCCTCATGATGATGATGCGGGAGCTGCCCAAAGTCGGCGGCGTCGCGATTCAGGGCGAGGACGAGCTCGCATCGATCGGGATGTGCATCGGGGCGGCCATGTCGGGGGCGCGTGCCATGACCGCCACCAGCGGGCCGGGCATGAGCCTGTACAGTGAGAACATAGGGCTCGCCATCATGGGCGAGGTCCCACTGGTCATTGTCGACGTGCAGCGCATGGGGCCAGCCACGGGCGGCGCAACGACGGCGGCGCAGGGAGACGTGCAGTTTGCACGATGGGGCACGGCCGGGGGCTATCCCATTATCGTGTTGGCCCCTTCTTCCGTGCCCGAATGCTACAGCCTCACGATCAAGGCCTTTGAGCTCGCCGAGCGATTTCGCAGTCCGGTTGTCGTGTTGACCGATAGAGAGCTCAACATGACCTCGACGACGGTGGATGTTTCTGGCTATGGGCATTCCGGCAGTCGTGGCGAACGGGGGCACGACGCAGAGGCTGTCGAACGCGGGACCTTCGCCCCGTATCAGTACGATCCCCTCGACGGCGTGCCGCCAATGGTGCGCTACGGCGACGACGAAGTCGTTCGGTTCACGGGGTCCACTCACAACGAGCAGGCGTTCATCACAAAGGACCCCGAGACGGTGAATCGTCTCAACCGTCACCTCGCCGAGAAGATCGAGGCGCACCGAAACGAAATCGAGCTGGTCGGTGCGGATGTGGAACCCGGGGCCCCAACGCTGCTCTTGAGCTTTGGCGTAACGGCCGGTGCGATGCGCGAGGCGGTACAGGCGGCGCGACGGGACGAGCGTAAGGTCTCCGCACTCACGGTTCAGAGCCTTTGCGTAAGGTCTCCGCACTCACGGTTCAGAGCCTTTGGCCCGTACCCGAGACGGCCATCCGGAACGCCATGAAGGGCGTCGAGCGAGTCGTGGTCGCGGAGCTGAATTTGGGACAGTACCGGCGGGAGATCGAGCGGATCAGCAACGGCCATGAGATCGTGGGGCTCAACCGAGTGGACGGCGAGCTCATTTCACCTGAGCAGTTCCTGGAGCTGATCCCGTGAGCGGCGCGCCCACCATGGTGACTCCGTTGGCTACGTACCGGAACGACACGCCGTACCCATTCTGTCCGGGGTGCGGCCACGGTCCCATCCTGGACCAGCTCAACAAGGCGTTGGTAGAGCTGCGACTCGATCCGCGGCAGGTGGTGATCGTCAGTGATATCGGGTGCGCGGGGCTGTCGGACCAATACTTCGCCACGAACGCCTTTCACGGACTACACGGACGCAGCATCACTTACGCCGCCGGCATCAAGCTGGCGCGGCCGGAGCTCACCGTCATTGTGGCCATGGGGGATGGCGGAACGGGCATTGGCGGCACCCACCTGCTCAGCGCGGCACGGCGCAACATTGGGATCACCGTTCTGGTGTTCAACAACTTCAACTTCGGCATGACAGGGGGGCAGCACTCCACCACCACGCCGGTGGGTGGGGTCACTTCGACGACTCCGAAAGGCAATCTCGAGCGCCCCCTGGACGTGTGCGCTACGGTGGCGGCGAACGGGGGATCTTTTGTCTTCCGCGGAACCAGCTTCGACGAAGATCTGACCGAGCGGATTGCAGAAGGCATCAGGCACGATGGGTTCAGTGTGCTGGACATCTGGGAGCTGTGTACGGCGTACTACGTGCCAAGGAACCGTCTCAGCCGGAAGTCGCTGGCGGCCATGCTCGAGCAGCTCGAGTTCCGCACAGGTGTCCTGCAGCGCCGCGACGTTCCCGAGTACGCGGCGGCGTATCGAGCCGCTCACGCTGAGGCGCTTGGGAGTCCGGCATTGTCGCCCGAACCCGTAGAGCCGAACCTGAACGCGACGCTCGACCGCCGGTTCTGTCTCGTGGTGGCCGGCTCGGCAGGTCGCAAGGTGGGATCGGCCGCTCGCCTGGTGGCGCGGGCCGCGATCTCGTCGGGGCTGTGGGCGGCCCAGCGGAACGACTTTCCCGTGACCGTACAGTCCGGGCACAGCGTATCCGAGCTGATTCTCAGCCCGGATGAGATTCAATACCCGGGCATTACAATACCCGATGCCGTGGTCGTTTTGAGCCGGGACGGATACAAGAAGGCATCTCGCTATCTCGCAGCAATGGACGCACGCGGTCGGGTGTTCACAGTGCCGGAATGTGCGCAGGTGGAGACCAAGGCGGGCGTCGAAGTGATAGACCCGACGCAAGCTTCCGTCCGGCTCTCCAAGACCAACGTGGCCTTGGCGGCACTCACTGCCGTCGTCAGCCGGCTGAACCTGTTGCCCCCGGATGCATTGGGCGAGGCGGTTCGCCAGGCGGGTGGCGAGTTTGTCGAAGGGAACCTGCAGGCTGTCGCCGCCGGACTCGAATTCAAATGATGATCGAGATACGATCCAAATCAAATGCGATAGAACAATGACCCATACCGTAGTCACGATGCCGGGAGACGGCATCGGTAGGATTGTGCTCCCTGAATCTATTCGTGTACTCGAGGCGGTGAACTTCGACGCTAAGTACGTTCACGCCGACATCGGATGGGATCCCTGGGTCCACGAGGGAACCCCGCTTCCGGAAAAGACCATCCATCTGCTAGAAGAGCACAAGCTGGGCCTTTTTGGGGCGATTACGTCGAAACCCAATGAGGAGGCGGCCAAGGAGCTCAGTCCCGAGTTGCGGGCCAAGGGATACACCTATTACAGCCCGGTCGTGGGAATGCGTCAACGCTTCAACCTCGACATCTGTGTCCGCCTCTGCCGGTCCTTTGTGGGCAATCCGCTGAACTTCATCCGCCGAGCTGCCGACGGTGGATTCGAGGAGCCTGCTGTGAACGCCGTCATCTTTCGGCAAAACACCGAGGGACTTTACGCCGGTATCGAATGGACCGATCCCCCCGAGTCGGTGCGCGCTGCATTGGCCCAGCACGCGAAATACAAGCCATTCGCCGACGTGCCCGGCAACGCCATGGCACTTTCCGTCCGTGTGTTCACGCGCGGTGCTTGTCGCCGACTCTTGCGGGCGGCCTTCAACTATGCGAGGAAGCACGGATACGATTCCGTGACCGTTTGTGAGAAACCAAATGTGTTACGTGAGACCTCTGGCATGATGGAGGAGACGGCGCGCGAGGTCCAGCAATCCTATCCAGACATACGGCTGCGTTCGACGAACATCGATGCGCAGATGATGTGGCTCACGAAGAACCCGGAAGACTTTGGCGTGATCGTGGCCGGCAATCTTTTTGGGGACATTGTCTCCGACGCATTTGCGGGTTTGGTAGGGGGGCTGGGATTCGCGTGCTCCGGAAACATCGGCGACGATGTCGCAGTCTTCGAGCCGACTCATGGGTCCGCTCCAAAGTACGAGGCCATCGATCCTCCGATCGTGAATCCGATCGCCATGATTCTCAGTGCGGCCATGCTGGTCGACCATGTGGGTGAAACAGAGAAGGCCACGCGCATACGAAATGCCGTGGCGGAGGTCGTACAGGAGGGGCGAGTGCGTTCCTACGACATGATGCGTCTCCCCGGTGGGCCCGATGTGGTGACCCAAGGGGCGGCGACCACGACCCAAGTGACCGACGCGATCATCGACAGACTGGCGTGACATGAACCAGTCCCAAACTCACGTGGTTGTTGTTGGCGGCGGCGTCATCGGCGTGTGCTGCGCCTATTACCTGGCGAAGCGCGGTGCCAGCGTCACCCTTCTCGAGCGCGACCAGATTGGGGTGGGGGCATCGTACGGTAACGCGGGGACAGTTGCGCCGGGTCACGCGCCGATCACCAAGCCAGGGCGCGTGAAGCAAGCGCTTCAGTTCATGTTGGACCCCACCAGCCCCCTGTACATCGCCCCGAGATGGGATCCCGCCCTGATGCGTTGGTTGTGGATCTTTCGTCGCCACTGTACCGCGGAGCATCTCAAGGCGAGCATGCACGTCCTCGGGCCGCTTGGTCACGATTCCCGTGAGCTGTTCGATCAACTGGTGAGCGAGGAAGACCTCGACTGTGATTACAATGCCGACGGCTACTACGATGTCTTCCGGACGGCACCGGGCCTTGCCGGGGCGACCAACGAGGCAGCACTCATGTGGGTCCACGGGTATCGCCCGATGTCGATCGCCGGTGAGGAACTACGGGAACGCGAGCCGGCACTGAGGCGAGGGGTGCAGGGCGGCATCTACTATCCCGAAGCAGCGACCATGAACCCGCACCGATTCGTGCTCGGAATGGCCGACAGGGCGGCCGGATATGGGGCGACGGTTTGTGTCCAAGCGGCTGTGTCCGACGTGGTGACGTCTGCCCATCGGGTGACCGGGGTCCGCCTTCGGGACGGGGAGGAGCTCAGGGCCGATGCCGTGATTCTGGCAACCGGAGCGTACAGCCTGGAGTTGGCGGCGAAGGTCGGCTATCGGCTCCCGATCCAGGCGGGAAAGGGGTACCACCGGGACCGGAAAGTGGGAACGGGTGGAGCCCCCTCGTTGCAAGTCACGTGTATGCTCGGCGAACGCTCGGTGTTTTGCACGCCCATGAGCGGCTTTGTCCGCTTTGCCGGCACAATGGAGTTTTCGGGACTCAATCACGAGATCCGGGGCCCGCGACTGGAGCAACTCACCGAATCGGCGAAGCTCTACCTCACCGGCGTTGGCGATACGGAATCCCGGTCGGAGTGGTGTGGCCTGCGGCCCTGTACGCCGGACGGCCTGCCCATAGTGGGCCCGGTGCCCGGGTGCGATGGGCTTCACATCGCAACCGGACACGCCATGCTGGGTCTCACCCTCGGGCCCGTGACCGGAAAGTTGGTTGCCGAGGCGCTGCTGGACGAAAGCCCGTCCAGGAATATCGACGCGCTACGGGTGGACCGGTTCCAGTACTCCTTCTCCAGATCGTCGTAACCGGTGGGGAGGAGCATGTGGTTGTATACGGCATAGCTCCAGCACCCTTCCTTCAACGTCGAGTTGAAGAAAGGGGACCGGCGGAGGCGCGCTCCCCGCTGGATCTTCGTCCTGTCGAAGGTGGCGGTCATTGTCACTCCTTGAAAGGTATCCAGCCGTCCGGTCCTCCAACCGCCAGCCGTATTGGCGAAGACTACTTACAGGGCAGGAATCGAACCGTCGTCTCCAGCTCCCGCAAGACCCGGCCGAGGGCGTCGATGGTATCGTCGATGTCGTCCTGGTTGGTGTCGTGAGCCAGCGAGAAGCGGATCGAACAGTGGGCCTCGTCGTCGCTGTGTCCCATGGCGAGAAGGACGTGCGTCGGATCGGGCGACCCGGACTTGCACGCCGATCCGGAGGAGAGTGAAACCCCGTGCTGATCCAAGGCGACCACGAGGGACTCGCCCCGGAGCTTGGGCAACGTCAGGTTGAGAATGTTGGGAGCCCGGCGCTCGGGGTGACCGTTGAGCCGGGCGCTGGGTACCAGCTCTCGAACGCCCGCCTCGAGCCGGTCGCGGAGGATGCTGACATC
>JBDHAF010000241.1:0-4661 GCA_039588255.1 Gemmatimonadota bacterium | reverse complement strand
TCTCTTCTTCCTCCAAGCAGCATTCAAGCTGCCCGATCCCCGGGAATCTGCGGAACGGATTCTGAGAAGGCGCTCGTTTGTGCTGGGGTACTTCGTCCTGGGTTTGGCCGCTCCGCTGACACTGATGCTGGTGCTGTATGTTTCCATGGAGCAGGCTGGTGCGGGGAACACGGTCGCCGTAACGGCGATCGGGGCGGTGCTCGGCTTGGTGGGGGGATTGATCCTGCGCCAGGCGGTGCTGGTGTGTGGCGCACTGCCGACACTGAACATCGGCGGCTTCGAGTTCCGGCGCATCGCACGACCCAAGGAGCCGAAGGCCGGGATCGGGCTGCTGCCGCCGCAGTAGGGCGTCGCGCACCATTTGCCCCTTACGCGCGCTGCGGTTCTCTTCCATGCGAAATCTCACCATGGCCCACCATGCGAACCGACGCGCGCTACAGGGACAAACGGTGAGCTCCGCTCCACGCCGGATGCCGCGACACACTGCTCTTGCGAACCAACGTACGCTGCAGGGACAAACGGCGTGCTCCGCTCCCGTCCTGCCTTTCGCCGCTCACCGCTCGCCGCTCGCTGCAACCCCTACCAGAGCCCGATCACTTTCCACCAGAGTCCACCGAGCCCGAGCCAGATGGCGACGTTCACCACGCTCACCACGGCTCCCATCTTCCACCAATCGGCGAGCTTTACATAGCCGGCCCCGAAATAGACCGGCGCGGGGCCGGTGCTGTAGTGGGTCATGCTGCTAAACAGGTTGCTGAAAAAGGCCAGGACCAGCGCTGCCAAGACCGGTGGAGTTCCCACTGCCAGTGCCACAGTCAGGAACGCCGCGTACATCGAGCTGATGTGCGCCGTGTTGCCGGCGAAGAAGTAGTGGCTGTAGAAGTAGATCAGGCTGAGTGCCAAGAAGGCGAGTTGCCAGTTGGTATCCGTGAAGAGCGCGCCGATCGAATTGCTGAACCATCCCACCATGCCGAGGGTGCTCAGGTAGGATCCCATCATGATGAGCGTGGAAAGCCAGATGAAGACGTTCCACGCTCCCTTTTCATTCAAGACGTCGTCCCAGGTCAGCACCCGGGTCGAAAGCAAGATCGACAGCCCGACGAACGCGGTGACGGTGCTGGGGACCTGAAGCTGCCGGCCGAAAATCCACAGGGCCAAGAGGAGGATGAACGTCCCCAGCATGATGCGCTCGCCCCGCTGCATGCTGCCCATTTCCGCCAACTTAGTTTGGGCCATCTCGGGCGCACCCGGAGTCTCCGACAACTCCGGCGGGTAGAGCTTGTAGAGCACAAACGGAACGGCGAGCATGCTGGCCACTCCGGGAACCACGGCCGCGATGGCCCACTGTGCCCAGGTGACGTCGACACCGAGGTCCGCCGCAAACTGCATGGCCAGGGGATTGGCGGCCATGGCCGTCAGAAACATGGCGCTGGTGATGAGGTTGCCGTGAAAGCAGCACTGCATCAGAAACGCACCGATCCTGCGCTCGGTCCCGTTCCCGGGGTGGCTGTGGAAGGCCTCGGCCACGGATCGCACGATGGGATAGATGACCGCGCCGGCCCGTGCCGTGTTGCTGGGGATGGCCGGTGCGAGCACATACTCGGTCGCCATCATGCTGTAGCCGAGCCCGAGCGACCTTCGACCCATGAGCCTCACGAACGAGTAGGCGATCCGGGCGCCCAGGCCTGTCTTGATGAAACCTCGTGAGATGAAGAATGCTGTCAAGACGAGCCAGATGACGTTGTGACTGAAGCCGCTGAGCGCGTCGGCGAGGCCGAGGGTGCGGGTCAGTGTGACAGCGGCGATACCGCACACCGCCACCGCGCCCATGGGTAACGGTTCGAGAATGATCCCCACGATCGTCGCAACGAAGATGGCGAACAGATGCCAGGCCTCCGGCGTGACGCCCTCAGGGGCGGGGGCGAACCAGATGACCACACCGACGCCGATAGCAACGCCAAGCCGGATTCCGTTGGACCGGGGAGATCCTCCCGTCATGTGATTCTAGGGATCAACCTGATGCAATGGCGCCCTGCTGCTTCAGCGCCTCGATGTTCTCGGGGGGATATCCCAACACCTCCGCCAATACCTCGTCGGTGTGCTCACCGAGGAGCGGTGGGTGAAGGCGAATGGCTGCCGGTGTTTCGGAGTACTTGATGGGTATCCCCCCGAGGCGGAGCGTGCCGATGGTCGGATGCGGTATCTCGGCAATCATATCCCGGTGCTGCACTTGCTCGTCGGCAAAGAGGTGCTGCATGTCGTTGACCGGACCGCAGGGGATAGCTGCCTCCACGAACAGCTCCATCCACTCGTCGCAGGTCTTTTGCTCCATCACGTCGTCCAACAGGGGAAGGAGCACCTCACGATTTTCCACTCGCTTGGGATTGGACTCAAATCGCGGATCGTCCACCCACTCCTGCTTGCCGATCAGCTTGCAGAAATTAACCCACAGTTTCTGGTTCGCCACAGCGATGGCGATGGGCCGATCCTTGGTGCGAAACACCTGATAGGGGATGATCGACTCGTGGGCAGTGCCCCAGCGCTTGGCCTCCCGGCCGGCCACGAGGTAATTGCTGGCGATGTTGGCGAGTCCGGAGACCTGGACGTCGAGGAGGCTGATGTCCAGGTGTTGGCCTTGGCCCGAACGCTCCCGCCACAGCAGCGCGGAGGTGATCGCCCCCGACGCATAGACGCCTGTGAGCACGTCGGTGATTGCCACGCCCACCTTGCAGGGATTGCCGTCCTGCTCCCCCGTGATGAACATGAGGCCCCCCACTGCGGAGAGGACCATGTCGTACCCCGGGCGGTCCCGGTAGGGGCCGTCCTGGCCGTAGGCGCTGATGGACGCGTAGACCAAGCGCGGGTTGATCTCCCGGAATGTCTCGTAGTCCAGTCCGAATTCCTTCATCAGGCCCGGCGTGAAGTTCTCGATCAGCACGTCGGACACCTTGGCCAGTTCCTTCACGACCTCGACGCCTGCCGGGCTCTTGAGATCGACGGCGATCGACTTCTTGTTGCGGTTGCAGCAGAGGTAGTACGCGCTCTCCCCACCGGCAAAAGGGGGCCCCCAGGTCCGCGTGTCGTCGCCGGTGCCGGGACGCTCCACCTTGATCACCTCGGCGCCCTGATCGCCAAGCATCATTGCGCCGTACGGACCGGCGAGGATTCGGGAAAGGTCGAGGACCCGGTAGCCGCTCAGCGGCAAATCGGCAGTGGAGACTTCGGTCATTGAGTTCCTTACCCCTCCGACCCGTCCCAGCAATAGGTGCAGAGCCGTTCCTTGGGCAGCCCGATGGCCTCCACGAGGTCGTCCAGCCTCTGGTACTTGAGCGACGTGAGCCCCAGCCGCTTGGCAATACACTCTACCATGGCGCAGTGGCGCTCCGTGTTGCAGTCAGCGAACTCGTCGAGGTTGGCGGTCGTCTCGCCCTCCAGCTCGAAGACAGCCTTACGGGCTGCCAGGTCCATCTCCGATTTCGAGCGCGAGAAGTTCAGGAATTTGCAGGAAAAAACAAGGGGGGGACAGGCCGGGCGCATGTGCACCTCTTGTGCGCCGTGGTCGAAGATCCGCCGGATGATGTCCTTGAGCTGTGTGCCCCTCACGATGGAGTCTTCGCAAAAGAGCAGGCGCTTGCCGTCGATGATCTCACGGATGGGGATGAGCTTCATCTGTGCCACGAGGTCGCGCACCCGCTGGTCCTGGGGCATGAAGCTCCGCGGCCACGTTGGCGTGTACTTCACAAAAGGCCGCCGGTACGGAACGCCGGCGGCATTGGCGTAGCCGATGGCGTGCCCGGTGCCCGAGTCGGGAATACCTGCTACGACATCCACCTCGGTGTTGTCCCGCTTTGCCAGGAATCCGCCGGACCGGTAACGGGTCGCTTCCACGTTGATCGACTCGTAATGGGAAGCCGGGTAGCCGTAGTAGACCCAGAGGAACGCACAGATCTGCATCTTGTCCCCTGGAGGGATGAGCTGCTCCACGCCCTCACGGTGGATCCGAACGACCTCCCCAGGACCGAGGTACTTGGCAACCTGGAATCCCAGGTTGGGGAAGGCGCACGTCTCGAGTGTGATGGCATACGCCCCATCCTTTTCGCCGATAACTACCGGCGTGCGACCCAGCCGGTCCCGGGCCGCGTAGATCCCGTTGTCGGTGAGGAGCATAATGGAGCAGGAGCCCTCGATGGACTCCTGAGCATGCCGGATCCCACTCTGGAATGTCTCACCTTGGTCGATGAGATGGGCGACGAGCTGTGTGGGGTTTACCTCGCTGCCGGTCATCTCCGAGAAGTGGGTGCCGTTCTTTCCCAAAGCCTCGGCCACCAGCTCTTTCAGATTGTGGACTTTCCCGACGGTGACGATGGAGTAGGTGCCGTGGTGCGAGCTGATGATGAGGGGCTGGTCTTCGTAATCGCTGACGACGCCGATCCCCATGGATCCACTGAGTCCCGGCAGGTCGTCTTCGAACTTGCTGCGGAATTGGGAGTTCGTGATGTCGTGTATGCGTCTGGTGAAGGCTTGGCCGTTCTTGACGGCGAGCCCCCCTCGCATCGTACCTAGGTGTGAGTGATAGTCCGTCCCGTAAAACAGATCCGCCACGCAGTCTTCGCTCGAGACAACGCCGAACAGTCCGCCCACGTCGGTCTCCCTGTGAGATG
>JBDHAF010000240.1:0-5479 GCA_039588255.1 Gemmatimonadota bacterium | reverse complement strand
GGTGGCCGAGCGTACGGACCTGGTGGTGGGATGTGAGGAGCGGCCCGACTGACACATCGGGATAGCGCAGTCGACAGCAAGGAGACGTGCAGCGGGTCTAACCGAAAAGGACGACCCGTCCTAGCCTCAGCGTAGGATGAGAGAACAGTCTCCAGTCTATGTTGAATCGCGCTCGCCGCGGAATCGCCTCCAAGCTCAACGACTTCGAACCCGCGCGCTTGTACGTACGAGTTCGCTTCATCCCCTCCGCTGAATGTTGATACAGGGAGACCGGTGGCCAGTGAGATTATCTTCTTCACGGGATACAGCCGGCCTTCGTGCTGAAGTGCGTACTTGTAGTAATCCTTGCGCTCCCAGGCTACCCATTCCTCCGTTTCGCGAAGCTCTTCGTCGAACGTGCTGCATGCGTCGACAAGGAGTTTACGTGGTAGATCGGGGATCATCGGCAGCCCCTCAGTCCGCGTCCGTCGTTCAAGAACGAGATCGCCGCGCCGCTGGCGGTCATCATCGTTGCGCACGTGGTTACAGCTGTGACCTGATTCCAGTCCTCCTCAAGCGTCCAGCCTTCCGGACCAGCCCTGTCAGTAAACCGCCGCACCCGAGCCCTAGGTTCGCCGTTGAGCGGGCTTAAACCGGAGGAGGATCCGGCCTCAACATTCCGCACCGGCTCTTCAACCAGGCGCCTGCAACGCCGCGTCAATCGCCTGACAAACGCGGCCTGCAAGAAATTGGTTCATAAACCACGCGACCACCTAGCGCTGGTTCCCGACGTTCACATAAACCTCGAAACGGTCATCGACGCGTTCGTCGTCAGCCCGCCGGCTCGCTACGCTCATCGGTTCCAAGGTCGCGCATCGAGGAGAGCGCAGTCCTCAATAGATCACCTGGGCCGCGCTTGGATAGCTGGATAACCTCATTGAGGCCCGTCTCGCTCGAGAAGTGAAGCTGTTCGTACGCGCAGATTGGGATCTCCGGATTATCCTTGAATCTGCGGTCGGGACCGCCCTTCTTATTGACATAGCACCACGTGTTGCCGATGACCGCGGCGTCGCGAGGTACGGCTTCATCTTCGACGAACTGGCTTTCGGCGACGTCGAGCGTTAGAGCCAGATAGCTCACGGCACCAACCGCGTTAGTGTCGAAAACCAGTAGCCGGTCAGGCATGAACGCAAGTGTCTGTCTTCCCACCGGGGCGAGCGGAACCTCGATGTTTGTCTTGACAAACGGCGGTGCGCCCTTCGCCAAGGGCGTTTGCTTCCGCTTCACGACCGCGCCGGCCCCCGCATGATATTTCCGGTCCCGGACCTCTCCCTTGGCCTCTATGTGCCACGTCCGGGCGCAGGACCGCACCTGCTGAAATGCATCGTGAAGCCCTTCGTATGCGCGTTCGACGTCTGGCTCGAGTTCGTAGAGGATCACCGTTGTCTTGCGAAGCGCGTCTTTCATTGACACCCACCAGCAGATTGCGATCACGAGAGCAGCGAACAATGCGACGAGCGGAGGAGGTGCACCGGCACCGAGCAACACCAGCAGCGTTACGATGGATAGAATGATGGCAACCGGCAGGAGGCGTGCCCGTTTTCTCTTCTCGTTCAATTCCCTGAGCAGCGCGGCGCTCGACGCATCCACCATCTCAACAACGGAACCGCTCTCGATATCCTCAAGAGGTCCGACGGTGTCGGGAGGCTCGGTTAGGTTGGCGGGCTCGGGAGGGAAGGAGCGGGGAGTACCTGCAGGAAGGGGGGATCGGCCACCAGGTGTACTAAGGCTCTTGCGAAAGTAGAGTCCGCCACGACCCATGTGAACATAGTTGCCGCGGGGTCCGGTGCCCAGCCGAAGCCCCTTGATGCCTGCCGAGACGCCTATTCCTGACCTAGATAGGTTGTATCGTAGCGGGCCGACTCTGACCGCTTTCCTGATGTAGAAGCCCACGTGACTACCTCCCTTCAATCCGGCCGGCTAACTGATCGGCAGCTCACCAGCGGGCGTCAGCGCGAGGCTTGCGTAAGCAAGCCGAGTGACGGTACCCCGTCTGGTGCAGCGGCACGTTAGCTGATCCTTTCGAAGAGACACTCAAGTGGCGTCTAACGTCAACCAGGCACCCGCATCGATGCTGAAGAGTCTCCTTGCCACGGCCTCGGGTCTCGTCGCGTGCCAGTGCCTGGCTCATCCCAAAGTGCAAGCCTGCCCTCTCGTCAACTAACTCCATACGTCATGCCGAACAGAATCACCCCACCCTCCTCGCCCCAAACAGACTATGTCTCATTACACTACTCGGCCTCAAGTCACCATGAGCGACCGTAAAGACAATCCGGCGGGTCCAGCCGAGGTCGGCCTCCACCACCCGATGGCCCGCGTCCCGTCCCACTCGCCAGGCCCGGGCCCTAACAGACTGCCCACCGTTCGCAGCGAGAGATGCCGCGAGCAGATCGTCAGGGATGTCGGTTGCATCTGACAGCTTCCCACAGGTCACACAACGTCGCTCGCTACCGAGCTCGACCTTGCAGACGCGCCGCCCGCACCACTTGCAGCGGGGAAGATGAGTACGGCAGGTAGCTTTCGTGCAGATGGGACAGGGCGACGTCGCTCCCAGCGAGAAACTACCCCCGTCCACATGACACACACTGTGATGCTCGATGCAGCCGAACTCCCCCTTGGTGTCCAGCAGGGGCTCGAGGTGACTGTGGCAGAACCGCTGACCGTGACCGACACAGATATCACTGTGCCGACCGCACACCGACCCGCCACACTGGACACACGAAAACACTTCGTCGGACGCCAGGATGGCCGCGGGTTCCTGATAGCACGCACCACGATGAGACTCGCAGACCAACCGCCTCGAATGATCGGACCGCCGGAGATGCTTGGAACAATGCACGGCACGATCGACCACACACTCCGACTGATGCTCCCGGCACACGAAGTTCTCGCAGCTGGCACACCGCACCGCCTCGTCTCGCCCCACCGGCTCACTCGTCTTCCCCTCGCAGTACACGACACACACCGGGCATAGCCGCCGGCTCCCGAGGGGGGCGTCCTCCCAGGACTCGGTGGCGTGGCTCTCGCAGATGACCCGGCCACACACCGCGCACGGAGCCAGACAGCTCGAGCACGCCACATGCTCGGTGTCGGCGCAGACACCCTGGTGTGCCGTACAGTGCTCGCGCCGGCATGAGGGACATCGGGCCACATGCTGAGCACAGGCGGGGGCGCCATCGACATGACACGCCGCGATGCCGTGATCGTGACAGAACCCATCCCCGCAGACTGAGCAGATGGAGCCACAGTCGGCACAGGCCGCGTGACTCTCGTAGCAAACCACGATCGAGCGGGGTGCTGTGCCGCAACGGGCACACGCAATCGACCACTCATCTCCACCACTCGCATACCGCTGCGCCACCACCGTTCCACGATGCCCCGTCTCCGAAAGGCACACCCACTCGGCACGCTGCGTGAGCAGCAGCCACTCCTCGAGTTGCATCGGGTGCACCGTGACCCGTACGGCATGGCGGCGTTCCTCCTCCGCGTGGCGCTTTTCGCGTTCTCGCTCGATAGCTGCGCGCCGGCTTGCACCCGCGCCGAAATCCTGGGACAAGAGCTCATCGTAGTACCGGTCCAACCGGGCCAACTCGGCCCGAAGCGACTGCGCGGCCCCGGCCTTCCGGCGCTGTATCACGTCGCTCATCCGAGTCTCGAGATCCTCTACCATCCGGCCCAGTGACGTCTCGGGCAGCGCAGAGGAGCGTGGGGCGGCCGCGGGCACCGCATCGAGCGCGAGAGCCTTCACGTCACCCGCCACTAAGCCCTCGCACAACTCGGCGATCGGAGGGGGCACCGGGACGCCCGCACCGAGATCGAATAAGGCACCGGAGACCAGATGTTCCTCCGTCTCCGCGCCAGCCCGAACCATCACCCGGGCAAGCAGCCGGCCCACCCTGTGAAGCGAAACCCGAGAACTGGCTGATTCGACCTGTCCATTGGCGATCGGCACCGTTAGCTTGGGGGCCCCCGCCGACGCAGGACCGTCCGGCGGTACGACGCCGTGACAGTACCGCCACCCGCGATGTCGTATGGCCTCCACGAGACACTCGAAGAACCCGCTCCCCACGACCGCCATCTCCGCATCCGGGTGATGCTCCAGGGCGTACAGCGAGAGCGCCAACCTGATTAGCCGTGCTTCCCTGCCCCGGTCCGTGGCAAAGAACGCCTGCTCGGCCGGCGGCAATACCAGCTCCACCAGGTCCCGATCGATCTCGTCGAGGCGCGCGCCCGTGAGCGCAGCGTACCGCTCGAGCAGCACGCGAACCCTCGGATCCGCCAGCGTCTCGGCGTCGTACGACTCAACCGTCATGGTATTCCCGGCTCGTGCCGCATCTGCGGGTTCTTGGGGCCATCCCGGCCATCCTGTCTATCCAGCCAGCAGCGGCGCCTCGACATCCGCTTCGATCTCGACCAGCGTCATCGGCAATCGATCTCCCTGCACTAGCAGCTCGATGGCACGCCCCCTTCCCGTTACGCCGATTACTCTGACGAGTGGACCGTAGTCCGCATGCATGCCGGCATCTTCGACTACAGGGCCGTGCGCCAGCATCTCCAAGATCTCGGATGCTGTGCCGCTTCTGCTCGACCCCGCGGGCCGGGTTCATGAGCCGAGTGCCGAAGCCAAGACGCAAACGGCCCGGCACGGATAGCGCGGTGAACTCTCGCTCGAGCTTCATCGCACCGTCTTCCACCGCCAGCTCCGAGTTCAGCTCTTCCTGCTGCTTTCCGGCGTCGCGGCTGCGCTCGATCTCATCACCGATCTGCGCGAGCGCGGAATCGAAGGAATCGTCCGAGTCCGCCTCGAGCCAAGCATCCACCAGGCGCTTCTCCAGCGATTCCGCACCGCCGAACTCACCCAGGATCACATCCAGCTCCCCCACCACGAGCTCGAAGAGGCGGATCTTCGTGTCCAAGAGATCGCTCGACCGTCCCGGCAGCCGCCAGATTGATGATGTACGATTCGCGCTCCTGGCCGATCCGATGAATCCTGCCGATGCGCTGCTCCACCACCATCGGATTCCAGGGCAGCTCGTAATTCACCAGCTTGTTGCAGAACTGGAGATTGAGACCCTCGGTTCCGGCTCTGGTGGCCACGAACACGGATCGGTCGTCTTTCCTGAACTGTGCCAGACTCCGCGTGCGGTCCGCCCGCGACATGCCGCCGTGAAACAGCACGGGCTGCCGGCCACGTTCGGCCACGTGGGCGGCGATGAGCTCGAGCGTCGGCCGGTGCTCGCTAAACACCACGACGCGATCGTGGGCATGACCCAACATGTCGCCCAGGAAATCGAGCTTGGCGTGCCGCGTCACCGCCTTCGCCTCAGCCGCCAACCGCTGGGCGCGTTCTCGGAACTCCGGCAATACCAGCTCCCCGGCGGCCAGCGTCTTCAGCGACCTAGACAACGCACGGCTCGACGAGCAGAGCCGCCGGCACAGC
>JBDHAF010000239.1:0-9117 GCA_039588255.1 Gemmatimonadota bacterium | reverse complement strand
TAGAGGGAGGTCTCCTCGGCCCAGCGGAGCCCGTCGTCCAACAGCGCGAGGTACGCCTCCTCCCCGCGCTCCCGCCACGCCGCCGGATGCACCGGCAGGCGCACGATATTCGCGTTCCACCGGGTCCGCGCCTCCTCGAACAGCGCCCGGTTCCACTGCCCCTCACGCTCCAGCTTGTCGGGATCGGAGAAGGAGAAACCGCGAAACATCACCGTCTCTCCCCCCGGTTCGACGAAGCGGTTTCCCTCCACGCGGATCAGAGGAGGGGGAGCAGAGCCACCCTGCCCGACCGCGGGGCCGGGGGCAAGACCGGTGGAAAAGAGCGCCGCAGCGGCGAGGAGGGCCGCGCGACCGGCGGCGGTCAGGGGGCGGCCCGCGGAGCGGCTCGCCGGAGACTCGGTCATCGAAACGGTCGCGGAAAATGCGTCGGGCGGGGGTCGGTGTGCCATTGTAGTTCGCAATGAGGCCAGGAGGAATGCCGCAGACGTCCCAGACCCACGCCGGGTAGCTGCCGTTCCTGGCGTCCATCCGGTCCATCAGGCCGGCGACGATGACGCTGCCGCAATCGTACTGGCCCGGCTCGCCGGGCACAAGCGGGGGGGGTCGCGGGTCCACCTCAATCGCTCGCCAAAGCTCGCGCTCTCGCTGCGCACTTGCGCCGAAGACGATCTTCGCATCCTTGCCCACGCCATCGATTGCCAGGAGACGCAATCAACCATCTCCCCTTTCCTCTATTTTTATATAGGGTTCTAGCCGTCTGACTCCTCGCGGCCTATCGTTAAGGCAGTCCCAGCCGAGGTCATCTCCATGACTGATCTGCTGGACTCCCTCAAGACCGCACTTGCCGACCGCGCCACAGGAGCAAGCCATGACATCGCGACGCCATTTCGTGCGTGACTCCGGAATCGTATTCGGGGCAATGATGTTCCCCGGTGTCCTGCGGGCCCGGGTTGGGAGGGTCGCTCCCAGCGACCAGGTCCGCGTCGGGGTGATCGGTTGCAACGGGATGGGATTCCAAGACCTTCGCTCCATCCTCAAAATCCCCGAGGTCGAGTGCGGAGCGCTCTGCGACGTCGATGCCTCGGTGCTGAACCGGCGAGCGGACCAGGTCGAGCACGATACCGGGGTCAGACCTCCCCTCTACTCCGACTTCCGCGGCCTCCTCGAAGATCCGAACGTCGATGCGGTCATCATCGGGACTCCGGATCACTGGCACTGCCTCATCATGGTCATGGCGTGCGAGGCAGGGAAAGACGTGTACGTGGAAAAGCCCCTCGCCAATTCGATTGGCGAGTGCGATCTGATGGTCGCTGCTGCGCAGCGATATGGCACGGTCGTCCAGGCTGGGCAATGGCAGCGGAGTGGATCGCACTGGAGCGACGCGGCCGCGTATGCGCGGTCAGGGGAGATCGGCCGGATCCGCCTCGTCAAAGCGTGGGCGTACCAGGGATGGATGAAGGCGATACCGGTCAAGCCGGATGAAGCGGTTCCAGAAGGAGTCGACTACGATATGTGGCTCGGGCCGGCCCCAGCACGCCCGTTCAACCCGAACCGGTTCCACTTCAATTTCCGCTGGTTCTGGGATTACGCAGGGGGGCTAATGACCGATTGGGGGGTGCACATGATCGACATGGTGCACTACGCCATGGGCGACGGGGGCCCCCAACGTGTGGCGGCTAACGGAGGGAAGTTCGCCTACCCCGACGATGCGTCCGAGACACCGGACACGATGCAGGCCACCTTTGAGTTCGACGACTATTCGATGCTGTGGGAACACGCGACGGGGATCGATCTCGGGCCGTACGAGCGCAACCACGGCGTCGCGTTCATCGGAAATCGAGGCACGGTCGTCGTGGACCGCAGCAAGTGGGAGGTTCTCCCCGAGACCGAAAACATCGACGGCAAGCTCTCATACCTGACCACGCCGATGCCCGTCCAGCAACGACGGGATGACGGCGGGCTCGATGCCCATATGGTGAACTTCGTCGAGTGCATCAAGACCCGGGAGCAGCCGAAGTGCAACGCCGCGGTCGCCACGCGCGCAGCGGTGACTGCCCACCTCGGCAACATCGCGTTCAAAACGGGACGCCGGCTGACGTGGGACGACGCCACGCGGTCATTCCCCGATGATGCGGAAGCGAATTCAATGCTCTGGCCCGAGTATCGTTCACCGTGGACACTCCCGTCGGTATGAGTACCAGGAGAGCCGGCCTCCCAATGCTCCTCGCCGTCCTTCCAGCGATCGGCGCCGGCTGCAACAGATCGCCCGATGCAGCTGACGCCGCAACGGACACTTCTTCACTCGAGGGGAACGTCGCATCTCGACCGCAGGACCCCGCGGACACCGAGGTCTGGGATCCGGTGCCTCCGGTGGTCGCGCCCGGCCAGACCGGCGCTCCTCCCTCGGACGCAGTCGTCCTCTTCGACGGCAGCGATCTCTCGGGGTGGAGCGCGGAGGACGGAAGTGACGCGGGATGGCGCGTTGGGGATGGCGCCATGACTGTCGTGCCTGGGGCCGGCAACATCCGTACGCGCCGTGGGTTCGGCGACCTCCAACTCCACATCGAGTGGCGTACGCCGGCGGAGGTTTCGGGCGAGGGCCAAGGCCGGGGCAACAGCGGCATCTTCCTGATGGAGCGCTACGAGCTCCAGGTCCTCGATTCGTACGGCAACCGCACCTACTCCAACGGGCAAGCGGGTGCGATCTACAAGCAACATATCCCGATGGTGAACGCGTCCCGAGAGCCTGGCGAGTGGCAGAGCTACGACGTGGTCTTCATCGCCCCGCGCTTCGGCGCGGATGGGGCGCTCCTCAGCCCCGCCCACATGACAGTCTTCCACAACGGCGTGCTGATCCAGAGCCACGTTGAGCTCCGGGGCCCCACGAAGTACATCGGCGAGCCAGAGTACGAGGCGCACGCCGACCGGGTTCCCCTCCTCCTTCAGGACCACGGTAATCCAGTCAGCTACCGGAACATCTGGGTGCGGGAGATCTCGGGAGTTTCCTGAGCCGGGAGCTTCTTCGGCCGTGCCAAGTCGGTGGATACCTCAACTATGCTCCTGAGCCGCAATAGGGTTGAGGGCAAAGGAGAAGGTGTGGCCGCGGTGCGCTACTGCTCAAACGCCTCGTCGAAGACTCTATCTGACTTCTCAAAATCTATATCACGTACAAAGTCACATGCTTCTTTGGCACCGTGTTCACGGTCCATGGCAGCATCTTCCCATTCAACCGAAAGAGGTCCCTTATACCCGAGAATGTTCAGTTCACGAATAATCTCTTCAAAGTCAATTCCGCCGCGGCCCAGGCTCCTAAAATCCCAGCCTCTACCTGGTGTACCGAAATTCAGATGTGATGAGAGTATACCGCTCTCACCATCAAGAGTAATTGCAGCATCTTTCATGTGCACGTGAAATATCTTCGTTGGGAATGCCTGGAGGAACTTGACAGGATCTACCATTTGCCAGTGAAAATGACTTGGGTCGAAGTTGAAGCCAAACGCTTTTCTGTTCTTCACAGCAGCCAGCGCGCGTCTGGCGGTATGAATGTCGAACGCGATCTCTGTAGGATGGACTTCCAGAGCAAACTTGACTCCGCACTTGTCGAATTCGTCTAGTATCGGATTCCACAATCGCGCGAACTGCTTGAAGCCATCGTCGATCATTCTCTGGCTTACAGGCGGAAAGCTATACAGCATGTGCCATATCGAAGAACCCGTGAAGCCGTTCACGACCTTCACGCCAACGTTCTGCGCGGCCTTTGCCGTCTTCTTCATCTCCTGAATTGCCCATCTGCGTTTCTTCTCGGCATTGCCGTGACAATCCTCTGGAGCGAACACATCCGATCGTGCGTCGTCATTTGGATCACACACGAGCTGGCCTGCCAGATGATTGCTTATGGCCCAGCATTTCAGACCATGATCTGCCAACATTTCCTTGCGGCTCTTGGCGTACCGCTTGTCCTTGGCTGCCTTGTCGACCTCAACATGATCTCCCCAGCATGCAAGCTCGAGCCCTTCGTAACCCCACGCTGACGCCTTCTTACAGAGTGTCTCGAGAGGAAGATCTGCCCACTGCCCCGTGAATAGTGTTACCGGCCTGGCCATTGTTCCTCCTTATATCTTCATCCATTTGGCGCCCTTGCCTGACGATTTGACAACGGCCTCTATGAACTTCATTCCTCGAACGCCGTCTTTGACTCCCGGGAAATCCAGATACAGTGGATCAGCTTTCCGTCGTTCGCTCTTTGCGCGTATGGTATCAGCGAAGTTGCAGTAGTTGTTGGCAAACGCTTCCAGGAAAGCTTCCGGATGACCGGAAGGCAGTCGTGTCGCTCGACCTGCTGCTGGACTCTTCTCGTCAACATAGTCGTTACCGCGTTTCCACACTTCCTGTGGAGCATTGATGCGGTTGACGTAGAGGTAGTTTGGATGTTCCTGGTGCCATTCGATACTCGCATTCTCTCCATATATCCATATGGCGAGATTGTTCTCCTCACCCACTGAGACCTGGCTGGCATGCAGGACTCCTTTGGCGCCCTTGTTGAAGCGAAGCAGGCAGTTGCCATCATCGTCGAGTCTGCGCCCCTTGACGAAAGCCGTCAGATCGGCACAGATCTGCTGAACCTTCAGCCCGGCAATGTATTCGGCGAGATGGCAGGCATGAGTGCCGATATCGCCCATGCAGCCAGCGGCTCCGCTCTGCTTTGGATCCGTGCGCCATGACGCCTGCTGCTGACCTTCGCGTTCTATGGGTCGAATCAGCCAGCCTTGCGGGTACTGGACGACGATCCGTTCTATGGGTCGAATCAGCCAGCCTTGCGGGTACTGGACGACGATCTTGAGAATCTTGCCCAGATCACCCTGTCTGACCATGTCCCTGGCAAGCTTCACCATCGGGTAGCCCGCATATGTGTGCATCAGCCCGAAGACTCTTCTGCGCTGCCCGACGATATTCTCCAGCGCAATTGCCTCCTTGACGTCCATAGTCATTGGCTTTTCGCACATGACATGAAAGCCGGCTTCGAGAAATGCTTTTGCCATAGGGAAATGCAAATTGTTCGGAACGGTGATAGAGACAAAATCGATGCGCCTATCCTCGGGAAGCTTTGACTCCTTCTCGATCATCGTCTCGTAGTCAGGATAGGTCCGTTTCGGATCGATGCATTGCTCGCGCCCCATCTGCTTGCTCTTGCGCGGATTGACATCAAAGGCTCCGGCCACGAGTTCAATCCCGCCATCCATACGCGCAGCCTTACGATGAACTTCGCCGATGAACGCTCCCGGTCCACCGCCAACCATTCCCATTCGCAAGCTTCTGTTCATGGTCACGCACCTTTCAGCTTAGGTGTATCATGTTCATCCTCTGTTGTCTCCACAAGCCTACGAGCTACCAAGAGGGGACTTCCACCACGAGTGGCATCTCTTCGCCGTGGAGTCGGCGGCTGGTTCGATAAGCCCTACCTGCCGCCCGAAGATCTACGACCCCAGCGTCTCCTCGTCGATTACGTCCGCGTCTATCGACGTACCTCCCCCTCGTCTTTCCTTACGGATCACTAACTCGAGCGTCAATCCGCGGAGAAGACCCTACGGGCGGCTACGCTGCGCCCCCAGCTTCGTCACCGCCAGCGCCGCGGCAGCGCTGGCGAACCGTGCCGCCTCGGCGAGGGACCTCCCGTCCGCCAGGGCAACCGCCAGGGCGCCGTTGAACACGTCGCCCGCGGCGGTGGTGTCCACGGCCTCCACCTGGAAGCCGGGAACCAACTCCCTGTGATCCGAGTCGAAAACGAACGCGCCGCGCGATCCCAGCGTTATCAGGACCGCCTCGACGCCGACGGCGTTCAGCTTCTCTGCCGCCGCCAGAGCCGCGGCGTCGTCCGAGACCTCGAGCCCGGTCAGCAGCTCAGCCTCGGTCTCGTTGGGCGTCAGTACGGAGATGTGCCGGAGGATCTCCTCACCGAGCCGTTGAGCCGGCGCGGGGTTGAGGATCACCCGCACACTGTGCTCATTTGCCAGTTCCGCCGCCGCCCGCACTGTCTCCAGCGGGGTCTCCAGTTGCATCACCAGCACGTCGGCCGAACTGATCGCGTGGCGGGCCGCCAACACATTCAAAGGTGTGAGCCGCGCGTTGGCACCAGATGCCACCCCGATGATGTTCTCGCCGCGCTCGTCGACGAAGATCAACGCCACACCCGAGGGCTCATCCGAGTCCTGGAGAACGTGGCTGACATCGATTTCGTCCGCGACGAACCCCTCTACGGACTGCCGGCCGAGTATGTCGTCACCCACCCGTGCGACGAATGACACCTCTCCCCCAGCCCGCGCCGCCGCCACCGCCTGGTTCGCGCCCTTGCCACCCGCAGCGGTGGAGAACTCACCTCCGATCACCGTCTCGCCCGGCTGCGGAATCCGGTCAACCTTGATGATCATGTCGGTGTTGGAGCTGCCCACTACAACGATTCTGCTACCCATATTTAGAATCCCTGGATTCTGGCAGTCTGTTGTCAGGTGCCGGCGTAGACGATCAGACCGAGACCGACGATGTAGAAGACGAACATCAGCACGAGCAACCTGCCGGTGCCCTCGGGGGCATCCTTGAACTCCTTCCAGATGAAGACGCCCCAGAGGGCGGCGATCATGGTCGCCCCCTGCCCCAACCCGTACGAGATCGAGGGACCGGCGGCGCCGGATGCGATGATGCTGAACGACATGCCGACGTTCCAGATGATCCCGCCGAGGATACCCACCAGGTGGAGCCTGGCGTTGCCCTTGGTGAAGTAGTCGCGGTACGGTACCGGGTCGCCAACGAACGGCTTCTTCATCACGATGGAGTTCCACACGAAGTTGCTGAGCAGGAGCCCCGCCGAGAAGAAGAACACCGCCGTGTATGGTGTGAGCCGTCCCGGTTCTGGATTCGCGAAGTCGGTTGCCATGGAGGCCACGACGAACCGGAAGAAGAACCCCATCAGCACGCCCGCCGCAATCGAGATCAGGATCCCCTTAGCGGTGGTCTGCTTGTCGGTCGGGAGCCGCCGGTAGGCGAGCGCGTCGATAACGATCGCGATCACCACCCCGATCACACCAACCAGCAGCAGCACCGGATCGCCCACGGGTAGCTTGACGTAGTTGATGACCACACCGAGTACCAGGGCCAGACCCACCCCAATCGGGAAGGCCACCGCCATGCCGGCGATGTCGATTGCCGCAACCAGCAGGATGTTCGACAGGTTGAAAACGATCCCACCCAGGAGCGCGGACCAGATCGCGGCACCGCTGGCCTGGCCGAGGTCGGCGAGGAACGGCCTGCCTCCGGAGCCGAAGCTGCCCAGCGTGAATGAGAAGACCAGGGACAGCAGCAAAACGCCGATTGCATAGTCCCAGTAGAACAACTGGAACCGCCACTCTCTGCTGGCCAGCTTCTGGGTGTTGGCCCACGATCCCCAGCACAGCATGGTGATGAAACAAAGGACGATCGCGATCGGATAGGACTCGACTATCAACACTGCTCACCTCCGTCCTTGCTACGGGCGGTCACGGTTTTGCCGTTACCGTACTCCATAACTGAACTGACGCTACCTGAACACGACCAGGTACGACAGCGAGATATCGGTTCCATTCGACTCGTCCCCGCTTATACCCCGGTACGGCTCACCTCGCACAACCACCCGCAGTTGGTGCTCACCGTCCTCGAGGCCGAAGACGTGCCACACCGATTCGCCATACTTGGTCGCGTCTTCATCGGGATAGACGTCGACGGTGCGGTTCAGCTCGCCGTCAAGGTAGATGTCGGCGGTGCCGCCCGACGCCAAATAGGCGCCAGCGATGATTGCCCCGGTGCCCTCGAACCGGATCGAGGCCTCGGCTCCCCTGGTGCCCGTCCGTCGCGCCATCCTCCGCCCACCCTCCCAGTCACCACTGAAAGTCCAGCGAGGGTCATCGACGGAGACCCTCTCCACCGGGGTCCCGTAGTCGTCCCATATCTCGACTTGCACCGGCAGCGGCGTCTGGGTCTTGACCGTGATGCTGTCTCCATCGACGTATCCGCCGTGGCGCTCGACCAGAGCGATAACCCGGTCCATGGTGCTGCTGACGATTGTGTTGAACGTATAGTCGGTATAGGAGAACTTCTCGTCGGCGATGGCGTCGATACCGCTCTTGAACTCCTCGGGAATGCCGCTGTAGCCCAGGACCACGCCCAGGATCCCAGCGGCGCTGGCCGGATTGCAGTCGGAGTCTTGGCCGGCACGCGTGGCGATCGCCATCGTGTCATAGAAGTCGCCATTGCCGTACAGGAGACCAAGGGCCACGTAGGCTCCGTTGATCTTGGCGTCGATGTTGAACTGGTGCAACGCGCCGGCTGGACACGGCTCACGAGCATCCCACTTCTCGTCGATGAGCCGCCACACTTCGGTCCAGTCGTCAGGGTGTTGTCGCGACCACTCGAGCACGTCGCTGATGAGCAGGGCGTACGGGCTCTCCGGCGGCAACGTCGCCAGGCCCGCCTCGACTATCCTACGGATATCGCTCTCGAAGAACGCCGCAGCGTACATGCCGCTCACGAACACGCCACCGAGGATGCCGTCGCCGGAGTTCATGACCCGGCCGGCGCGGCGGCAAAGATCGTTGGAGGCCTGGGGCAATCCCGGAGTCATCAGGCCGATGAAGTCCGCCTCGATCTGGAAGTCGATGTCGTTGGCGTGTGCGTTGTATTCCGGTGTCCCACTGAGCGTCGCCGGCACCCCCCGTCTCAGTGCCCGACGCGCGGCAAGGTTGGCGTGCCACAAGCGGTATTCCGCGGCCCGGAACATCGCCCCGAAGTCATCGGTGGTGGCGTCGAGACCCTTCGCGTCCAGCACGGCCGCGAAGGTCATGTCCACGTACAGGTCGTCCTGGTTGAGAGTGCTGGCCACCATCTCCGGCCGCCATGTGGGAAGTTCCTCCTCCGGGATGATCTCGCCCAGGTAGCGGAATTCGGTAGGCTCACCGAAGCTGACCCCGATCATCTGGCCGGCCCAGCCGCCTCGGATCCTATCTTCCAGCACGGACAAGAGCTCGGTCTCGTAGGTACTTCTGTCCTGCACACAGGCAGTCGCACCAAGAACCATGATGATTACGAGACCGG
>JBDHAF010000238.1:0-8201 GCA_039588255.1 Gemmatimonadota bacterium | reverse complement strand
GAGCCTGTACGACTTTGGCACGCCGCTGCCGAACAGCGAGGTGCGGTACAACGACACCGCTGGGGTGATCAAGTTCACCCTGTATGCGGATGGCTACGACTGGGATTTCATTCCGATCTCGGGCAGCTTCCGCGACTCAGGCAGCGATACGTGTCACTAGCTGGGTGACGGCGGGAGTGCGAGCCGCCGTCTTGGCGACGAGGGCGCGCGAGGAGAGCGCCCAATTCCCCACTCGGTCAATTCATGTCCCATCACAATCTCTCGAGCAGCGGGACCACGAGATGTGCGCTGGATGTGAGGCGGTAGCACGTCCGTGGGGGATACTCGTCGACCACCCATCGCTCCACCAGGCCGACCCGGCACAGCTCCTTCAAGGTCGAGGAGAGCGCGCGCGACGTGACGCCGGGTAGACAGTCCTTGAGCCGGTTGAACCGCTCGGCGCAACCGTGCAACGCCAGCAGGGTTGGGAGAGACCATTTTCGGCAGGCGACCTCGTGTATGCCGTGCCGATATAGAGCGAACACGAGACGTTCTGCCGCCCGTGCAACCAACTCGCCCTCGCTTGTTAGCGTGTAGTGGCCCGCCGGTGCCCGGCGCCGCGGCGGCCGTCGTACTACGAGCCGCTGGTGGGCCAACGCGTCGAGCGTAACACGAAGTAGCGTTCGGCTTGTCCTGATCCGATGGGACATGGCGGCGACCCCGCTGCCGTCGCGCCGCCCGAGATCGATCAGAACATCCAGCGACCAGCGGTGATGGCAGATCGCGATCAAGCGCTGGATTTGCTGCGTGCGGGCCTGATCGGCGCGACCTTCAACGGCACCCGAAGGCACTGGAACATTCAAGAGAAGACCTGAGGGAAGAGCCGCCCAACTGTCGACTCTGCAGCGGGCAACAGGTAGAACCACGACTACCGAGTATACAGGATTCTACCTTGGCCCAATGAAGTCCCGTAGCCCGAATGCCGCCGTCGTAAGCGGATCATCTCACCCTGATGATGGGCGCCGACAATCCCCAGACGTGCGAGAACCGCTTGTGAAGTTGGTGTGACCGGCCCCCGCTTCGTGCCGGTTTGCCCCTGAGGTATCGTCCGTAGATGGATGGCCACCAGGTATATAAACGTCTACTTGTTCCCAAGTAAGCCCCATCGCCACAGACATGGGATAGCTGAGTGCGATCGCTCTACTCAAAGTGACGAGCCCGCGCTCTGAAACGCCCGGCTACATCCAGGGCGGTCGGGAAGAGTCGACCTGACCGGCTGGCCGACCAGCACTCCAGTGAGCGACTGGTCACTCGACTCGCCAGCGAGCTTGCGCCCAGCGAGTGCTCAGTTGATCCTTGTCCAATGTGGCAGAACCCACCCGAGGCAAACAGGTGCGCAGACCACTGGTTCGCGGTGTTGCTCAGCCTCATCGTGCTGCTCGCAGGGTGCAAGGGAGCGACGGAAGCCCAGGGTCCCGCTCCGATGGCAGATCGCACCGTTTTCGTTGGTGCGGGAGACATCGCCACGTGTGGCCGGGAAGGTGACGAGGCCACGGCCTCGATTCTGGATACGATCCCCGGCAACGTATTCACTGCCGGAGACAACGTGTACGAGAACGGAACTCCCGACGAGTTCATCAACTGCTACGGTCCTACCTGGGGCCGGCATCGAAGCCGGACCCGACCGACCCCCGGTGAGCACGAATACGGTACGCCAGACGCAGAGGGCTACTTCGACTACTTCGGTGCCGCGGCTGGCACAGAAGGAGAAGGGTGGTATAGCTATGACATCGAGGATTGGCACATCGTCAGCCTGAATAGCGTCGTCGGCCAGTTCGAGGGGTCGCCCCAAATACAGTGGCTGAACGACGACCTCGTCTCGAGTACGGCCACCTGTACGATTGCCGTGTGGCACAATCCGCGGTTTAGCTCCAGCCAGAGCGGATCCGATCCGGACCAGGCCCCCCTGTGGAATGCCGCGTACCGTCACGGTGTCGACGTGGTGATCAACGGACACGCGCACCACTATGAGCGTTTTGGACCTCAGGACACGTTGGGCAACTCCGATCCCACTTTTGGGATTCGGCAGTTCGTCGTGGGCACCGGCGGCCGCTCGTTGACAAGCTTCGCTGATACACCTGCCGCCAACAGCGTTGTGCGAGATCGAAGCACGTTTGGGGTGGTGAAGCTCGCGCTCCGGGACGGATCCTATGCGTGGGAGTTCATCCCGGTGGAAACGGGAGGGTTTAGGGACACGGGGAGCGCCAACTGTCACGGCGCACCCCCGTAGCAAAGGCCGGGCAGCCGATCACCCGGACCAGCCGCTGATCCACGCCGACCGGGGCCGCCAGCTCCCGTCGTTCGACGATCCCGCAGCACGCTCCTTGCAAGATATTCCTCCGTCCTTGACCGGTTGAGGCGTCCGTGCATCACATACGCCCGGACCCCTGACCTAGCCCAATGCCATCATTGCAACGCGCAAATCTGTCTGTTCCTACCGTCGGTCTCGCCCGCGTGGGGTGCCTGTGATCACCGGCCTGCTCCTGCTTGCAGCCCTGCAAAGCCAGGACAGTGCGGCGACATACCGCCATGAAGCGGCACCGGAGCTTCGCGCGGCGCCAGCCACGGGAACGATCCAGGTGGATGGCATCCTGGACGAGCCAGACTGGGCAGACGCGATTCCCGCGACCGCCTTCACCCAGCTCGATCCGCTGGAGGGCGAGCCTGCCTCCGAGCGGACCGAGGTACGTGTGCTGATCGGCACGGAGGCGCTCTACATCGGCGCGCGGCTCTACGACCGGGAGCCCGGGCGGATCGTGGGGCGGCTCACCCGGCGGGATGCTTCGCTTGACGACGGGGACGCGTTCCAGGTCTTCATCGACAGCTATCACGACCACCTCACGGCGTTTGGCTTCGCCGTGACCCCAGCCGGGGCCATTCGCGACGTGGTGCTCAAAGCAGACGGCGAGGAGGACGACTCGTGGGACGGCGTGTGGGATGCGGCGGCGGCGACCGACTCATTAGGGTGGACCGCCGAGCTGCGCATCCCACTCTCCCAGCTGCGCTATCGCCGCAAGGACGCCCAGGTCTGGGGTATTCAACTAGCCCGCACCATTGTCAGAAAGCAGGAGACCAGCTTCTTCGCCTTCACGCCCAAGGCGGAGCAGGCGGGTGTCAACCGCTATGGGCACCTCGTGGGCCTGGGGCAGCTTGAGATCGTGACGCGGCTGGAGCTGGTGCCGCACACGGCGATGCAAGCTGAGTATCTGCCGGCGGAGCCGGGGGACCCGTTCAGTGACGGAAGCGCCTACTTCGGCAGCTTGGGGTTCGAAGCCGCGTACAAGGTGTCGAGCGGCCTCATATTGAACGCCACGGTGAACCCCGACTTCGGGCAGGTCGAGGCGGATCCGGCAGAAGTCAACCTCACCGACTTCGAGACGCGGTTCAAAGAGAAGCGGCCCTTCTTCGTGGAGGGTAAAGACCTTTTCCGCTTCGGCCGGCTCCGCGCCTCGAACACCGCCGACGCGCCGGAATACTTTTTCTCCCGTCGCATCGGTGACGAGCCAATTGGTGACCTGGATTACGACTGGGTCGACATCCCGGAGGTCACCACCATCCTCGGTGCCGCAAAGCTGTCCGGCAAAGCGGCCGGTTGGTCCATCGGTGTCCTCAGTGCGCTGACTGCACACGAGCGGGGACGCTTTGTGGATGACAACGGGCTCAAGGGGAGCGCACCGGTAGAGCCCCTGGCCAACCACTTCGCGGGCCGATTGACCCGGGAGCTCCGCGACGGCAACACGACCGTGGGCGGCTTCCTGACCACGGTGAATCGCAGTCTCACCCGCCCTGACCTCGCAGCGGAGCTCCGCTCCGGCGCCTACGCCGTGGGTGTGGATGTCAACCACTCATGGGGAAACCGGACCTGGGCGCTCGACTTCTCGCTGGCCGGCAGCACCATTCACGGGAGCGCGGAGGCCATCGACGATGCGCAGCGCTCGAGCGCCCGCTACTTCCAACGGCCCGACCACACCCATGTCGACTACGATCCCACCCGGACCGGCCTCTCCGGGCATGCCGCGCAGCTGGCGTTCTCCAAGATCGCCGGCCACCACTGGCGATGGAGCGTGGCGTATCAAGAGGTAAGCCCGGAGCTCGAGGTGAACGACCTGGGCTTCCAACGGCGCGCCGATCAGCGCGTGCTATCCGGCGAGCTCCAATACCGGCAGCAGCAGCCCACGAAGCTCCTGCGCAAGTGGCGGATCTCCGGCTCCACGAGCCATGAGTGGAACTTCGGCGGTGACCGCGTCGAGACCGAGGTGGGCGCATCCTTCTCCACGCAGTTTCACAATTACTGGACCGCCTGGGGCTACTTCAGCTACGACATACCGAGCGTGAATCCCCGCCTGACCCGCGGGGGGCCAATGGGAGGGGATCCCGGCGACTGGTCCGTCGGCCTGACGGTCAACAGCGATGATCGCAAGCGGATGTACGCCACCGGGGACTTCTACTATTGGCGCGACCGGGACGGCGGCGCCGCCGGCGCTGCCAGCTTGTACCTCAGCGTCAAGCCCTCGTCGAGCGTCAAAGTCCGACTGGGAACCTGGTTCGAACGGAACCTTCCCACCGCGCAATACGTGACACGGACCTCCGACACCCTCGCCACGGAGACCTTCGGCCGCCGATACGTGTTCTCGGCCCTCGATCAGACCTCCTTCACGCTCAGCACCCGGGTGGACTGGACCTTCTCGCCCACCAGATGTTCGTGAGCTCGGGGGATTTCTCACAGTTCAAGGAGTTCGAGACGCCGCGGACCTTCGACTTTGCCACGTATGGTCAGGAACGTGGGTCCATCGCGCGCGACGCGGAGGGCGTGTACACGGTGGATCCTGACGGGTCGGGCCCGGCGGAGACCTTCCTCATATACGACCCAAACTTCAATTCGCGTTCGCTGCGCAGCACCATGGTTCTCCGCTGGGAATACCATCCTGGGTCGACACTCTTTCTCGCGTGGCAGCACCGCCGGTCGGACTACGTTCCGATCGGTGACTTCTCCCTGGGGCGCGACCTCGGCGCGCTGTTCGGGGCTGAGGCGAAGAACGTCATCGTCGTGAAGGCGACCTACTGGCTGGGTCTCTAGCGCAACACACCCACTTCAGCTCCAGTGTTGGATCGGTGCGCCACTCCCTTCGATGGCTGCGTGGATCCATCGACTCTTGCTGTTCGGAGGCAACGCTTGCGGCTGGTCGGGCAGCAGCCTGTCTCGGTCAACAGCCACGGCTTTAACCACCAGGCGCGCAACTGGTTCTTGGCATGTCACTTGCCCTACCCGGTGACTGATTTCCTCTCGGGTCTTGGCACAAACCCTCGCGCGCTGCTCGCTGCGGTTCCCGAGTGCCCTGAAGCAGCAGCCGGCATGCGAGGCCACGACGCTGTTAATGGATCCACGCCCGACATCGCCGCGTACACGCGTGGGGCGGCTCATCGCCACCTCGCCGGTCGCCGCGCCGCAATACGAGCCGCTACCAGCCCGCCCGGCCCCGAGCAGGGCCGCGATTCGAGATACCATCGCCGCGCACGAACGCCCCGGCGTGCACGGCAAGTTCCTCTTCGTCGGCGACCAGAAGCTCTACGTCCGGGGTGTTACCTACGGGACCTTCCGTCCACTGGAGGACGGCTGCGAGTTCCCAGAGCTGCCCGTGGTCGGAGAAGACTTCACGCTGATGGCGGCGAACGGGATCAACGCGGTGCGCACCTATTCGGTGCCGCCACGCTGGCTGCTCGACGCCGCGCTCCGGCATGGCCTTCGCGTCATGGTGGGTCTGCCGATGGAGCGGTACATCGGCTATCTCGCAGACAGGAAGACAGACGCTCCCGACCTGACGGAGCTGGTGCGCGCGGCCGTGGGCGACTGTGCCGGCCATCCGGCTGTGCTTGCGTATTCCATCGGGAACGAGATCCCGGCATCGATCGCCAGATGGCACGGCACCCGCCGCGTCGAGCGCTACCTGGAGGGTCTCTACCACACGGTGAAGGACGTTGACCCCGAGGGATTGGTCACCTACGCGAATTACCCGTCCACGGAGTACCTGTCGCTGCACTTTCTCGATTTCCTGTGCTTCAACGTCTTCCTGGAAGAGAGGGAGAAACTCGAGGCATACATCGCACGCCTCCAGTGCCTGGCCGGCGACCGGCCACTCGTAATGGGCGAGCTCGGGCTGGACAGCTATCGCAACGGGGAAGATTGCCAGCGTCATGCCATCGAGTGGCAGATCCGGGCGTCGTTCGAGGGAGGGTGTGCCGGCACATTCGTCTACTCCTGGACCGATGAGTGGTACCGCGGTGGAGCCGCGGTGCATGACTGGGAGTTCGGCCTCACGCGACGGGACCGCCGGCCCAAGCCCGCGCTCGCGACTGTGCAGCGGGCGTTTGCCGAATCCCCGTTTGTCTCGGACATCCAGTGGCCACGGGTCTCGGTCGCGGTGTGTACCTATAACGGCTCCCGGACCCTCGAGGAGTGCCTCGAAGGGCTCGAACGGCTCGACTATCCCGACTACGAAGTGATCGTGGTGAACGACGGCTCGACGGACGCCACTGCCGAGATCGCGGCCCGCTACCGCTGCCGCCTGATTAGCACCGAGAACCGCGGGCTGAGCAACGCCCGGAACACGGCCCTCGCCAAGGCGACAGGCTCGATCGTGGCCTACATCGACGACGATGCCTATCCCGACCCGCACTGGCTCAGGTACTTCGCTCTCACGCTTCTCGAGTCCTCCTACGCCGCTGTCGGGGGCCCGAACCTGGCGCCGCCGGGTGACGGTTGGATTGCCGACTGCGTGGCCAACGCGCCAGGCAATCCGACTCACGTGCTGCTGTCGGATCGGGATGCGGAACACATCCCGGGCTGCAACATGGCATTCCGGAAGTCGGTACTGGAGGCTGTCGGTGGGTTCGATGCGCGGTTTTGCGTTGCCGGTGATGATGTGGATCTCTGTTGGCGGTTGACGGACGCTGGGTTCACGCTGGGCTTCAGTCCCGCGGCCATGGTCTGGCATCATCGGCGCAACTCGGTGCGCGCCTTCTGGCGCCAGCAGCGGGGCTATGGCCGCGCCGAAGGGATGCTCGAGCGCTGGTGGCCGGGGCGGCATGACGACGAAGGTCACGTCTCGTGGACCGGTCGCATCTATGGGCGGGGTCTCGTCCGCGCCCTCAGTTGGGGCCGCAGTCGGGTCTACCACGGCGTGTGGGGAGCAGCGCCGTTTCAGTCGCTCTATGAGCCGGCCTCGGGTGGGTGGGGCACGCTGGTTCAGTCTCCCGTGTGGTACCTGCTCACGGCGGCTCTCGGAGCGATCTCGATCTTGGGTCTGGACTGGACGCCGCTCAGGTTCGCGTTCCTGCCGTTCTCGGTGGCAGTTGCTGCATTGTTGGTGCAGGCCGGGAAGAACACCGCACACGCCGTCTTCCATCCGGCATCCCTGAGCCGCTGGGACGTGCTGAGGCGCCGCGTGGTCACAGCGGGGCTGTTCTTGGTCCAGCCGGTGGCCCGTCTCTCGGGCCGCCTGGGCTATCAATTCTGGAACCGGCACTGGTGGGGTGAGGCGAAGCTCCGACCGCTTTGGCCCCACACCACTGCTACCTGGACCGAGCGCTGGCAGGACCCGGCCGCCCGTCTTGGCGCGATCGAAGAGGCACTGCAGGACGAGGGCGTGCCGGTTCGCCGCGGCGGCGATTTCGATCGCTGGGACCTCCAGGTCCGATGGGGCTCACTGGGCGCGGCCCGCCTGCTTCTTGGCGTGGAAGACCACGACCGGGGCCACCAGTTGGTCCGCGTACGTGTCTGGCCCCGCTGGCCACTCCGGGGGCCACTCCTCACGTTGCTTTTCGGCGGGCTCGCGCTCGGAGCGGCGCGGGCCAATGCGTTTGGGGCCGCAGTAGTGCTGGGTGGCGTGGCGGCCTTCATCGGGCTCCGCACGGTGGTGGACGTCACGGCGGCGCTGAACGTCACAGGGCGCGCCCTCAAGCGGCTGGGACTCGCCGGGCCGTGAGCGGGCCGGCCACCGGAACCGACATCGCGCTGTACCGACGCCTGCTCCGGCAGGTGCGACCCTACGGGGAGCACGTGCTCGCGCTGTTCGTGCTGGGGCTGCTGGCGAGCCCAATCGCGCTCCTCAATCCCGTGCCGCTCAAGATCGCGGTGGACAGCGTCCTCGGCTCGCAGCCGCTGC
>JBDHAF010000237.1:0-4868 GCA_039588255.1 Gemmatimonadota bacterium | reverse complement strand
CACGTCCGGAACCCCGAGTCCCCAGCACCTATGCCACTTCAGTTCAGCTCGATGCTCACGTGGAGGCCCACCACAACGTCGTGGAGATCTCTCATGAACTCGTCCAGCGGCAGCGGCCGTCGAGCCACTGGGAAGACTGTCCGGCCAGCGAAACAGCATGAAGGGTGAGGGCAATGCCGATGGCAACTGTCGGGAACAGCCGTGAGAGTTTTGAGTACATGGCTCACCTCTGTTCAAAGGGATCTGCCGGTGCTGTCCTGCCTCAACTCATATGGCGGTACCTATCTTGAAAATAGCTTACATGCTATAATATATAGCGTAGGCGCCATATGCAACCCCCGGAGTTGCCGGCGGGCGATGGCGGGTCGCCGGAGCCTGAGAGCCAACCGAAAACAAAAAACCCCACCGGCGCTTCGCCGGTGGGGCTCCTGCTCTTTGGAGGTTCCGCTTACTGCTTCGCGAACACCATCGTGAACGAGGCCGGGTCTTCCTGGCCGTCGTCATCAAAGTCGAACGTCTCGTCGTTCCCGGTCATCGTCAAGGTGTTCCCTGACAGGGTGTACGTCATCGTGTCCGGCCCCGGTTCACCCACTTCGATGAGGGTCAACTGATTCCCTTCGATGGTGTACGTGCCGGAGAACGGCTCTGCGACTTCACCGGGAAAGGTGGAGGTTCCCGAGTAGGTCGTCTCGGTGAACGTGATCGACAGCGTCATCCCCAACCCGATCAGGTCCGCCGATAGCGAGGTGTTTTCAATGCTCGTCAGGACATAGGAGGTGGCAAGCCAGTCTCCCACAAAATCGCTCGGCGACGCCGGGCCGGTGGAGTCGCTGCAGCCGACGGCGACGGCCACGAGGAGGGCCACGCCCAGACTCGATGCTTTCATGTGTACTCCCAGTAGGTGTTGGTCTGTGTGAGCCCCAACATGCCTCTGGGCGGGGAGGAATGCCGTGGCCTGGGTCACCGCTCGCCGATCCACGATTTCCGCCTTATAATGGAATCGGCCCCGAGCGCCGCAGGAATTCCAGCGCCGTGGACGCAGGCGGGCTACCCACCGACCCACACGGCAGGCGTCGGAACCACCATCAGAACAACCCAGCTGCAGGAGGGGATGGCTCGATGGCAGACGTGGATCTCATCATCGACACCGAGCAGCGAGGGGTCTCACGGCGGAGTTTCATCAAAGGGGTGATTGCCGCCGGTGCGGCCGTGTCCTCCACCGGATACCTGTTCCGTTCCTCGGGAGTGTTCGCCCAAGCACCTGCGCAGGGTGCGGTGGAGCGTCTGGTCACGCTCAACGTCAACGGCCAGCAACGACGTGTGGATGTTACGCCCCAGGAGACCCTGGCCATGACGCTGCGATACAAGCTCGGTCTGACGGGAACCAAGCTGGGCTGCGACCGCGCCGAATGCGGGGCCTGCACGGTCCTCATCGACGGCGTCCCCCGCTACTCCTGCTCCACCCTGACCCACTCGGTCCGGGGTCAAGAGATCACCTCGATCGAGGGGCTGGCCGATTCCAATGGACGGCTGCACCCAGTGCAACAAGCCGTGGTGGAAGAGGGTGGCTTCCAGTGCGCGTTTTGCGCACCCGGATTCATCATGACCATGGTGGCCATGGTGGAGAACAACCCAAATCCCACACGTGAGGAGGCCGCACACGCCCTGTCGGGCAACCTCTGCCGCTGTGGGGACTACAACAAGATCCTGGACTCTGCCATGCGGGCTGCCCGGTACGCCCGCCGCCGCGCGTAGGGAGGTGAACTGACATGGCACTGATCGGACAAAACATCGTGCCGCCCGACTTGGTGGCCAAGGTGACGGGTCGAGCCAAGTTCGCGGAGGACTTCCGAGCCGAAGGCATGGTGTTCGCCAAGTTGCTGCTGAGTCCCATGCCCCACGCCCGGGTGCGAAGCGTGGATGCCAGCGAGGCACTCGTCATGCCTGGCGTGCTGGGGATCCTGCGAGCCGATGAGCTTCCCGAGGTCAATCCCCAGAGCGAGGCCGCGTTGACGGACGAGCCCCTCTACGAAGGGGAGCCGGTTCTCGCCGTGGCGGCGGTGGACGAGACGACGGCCGCTGACGCTGTCGAGCGCATCAAGGTGGACTTCGAGCCCCTGCCCTTCGTGCTCGACCCGCTTCAGAGTCTGCACCCCAGAGGACCCAACGCGCGGACGGAGGGCAATCACTTTGTCAGGTCGCGAGACCCGGAAGCACAGGGGTTCCGCACGCTGAAGTGGACCGAGGAGGACTTTGCCGCGGCCGGCGAAGGGCAGCTCCCCATGGGTGAGCCGCTGTCCGAATGGACCGTTGGGGACATCGCTGCCGGGCTCGGCGAGGCAGACGTGGTGTTGGACGAGACCATCGTGCACCAGACGCTCACCCACCACCCGATGGAGCCCCGGAGTGCCATGGCGTACTGGCAGAACGGCAAGCTCTACATGCACACGTCCACGCAGAGCACGGCTCAGACCCGGGCCGGGGTGGCCCGAGCGTTGGATCTCGAGATGGACGACGTGGTCCTCATCGGCGAGTACTGCGGCGGCGGGTTCGGCAGCAAAGTTCGCGGGAGCACGATCCAGGTCGTCCCGGCGTTGCTGTCGCGCAAGATCGGCCGACCCGTCATGCTGCGCATCACCCGGTACGAGGAGAACTACATCGGACGGTCCCGGCCGGGCTTCCAGGCCAGGGTGAAGATGGGATTCCGGTCCGACGGGCGGGTAACGGCAATCGACCTCTACATCGTGGAAGACGGGGGCGCGTACGGCTCCGGCGACTTCGGGACGGCGGGAGCGGTGGCGTCGTTGTCGTACCAACCTCTGAACATGCGACTCCGGGGTGTGTCCCTCTACACCAATACGCCGCCCCGGTCGGCGCAGCGGGCTCCGGGCGGCGCACAGATCGTGGGCATGCTGGAGCCCATCATCGACAAGGCGGCCCGGGAGCTGGGGATCGACCGGCTGGAGCTGCGCCACATCAACGCGCCGGACAACGACGGTTGGGTCGGACCAAACCGGGGGGCGTTGACCAGCGCCTACGTGCGAGAGGCCCTGGACCAGGGGAAGGAGCTGTTCGGCTGGGAGGAAAAGACGCGTCTCAGCGGCCAAAGAGAGGGCACCAAGGTCACCGGCGTGGGCATCGGCCTCAGTCCCTATGTCGGGGGCAGCACCGGGTTCGACGGACTTTTGGTGATCCGTCCCGATGGCAAGCTCTACATCCACCAGGGCATCGGCAACCTGGGCACCCACTCTATCGCCGACACGGCCCGGGCGGCAGCGGACGTGCTGGGCCTGCCATGGGACCGCTGCGAAGTGGTGTGGGGCGACACGAGCAGACACCTGCCGTGGAGCTCCGTTCAAGCCGGAAGCCAGACGACCCACGCCCATACCCGGGCGAACCACGCGGCGGCGATGGATGCGAGGCGCAAGCTCCGGGAGATCGCGGCGCGGGAGCTGGGTGGGTCACCGACGGACTACGTCACCAGCGGTGGCGACATTCACCTTCGGTCGAACCGGTCGCAGCGCATGACGTTCGGCTACGCCGCGCGGCGCGCCATCCAGCTCGGCGGCAGGTACGACGGCCATGAGCTGGCGGAGGACCTCAACGCCATGACGGTGGCGTCGGCTCAGGCCCTGGCCGGTGAAGGACTCATCGGAGCGGCGAAGGACACCTATCCCCGCGAAGGGGGAACCTGGTCGTTTGTGGTCGGCTTCGCCCTGGTGGAATTGGACGTGGAGACGGGTCAGGTGGACCTGAAGGAGTATACGGCAGTCGCCGATTGCGGACGGGTGCTCCATCCGAGGAGTCTCGCCGCCCAACTCCACGGTGGAGGGGTTCAGGGTATGGGAATCGCGCGAAGCCAGAAGTGGGTGTTCGACCCCAAGTGGGGCGTGTCCTTCGCGAAACGTTTCTACACTGCCAGGCCTCCGGGCATTCTGGATGTTCCGCTGGAGATGCAGTGGGACGCCGTCGGTATCCGGGATCCGCAAACGCCTGTTGGCGCCAAGGGCATTGGGGAGCCCCCTGTGGGCGCAGGATCGGCGGCCGTCGCCTCGGCCATCGCCGATGCACTGGGCGGGCAGTGTCTCTGCCGCACGCCCCTGACCGCCGACGTGATCCTGGCCGCCCTCGAAGGCCGAGAGCAGCCGTACGGACCACTCGAAATCCACGTGTGATCGGGAGGACTGAGCGATGGCCGTAATGCGCGACATGATTCCAGCGTTCGAGCTCTTCCAACCTGCCAGCGTGGAGGATGCAATCGCCCTGCTGGACCAACACGGGGACGACTCGTGGGTTCTCGCCGGTGGATTGGACAGCTTCGATTGGCTCAAGGATCGCATCAAGCGACCGAAGGTCGTGGTGGACCTGGGCGGCGTGGAGGAGTTGCGAGGTGTCCGGTCCACTGAGGACGGCATCGAGATCGGCGCGATGACGACTCTCACCGAGGTGGCGGGGCACTCGGATATCCTCGCGAGCTACGAACTGCTCGCCTCGGCGACGAGACAGGTCGCCACGCCGCAGATCAGGCATCAGGGCACCCTGGGCGGCAACGTGTCGCAGGATACCCGCTGTTGGTATTACCGCGCCGGCTGGCCGTGCTACCGCGCCGGCGGAAACATTTGCTATGCGTCGGCGCCCACCGCCATGAACCGCGAGCATTGTATTTTCGGTGCCAACCGCTGCGTGGCGGTCAACCCGTCTGACACGGCAGGAGCGTTGATCGCGTTGGATGCCCAGATGGTGATTCGGAACGCAAAGCGGGAACGGGTGATCAACGCAGACGACTTCTTCATTGGGCCCGGAACCGATATCACGCGCATGACCGTGCTGCGCCCCGGGGATCTTTTCACCAGCATCCGGATTCCCTC